>CAYPYF010000015.1:0-18978 GCA_964414675.1 uncultured Dehalococcoidaceae bacterium
TGACATACACGTCCACGCGCGAGCGTCCGATGGACGCGAGCAACTCGTCGAGGAACTGGCCCGAGCGCCCGACGAAGGGGAGTCCGAGCTCGTCCTCGCGCTGGCCGGGGCCTTCGCCGATGAACATCAGGTCGCACGGCAATGGGCCGGAGCCCGGGACGGTCTGCGTCCGCGTCCGAGCGAGGTCGCACATCGGGCAGTCCGCGATCTCCTCGTACAGTTCGACCGCGACCGGGGGGACGTCGTAGAGCGGGCGGAGGGCCGGCGGTGCGGACGCGCGCAGGTCAGCCACGGCGCGCGCCGAAGGGCTCGCCGCGGTCGACGTGGAAGCGGGAGCGGAAGCGCGCGGAAGCGCCACGGTACGCATCGCGAGGAGCGTAGCAGAGGGCCCTGTGGACGGCAATCATACGAGCACTTGAGTGAGCAGTTACGCCGTTCGGGTCCGCGAAGGCGATCACCGCCGGACGAGCCACGCGAGCCCGATGCCCACGAAATAGAGCACGACGATCGGGCCGCCGACGAGGGCCTGGGTGACCGGGTCGATGGTCGGGGTGACGACGGCAGCGATCACGAACGCCAGGATGATGGCGTATCGCCACCAACCGAGGAGCTTCCGGGCGTTGACCACGCCGAACTTCGCGAGGCCCATCACGATGAGCGGGGTCTCGAAGACGAACCCCATGACGAGCAGGATACGCACGACGAAATTGATGTAGTTCCCGATGCGCCAGTCCGGCTGGGCGAACGAGTCACCGAAGGTGAGCAAGAACCCCAGCGTGAAGGGGAGCACCACCCAGAACCCGAATGCGAGACCGGCGAGGAACGCTCCGGACGCGCCGAGGGTGATGGGGAAGACCCACTTCTTCTCCTGCTTCGTGAGCGCCGGGGTCACGAACCGCATCACGTGGTAGACGATCACCGGCATCGCGAGGGTCAGCCCGCCGAGGAGGGCGACCTGGAAATAGACCGCGATGTTCTCCATGGGCTCGATGAACTGGGGCCGGAAGTCCGGGACGGACTGCCGTGCCGGCGTCAGGAGGTACTCGATCGCGCGGAAGCCGAAGGCGGGGACGAAGAAGAACGACATCCCGACGACCACAGCGGCAGCCATCCAGGTCACGCGGGTGCGGAGTTCGAGCAGGTGCTCGATGAGCGTCATGTCCGCGCCGGGGTCTTCCTCCGGCGGCTCAGGCGTCAGTGTGGGGGTAGGCGGGGTCTCCGTGGTCACTCGGTACGCTCGTCAGCCTCGGTGGGGGCAGCCTCGCGGGGGATGAGGAGCGGCCCCTTCTTCGCGGGCTTCTTGCTGAACGGGTCGAAGTTGCTGGTGGTCGGCGCGTGCGTCGATGGCGTCGATGGCGTTGCGGCCGCCTCGGCCTCAGGTGTCTCCCTGGCCTGCTCGACCAACTCGATCGGTGGGACGCCCTCGGCGTCTCCGGCACCCGGGGTGGAGACGGCGGGCGTGCTGCGCTGGGAGGGACGGATGGAGCGCTTCGCCTCATCGGCGGTCAGGGGTTTCGTCACGCTGGGGGAGACGCTGGGGGTGGCGGGCCGGTCGCGGAGGACCCCATCCGCTTCGCGGCCGATCTCCTCGGCGTCCTTCTGGGCAGCCTTGAGGTCCTTGCCGATGTCCGCGAACTCGCGGATGGCCCTCAGGTCGCCCGTCTCGGCCTTCACCTCGCGCTCGATGTCATCGACGGCGCTGCGGACGTCCTGCATGACTTCGTTGGAGTATGCACGGGCGACCCGGTACCAGCGTCCGGCCTGCCGCATGATCTCGGGGAAGCGCTGGGGCCCGACAACGATGAGGGCGATCACAAAGACCAGGCCCGCTTCCGCCGGTCCGACGCCGAAAAAATTCATCTTGCGTAATGATACGCCCCGGTGAGCCGAATGGACTCCCGGGGCGCAACTCCTGGATCAGATTCTCAGATTCAAGGGGACGGCCCGGGCAGCTAAGCCCGGCCGTCTCCCGTCCTCGCGGTGGTTAGTCCTCAATACCCTGGTCGCGGAGGTAGTCGATCGCGTCCTGGACGTTCCGGATCTTCTCCGCATCCTCATCCGAGATTTCCATGTTGGAACCGTCCTTCGAGAACTCCTCCTCGATGGACATAATCAGCTCGACGAGGTCGAGCGAGTCGGCGTTCAGGTCGTCGACGAACGAGGCGTTACTCGTCACCTCGTCTTCCTCGACACCCAACTGCTCAACAATGAGACCCCGGACCCGCTCGAAGATCGTGGCCACTGACTGCGTCCCTCCTAATCGCTCGGCAGGTCAGAGTCTGGATCAGACTCGTCGGCTCCGTAGCGCCGAGCCGCCTCTAATGCGACTGCGCCGAGCACTCCGTTGACGAAGCGCCCGGAAGACTCCGACCCATAGCCCTTGGCAATGTCGACGGCCTCATTGATGGCCACCCTGAGTGGAGCGCGTTGAGTATCAAAGAGCACTTCGTAGATTGCAAGGCGGAGCACATTCCGGTCGACCGGCGACAGGTCTCCCAGCGGGAATGCGGGCGCGTGCATGGCGATCGTGGCGTCGATCTCACCGAGGTGGGCGCGGACGCCCTCCACGAGCGCGCGCGCGAAATGCACCGCATCCGGGGTCAGGGGGGCCTCCGCGAGTTGTCGTCGGGCGACGACATCGAGCGGGAGGGTGCGCTGATCGGCTTCGAAGAGCACCTGGAACGCGGCGATGCGGGAGCGTCGCCGCGACTGGGCTCGGGAAGTGCTGGGCATGGCCGTGCGTCCTACCCGATCACGAACTAGGCCATCACCAGGCCGCCATCGACGTTGATGACCTGCCCGGTGATGTAGGAGGCGGCGTCCGACGCGAGGAAGGCGACGATGGGGCCGATCTCGCCGGGCTCGGCGTAGCGTCCCATGGGGATGCGACCGCGGATGACTTCCTTCTGCTCGTCCGAGAGGCCGGAGGTCATGTCCGTGAGCACGAAGCCGGGGGCGATGCAGTTGACCGTGATCCCGCGCGACGCGACCTCGAGGGCGAGCGAGCGCGTGAAGCCGATGATGCCGGCCTTCGCGGCGGCGTAGTTGGACTGCCCGGGGTTGCCGGCGACACCGACGACCGAGGTGATGTTGATGATCCGGCCCCAGCGGTCCTTGATCATCTGGCGGACGGCGGACTTGCAGGCGAGGAAGGTGCCGCGCAGGTTCGTGTCCAGGACGTCGTCCCAGGCCTGCTCGGACATGCGCATGAGCAGGTTGTCCGAGGTCATGCCGGCGTTGTTCACCAGGATGTTGACGCCACCGAAGGCCATGCGCGCCTCGTTGACGACGCGGTCGATGTCGCTGCCCTCGCGCACGTCGCACTGCATCGCGCGGACATCGGCGTGCCACTGGCCCTGGAGGTCGCGCGCGACGGCGTCCGCGAGCGACTGGTTCTCGCGGTAGGTGATGATGACGTTCGCACCGGCGCGGGCGAGCTCGGTGGCGATGGCGCGGCCGATGCCGCGTCCGCCGCCGGTGACGATGGCGGTCCTGCCCGCGAGGGATCGAGGGTCGTCCGTAGCGCCCGTGGTCATACCCGTGCCTCCTCGGCGGTTCCGATGTTGCGGCATTCGACGGCGCGGTCGATCCGGCGGATGAGGCCGGTGAGCACCTTGCCGGGGCCGAACTCAATGACCTCGGTCACGCCTGCCGCCGCCATCGTACCGACGGAGGCGGCCCACAGGACCGGGCTGGTGATCTGCGAGGTGAGCTCGAGGGCGAACGCCGATCCGTCCGTGAGCGGCTGCGCGGTGACGTTCGAGACGACGGGGACCCCCGGCGCGGTGAACGCGACGCCGGCGAGGACGGCGCGCATGCCGTCCGCGGCGCTCTGCATGAGCGGCGTGTGGAACGCCCCGGAGACGGTGAGGGGGACGACGCGGGACGCGCCCGCCTCGGTCGCGCCGGCGGCGGCGGCTTCCACGGCGGCGGCGGTGCCGCCGATGGTGATGTTGCCGGGGGCGTTGATGTTGCAGATGTGGGCGCCGGCCTTCGCGCAGACCTCGCCGAGGGCGTCCGGCTCGAGGCCGAGGACCGCGGCCATCGTGCTGGGCTCGGCGTCGCAGGCCTCCTGCATCAGGCGGCCGCGCTCCTGCACCAGGCGCACGCCGTCATCGAAGGAGACGGCGCCGGCGGCGATGAGCGCGGCGTACTCCCCGAGGGAGTGGCCGGCGACGAACGCGGGCCGGTGGGTGATCGCGCCGCTGGCGACGGCCGCAGCGAGCGCGGCGACCGAGTGCGTCACGATCGCCGGCTGCGTGTTCACCGTGCGGGTGAGCTCCTCGGCGGGGCCTTCGAAGCAGATCGTCGAGATCGGGACGCCGAGGGCGGCGTCGGCGGCCTCGAACACCTCGCGGGCGGCGGGATGATCGGCGGCGAGGTCCTGGCCCATGCCGACGGCCTGCGCCCCCTGGCCGGGGAACACCCAGGCGACGTTGGGGGCGACGGGGAGCGCGGCGAAGTGAGCGAGGTCAACCATCTCGGTGCCGATCTAGATAGGGCCGGTTGGATGCGGACGGACTCTAGATCGAGCGGGCTATGCCTCGTCGGTCTCGATCGGGCGGCCCTTGCGGTCGCGGGCGCCGCCGGCGGTGTGGTTCACCTTCTTGCCGCCGGTCGCGGGGTCGCGGACCAGCTGCGGGACGGCCACGCTGTGGTGGCTGCGCCGCGAGTTCTTCTTCGCGTTCGGGGTCCTACGCTTCGGGAGCGCCATGGTGCTCCTCCTCGTCTCCATCTCGGAGCTGCTCCGCCAGCGAGGCGAGGGCGCTCCATCGATGATCACTACCCACGGCACAGCCGCAGGACGACTCGTTCAGGTTCTGTCCGCAGGAGGGGCATAGGCCCCGGCAACCCAGTCGACAGATCGACTGGATCGGCAGCGCAGACTCCTCATATTGCCGTACTGCCTCGCTGAGGTCGAGATGCCACGAGCCGTCCACGGTGAACTCGTCGCCGTCCGTCTCGATCCGGTGTCCGGTGGTGGGATCACGGGCGATGACGTACTCCTCGTCGAACTCGATGTGCACGGGGCACTCGAAGGGCTCGAGGCAGCGGTCGCACATCAGCCCGACGGGCTCGAGGTCGAGCGAGGCCATGACGAGGATGCCTCGCTCGCTGTGGATCAGGCGGATCGAGCCGGTGATCGCCTGCTCGAAGTCGCGTTCGGGCACGGAGACGGCCTCGCCATCCGCCTGGTAGCGACGAGAGGAGCCGATCGGCTCCTGGGAGAGGGTGGCGACGTTGATGAGCACGTCCCGATCGTACATCGCACTACATCGTGGGGCGCGTCCCGACCTCCCGCTGCCGGGCTATGCTCGATCGGCGCAGGCGGGGGCCTGGAGTGACAGGGCATGGAGCAACGCTCTGCCGTGCTGGCGTACGTCCGACCGATCGAGGATGTCGATCCTCCGCTTGATGCCTCGATCCAGCGCACGGCCGTGCGGGCCTGCGCCCGCGGTGAAGGCCTGGGCACGCCGGAGATCTTCGAGGAGGCCTCGGCAGCGGGGCGGTTCGCCTTCCTCCACCTGGTCGGTGAGCTGCAGACGAGACGGGGGAGCGTCCAGCTCGCGCCGCCGGTGGTGGTCGCAACCGTGCAGGTGCTCGGCGAGACAGCACTCGAGCGCGCCCGGCGCCTGCTCCTCGTCGATGGCCTGACCAGCAGCCTGAAGTTCGCGGATGGCCGTACGCCAGAGGCGGCCCTCGCGGCAGACTGGGACACACGGCCCGAGGATGAGCGCCGACGCGAGCGCGCGCGCGAGTCGATGCGCGCGAAGGCGCTGCGTGGACTCGTGCTGGGACGCCCGCCGTACGGGTACCTCGTGGAGGACCGGGCGCTGATGCCGCATCCTCGCGAGTCGCAGGTGGTGAAGCGGATGTTCCGCGCCTACCTCGACGAGGGCGAGGGCCTCCGGAGGATCGCCGCGCAGCTCAACCGCGACGGGATCAAGACGCGGCTGGGCCGTGCGTGGACGCCCGGTTCCGTGCGCACTGTGCTGAAGAACCCCGCCTACACGGGCCTCTACCGGCGGCTCGGCGTGGTGGTACCGGCGTCGCACCCGGCGCTCATCGACCGCGCGACATTCAACGCGACGCAACGACGGATGGGCGAGCGGCGCACCTCGAAGACCGAGCAGGAGCGCCACGAGTATCCGCTGGCCGGCCTGCTGCGCTGCGGGCGCTGCGGCAGCCCGATGATCGGGGAGCGCCGCCAGACGCAGTCGGGAGTCTCGGTCTCATATCGCTGCGAGAACGCGACGGCCCGCGGGACGTGCCGCGCTCGAGGCGTCCGCACCGAGGTCCTCGAAGCGGCGATCCGCGACGAGCTCGCGCGGCCCGACCAGCACCCGGTGGCGGCACGGCCCGCCGAGGGGCCGGACCCGGAGGCGCGACGCCATCGCGTGGAGCGCAAGCTGTCCGAGGCGCTCGAACGGTGGGTCGCCGGGGAGTGGCGCTACTACGAACTCGTCTCGCGCGTGGGGCCGGTGGTCACGGAGCTCCACGAGATGGACCGTCCCGCCCTGGAGGAGCAGGCCGACACGGACGAACTCCGGCGGCGCCTGCTGGGCGACTGGGACGCCCTCGACGAGGCGGAGCGTGCGCTGCTCCTGCGCGCGGTGCTCGCGGAGGCGGTCGTCGACGGGAAGACGGTGCGGGTTACTCGACGGAGGTAGGGCCGGCCCAGGAGTCTCCCTGAGAGGCGGCGATGGAGGTGAGCCAAGCCTGCACCTCGTCACGGAACGCCCCGTCCGACAGCCTCGGACCCAGCCCCTCGAACGCCACTCTTGCGCCGCGCTCTTCGCGGTCGAAGGACTGATAGCCGTCGAGCCAGATGTAAAGACGCTCCAGGTCGGTGTCAGGCAGGATCCTCCCGTATGACTGGTCTCCCGCGCAGTCGCCTCTCGTTGCGATCCCCTCGCGCGCTACGCGAACCCACGGGCAGTCGCTTGAGCCGGCGGACGTCCACGTGGCAATAGCGGCGTCGACGGGTGCGCTTCCGGTGTACGCCTGCACTGCCTCAAGGCGCCCCCATTCCTCTGCGGATCGTTGCACTCCCGGCGGTGCCGAAGGGCCGGATCCGCGGGATCGGACGAGCGGGATCGAAGGGCGACCCGCATCGGCGATGTCAAATGCGCCCCTCCCGAGCAACCATGTCAGATAGACACGATCGAGAAATCCGTGCTGGTCCGCGTCGTTGTCGGACGTCAGATCGACAGGGGTGCGAGCCTCCCCACAGGACGCGATGGAACCGAAACCGTCTGCCGAGAGCTGGAGGTCCAGGCAGAGGAAGCCAGCATCGCTCTGGGCGCCCGTCCACCGGAACACGACGTCGAACGCCTCGACTGCCGGGGCGCTCGCGAGGGCGTACCGCCCAGCATCGAGGGCGGTGTGGGCGACGTACTCCTCACCCCGGTGGTCGAGCACGACGCGGTAGCCGGGGACGGGAGAGACGGAGAGCGGACATCCTCCCGGGGGTGTGACCTCGAAGCAGCCGTCGAACCAGTCGACCCGTTCCCAGGAGACGACCGTCGGAAGCGTCGCGGAGCCGAGGCGCTGGGCGAGCGTCGCGGGGAACGACTGGAGGCCCGATGGGACGTCCGAGGCGTCTCCGACTGCCCCGACGGGCGGTGTCACGCCTGGTTCGGACGACGTGACTGAGGCCGTCGGGGTGGCGGAGGCCGCGACGACCGGGTCGTCGGCCCGGCCGCCCTCGAGCGCCGCGACGAGCAGGAAGCCGACCGCGACGACCGCGGTGAGGCCGGCGGCGGCGAGGAAGGCGCGCGGCGCGGTGGCGAAGAGTGCGGAGAGGCGGCGGAGACGCTGGCCTCGACGCTCCGTGCGGTACCACTCCGCGACTTCCTCGCGGCGGTCGAGGCCGAGGCGTCCGAGGAGTTCGGAGACGTGGTACTTTGCACCGTCGAGGGTGATGCCGAGGGCGGACGCGATCTCAGGGTTCGTGCGGCCCTCGGCGAGCAGTCGCGCCACCTCCAGCTGCCGGCTGGTGACTTCCTCGATGCGTGTGCGCAGCCGCTCGGCCATCCCTCGTCCGTCCTCCTACCCCGCTGTGCGTACATCGTGCGGGTGGGGCGGCGAGATCGCACTACCCGATTTGCCTCGCCCCGCGGAGGGAGACGCGGGGCTCGTGCGGTGGGTTCCGGGTACGCTCTCAGGGTCAGGGGGCCAGACGGCCGCCGGTCCCCCTCGGGGGGCGGGAGGAACGTCCGGACTCCTTCGGGCAGAGTGCCGGCTAACGGCCGGGCGGCGTGAGCCGACGGAAAGTGCAACAGAAACAAACCGCCCCGGTGCTCCTCGGAGCGTCGGGGTAAGGGTGAAATGGTGCGGTAAGAGCGCACCGGCGTCGCGGTAACGTGGCGGCCGGGCAAACCCCACTCGGAGCAAGGCCAAATAGGGGTGCATACGGGCCGCCCGACCCTGCACCCGGGTAGGCTGCTGGAGGCGGCGGGTAACCGCCGTCCTAGATGGATGGCCGTCGCCGCGCCCTGGTGGGCACAGGACGCGGTACAGAATCCGGCGTACCGGCCCCCTGACAGCCCACTTCTTCGTGGCGACGCGGCCTCCCGGGCCTGGAGCCGCGATATCGGCCAGTAACGTTTCGGTGGCACCCTTACGTCCACGGGAGAGTCGACCTACGATTCGATTCGGGCCGAAATGCGTCGGCGTTGGGGAATCCACCCGCCGCGGCCCCCGTGATGGAACTCGAGGCACTCGTGCAGCAGGACGTTGGCCGGACCAGCTACGTGGTCTTTGGCGTGGTTGCGGCGGCGCTCCTGGCGTCCTCGATGCAGAACTCGATGATCTCGGTAGCGCTACCGGACCTCATCGAGGGGCTGGATGCACCGCTCGCCTGGGTCGGCTGGGTGCTCACGATCTACACGCTCGCGCAGGCGGTGGCGATGCCGATCGTCGGCAAGCTCAGCGACGAGCTGGGACGTCGGCGGATGTTCGCGGGCGGTGTGCTGCTCTTCGGCGCGTCGTCGATCGCGTGCGGGCTGGCTCCCAACGTGTATGTGCTCATCGCCGCGCGGCTGGTGCAGGGGCTGGCCGGCGGCAGCCTGCTGCCGTCCGCGTACGGCATCGTCGGCGACGCCTACCCCGAGGACCGCGCGAGGATGCTGGGGCTGATCTCGTCCGTGTTCCCGGTGGGCTCGATCATCGGGCCGGTGCTGGGCGGCATGATCGTCGAGCACCTGGACTGGCGCTGGACGTTCATCGTGAATGCGCCGCTCGCGATCCTCGTCGCGTTCGCGGCGCTGCGGATCGTCCCGATCAGCGTGCCCCAGGCGCGCCAGCGCATCGACCTCGTGGGGGCGGCGCTGCTCAGCGCGTGCGTCCTCGGCGTGATCTACGGGCTGACCGAGGTCGCGCATACGGACCGCGACCCGGTCATCAGCGTCGCGGTCGCGTCGGTGGTGATCGGGGTCGTGGCGGGCGCCGCGCTGATGCGCCACGAGATGAGGACACGAGCGCCTCTGCTCGACGTCGAACTGATCTGGAAGCGCCCGTTCCTCTACATGAACGGTCTCAACTTCGTGTACGGCATGGTGATCTTCGGGATGTTCTCGTTCATCCCGCTGTACGCGCAGAGTGCGTACGGGCTCTCCTCGTCGGAGGCGGGCTGGATGCTCACGCCCCGGGCGCTCTGCATGATCGGCGCGTCCGTCGTCGCGTCCTTCTTCCTGCCGAAGACCGGCTACCGGATGCCGATCCAGGCGGGACTCGTCGGGACGGCGATCCTCACCGCGGTGCTGTCACAGTCGCTGCACAACGTCACGCTGCTCGGACTCGCCATCCCGGACGGCATCTACATCACGCTCCTCGTCGCCCTCACGGGACTCGCCTTCGGCTTTGCGGGGCCGGCCGCGAACAACGGCGGCATCGAGCTGGTGCCGACGCGGATCGCGGCGGTCACCGGACTGCGCGGCATGTTCCGCTCCGTCGGCGGCACCGTGGGCACGGCGCTCATCGTGCTGATCGTGGCTCGCGCGCCGAACGACGTGGTCGGCCTCGAGCGGACGTTCATGGTCCTCGCCGGGCTGTCGCTGGTGGCGGCGCTGCTGACGCTCGGCATTCCCGCGCGCATCGGGCGCGTGACCGTGCCGATCACGCCCGCGTCTGGATCCCCGCAGCCGACCGCCGTGGCGGCGCTGGCTGCCGAGGTCGCGTCCGCTGAGGACGGCGCCGGGGAAGGTGTCGAGGATGCCGAGGAGGCTGGTCCGGAGCCGCCGGAGACCTCGCCCGGCCGGACCTCGGACTGAGCCCCCGCCCCGCCAGGGTCCTCGTCGTGGGTCCTAGTCGCGCTGCATGACGACTTCGCCGCGCTGGATCACGCGGACGATCTCCGCGACCACGGCGGTGCCCTTCATCTCCGGGTCCTGGTCGCGCTCGCGCTGGGGGGAGTTCTCCCAGACCTGCTTCTTGACCGCTTCGTCGTCGGCGCGCTTCGCCTCGACGTGGATCTGGAACCCCATGCGGGTGGTCGCGTTGCGGAAGAGCATGGCGGCCCGAGGGTTCTCCGCGATGCGGCCGAGGAAGCCCCGCTCCGGGACACGCATCCAGATCGCGATCTCGTGGTCGCTGTAGGCCTGGGTGGTGCCGAAGAAGCTGAGGACGGGCTGTCCGTCTGAGTCGACGGATGACCAGACGATCGGGAAGCCATCGTCGAATGCGTTGTTGATCGCCTGCTGCATCTCTTCGGTGAGCGAGACCGCCATGTGTCCTCCAACTATTCGCGTGGGAGCCCTGCGCGTCTCTGCGAATCAGAGCCGGGGGCGCTGGAGATTCTACAGCGTGTCGCCCCGAGCGCACCTCGCGAGGGCGGGCAAGCCACGCGGCACCTACGATCCGCCCATGACCACCGACGAGACCACCGATGGCGTCCGCAATCCTCGAGGTGACTGGCGCGAGGGGCTCCCCGAGTCCGTCGACCGTGCCTCGCTGCCCGATGTCCGCGAGATCCGGTTCGACTCACGACAGGTGGGACCGGGCGACCTCTTCGTCTGCGCTCGTGGGGAGCGGAACGACGGTCACGACTTCGCCGCGGCGGCGGTCGCCGCGGGCGCGGTCGCTCTGATCGCCGACGCGGAGCGAGCTGCGGCGCTCGGGGACCTCGGCGTCCCGGTCGTCGGGGTGCCCAACCCGCGGGCGACGCTCGCCTCGGTGAGCGCGGCGCACGAGGGGTACCCGGCGCGATCGCTGAAGGTGATCGGCGTCACGGGCACCGACGGGAAGTCGACGACGTCGTTCCTGATCCAGGCGGCACTCCGTGGCGGGGGGCTGAAGGCAGGCCTGCTGACGACGATCCAGTGCCGCATCGACGACGAGGTGATCCCGAACCCGACGCGGCTGACCTCCCAGGAAGCACCGTACGTGCACCGCATGCTGTCCGAGATGCTGGCCGCTGGCTGCACACACGCGGTCGTGGAGGCCACCTCGATCGGCCTCGACCTGCATCGTCTCGACGCGATCGAGTTCGACGCGGCGGTGTTCACGAACCTGTCTGGCGACCACCTCGACTACCACGGCGACTTCGGGAAGTACCGGGCGGCGAAGGCGCGGCTGTTCGAGATGCTCCAGCCGGGGGCGCACCGGCAGAAGCCGGGCGTGGCCGTGCTGAACGGTGGCGACAAGAACTGGGAGTACTTCGCGAAGCGCACGCGCGGCCGCGTGGTCACGTACGGCCTCGAAGACCCCGACCTCGACGTGTACGCGAGCGAGGTCATGCTCTGGTCGGACGGGTCGACGTTCACGCTGACCGCGGACGAGGACACCGTCGAGGCGTCGGTGCGGATCCCGGGCGAGTTCAACGTGCTCAACGCCACGGCGGCGATCACCGTCGCTGCCGCGGTCGGCGTCGACATCTGGGGGGCGACCTCGGGCGTCGCGACGTGCGAGGGCGTCCCGGGCCGCATGGAGGCGATCAGCGGCGCGCCGTTCGCCGTGGTCGTGGACTATGCGCACACGGCGGATGCGCTCCGCAAGGTGGTCGCGACGCTGCGCGAGGTCGTGGACGGGCGGATCATCGCGGTCTTCGGGTGCGCGGGGGAGCGTGCGCGCGAGCGTCGCACGGGCCTCGGCGGGGTCGCCGCCGCGGCGATCGACTACTCGATCCTGACGGACGAGGACCCGCGTTCCGAGCCGTCCGAGGCGATCATCGACGAGATCGCGCAGGCGATGATCGCGGGTGGCGCGGTGGAAGGCGAGCGGTTCGAGCGCGTCGCCGACCGCCGCGAGGCGATCGGGCGGGCACTGGACCTCGCGGAGCCGGGCGACCTCGTGCTGCTCGCGGGCAAGGGACACGAGTCGACGATCGAGTACGCGGACGGACCGCGCGACTGGGACGACCGGCGGGTGGTGCGCGAGTTGATCCTCGACCGGTTCGGAGCGCCTGAAACGGATGCGCCCGAGGCGGACGCACCCGATGGTTAGCCGGCGGTCCAGATCTCCGAGGAGACCGCGTCACTCATCGCCTCGATGGCATCTTCCAGCGAGTCATATCGCAAGACCGCAGCGACGAGACCATCGGTGACCTCGAAGACGGTGCACGCCGGGATCGCCTCGTCGCTCGGACCGGCGTTGCCGGCCCAGCGGGCGTCCTGTTCGACATAACACGCCCGCGCTCCTCGATGGATGGCGCGGGGCGTGAGCTGGATGCCGGCGGTGCTGACCCAGTCGGCGAGCACGGCGTGGCCGGTGGCGCTGCCGCGCGGACCGCCGACGCGGATGCCGGACGTCGACAGTGCGAGGGCCTCGGCGGTGCGCTCGGCGTTCACGGCATCGTGCCAGGCGAGGATGAGCGCCACGGTGTCGTCAGCCATGGCGCTCATCCCAGTGCCGCCTGTGCGGTGATCGTCGACCAGCGGGGGCTACCCCGTAGTCATGTTCCGGATCGTGGGCGACCGGAAGAAGAAGGCGACGGCCATCAGGGCAACGAGGCCGCCCATGATCGCGAGCGCGATGGGGGCGGACCAGATGTCCGCGATCGTGCCCGAGAAGAGCGATCCGAGCGGCAGCATGCCCTGGTTAAGCATGTAGATGCCCATGACGCGGCCCCGGTAGTCATCGGGCGCGGTGAGCTGCAGCACGGTCTGGTTCGTGGTCATGTAGGCCATCTGGCAGGCGCCGATGACCACGAGGATCGGGAGCGCCACCCAGAGCGATGGGGCGAAGGCGAGCGCGATCAGTGACATCCCGAGGGAGAACACGGCCCCCAGGAGCAGCAGCCCCTTCCGATCCATGTTCTTCATGGAGGCGAGCACGAGGGTGGCCGAGACGGCGCCAAGGCCCGGCGCGGCCATCAGCATGCCGAACGAGCCCGGGTCGCCTCCGAGATCCTCGCGGTTGAACTGCGGCAGGATCGCGATGTAGGGCAGGGCGATCACGACCGGCACGAGCGCGAGCGACATCTGCGTGCGCAGCGTGTCGTGCTTCCACACGTACGCGGCGCCCTCCTTCAGGTTGCCCCACACGTTCACGTCGCGGGCGGCCTGCTTCACCTCGGGCAGTCGGAGCTGCATGACGGAGATCGCGACGCCGAGGTAGGCGGCGGACTGGATGAGGAAGTTCTCGCCCGGGCCGACGGTGGTGATCATGATGCCGGCGAGGGCGGGGCCGATGATGCGGGTGATGTTGAACCCGGCGGAGTTCAACGCCATGGCGTTCATCATGTCCTCGCGCGGGACGGTGGTGGGAACCACGGATTGCCGGACGGGCATGTTCAGCGCCCAGGCGATGCCGGAGAGCAGGCTAAAGGCGAAGAGGTGCCAGACCTGGATCCAGCCGGCGATGATCACGAGTCCAAACGCGAACGTGAGGAGCAGCTGCGCGATCTGCGTCAGCAGCATCAGCCGCTTCTTGTCATACCGGTCCGCCATCACACCGCCGACCGGGCCGAGGCCGAGCAGCGGGAGCGAGCGTGCGCCGCTCGCGAGGCCGACGACGAACGACGAGCCGGACAGGTCGAAGGCAAGCCAGTTGATGGTGACCTGCTGCAGCCAGAGGCCGCTGGAGGAGAACAGCGTCCCGATCCAGAGGAGTCGATAGTTCCGGTGACGGAGCGACCGGAAGGTCGAGATGCCGTGCTGGGCTTCGGCGCGGGACTGCGCGCCCACGGTCTCGTCGGCAGCGGGAAGTCGGACGGGCTCGTCAGTGGCGGCCGGAGGGCGGGTCGAGGGATTCGGCTCGTCGCGGTCGATGGCTCGGGCCATCGGTGGGTGCCTTTCATCGGCAGTGCTTGATGTGATCGAACGCTACCGCTGCCGAAACCTACCGTCTACGTGAAGGTTCGAGTCGGCCCCCGATTGCCCGGTGAAGTTCTGGTTACGTCCTAGACTCGCTGGGCTGAGTCAGCAGCCAGGGGAGGGCACGATGACGGTCGACCAGGAGACGTACGAGGCGTTGACGCGCGAGGACCAGGCGCACCTCCTGCACCCGCAGTTCTATGCGCCGGACCATGCCGAGCCGGTGATCTTCGAGTCCGGGCAGGGCGTCTGGCTGACCGATGTCCGAGGCCGTCGGTACATCGACGGGCTGTCCTCGCTCTGGAACGTGGCCGTGGGGCACGGCCGGGGCGAGCTGGCGGACGCGGCGGCGGAGCAGATGCGCAAGGTGGCGTTCACGAACAACTACGTGGGCTACTCCAACGTCCCGGCGATCAAGCTCGCCTCGGAGGTCATCGACCTGGCGTACGACAACATGGCCGGGGTCTTCTTCACGAACTCGGGGTCGGAGTCGAACGAGGGCGCGCTGAAGGTGGCGCGGTTCTACTGGAACCTCCAGGGCCAGCCGGGCAAGGTGAAGCTGATCGCACGTGAGCGGGCCTACCACGGCGGGACCCTCGCGACCTCTTCGATGACGGGGTTGCCGCCGTTCTGGAAGTACTTCGGGCCGCTGGTTCCGGAGATCGTCCACACCGCGAAGCCCGACAACCTCGAATGCGACTGCGAGCCGAACGCAGACGGTGAGTGCGCACACTGGCTGGAGCGCGCGATCCTCCGCGAGGGACCGGACACCGTGGCGGCGGTGATCGTGGAGCCGGTGAAGGGCGCCGGGGGCGTGTGGACGCCTTCCGACGACTATTTCCCGAGGCTGCGCGAGATCTGCGACCGGTACGACGTGCTGATGATCGCGGACGAGGTCATCACCGGGTTCGGGCGTACCGGGTACTGGTTCGCCCTCGAGCGGTGGGGCGTGCAGCCGGACATCCTTTCGATCGCGAAGGCGATCACGTCCGGCTACATCCCGATGGGGGCGTTCATCGTCACCCAGGCGATCCTCGACGCCCTCAAGAGCACCCCGGCCGATGCGAAGTTCATGCACGCGTACACGAACAGCGCACACCCGACGGCAGCGGCGGTCGGGCTGCGGAACCTCCAGATCATGGAGGACGAGGGCCTCGTCGCGAACGCGCAGGCGATGGGCGACCGCCTGGGCGAGGGCCTGCGGGACGCCCTCGGGAAGCACGGGTGTGTCACCAACCTGCGGCACCTCGGCCTGATGGCCGGCTTCTCGCTCGTCGAGGATGCCTCGACGGGTGCGCCGTTCGAGGCATCCCGGGCGATGGGCGTGCAGGTGCAGAAGCACATGCGCGAGCAGGGCGGGGTGATCACCCGGATCGTGGGTGACAACGTCCTCTTCGCGCCGCCGCTCATCATCGATCCGTCGGAGGTGGACCTGATCGTGGAGGCGGCCGCGAGGGCGGTCCGCGACGTGACCGGGCGGTAATTCGTCCCGGAAGTGATGAACTGCTCAGACGCTTACGAATGTTGTTGACAAGCGTTTGCGGACGATCTACGTTGTCGGCAGGAAAGGGGGTGATGCTAGTGACCGATGGCAGTCATAGTCCGTCTTCGAAGGGGTCGAGCATCTTGGAGGTGTTCGAAACCTAACCCCCTGGACGAGACTAACAACAGGAGAGGGCGGCCAATTGGCCGCCCTCTCTGCATTCCCCGACAGCATTCCCCGACTGCATTCCCCCTCTGCATATCCGGGCATATCCAGATGCATGTCCGAGAATGCACCTCCGCATGTATCGCTGATGTGTACGCGCCTCGCACGCCTCGGAGGCAGACTGGCAGGGCTGCTCCAGCAGGCCGCTGGAGGCACAATGATCACGGGAGGCCCTGATGCCCTTCGATGCCGAGCGCTACCAGATGCTCCGCCGCTCCACGTCCGTCGGCGTGCGGGTGCACCACCTCGACGTGACCGCTTCGACGATGGACGACGCGCGCGAGGGGGCTCGACGCGGCGACCTGCCGGGCACGGCCTATGTGGCGGCGCAGCAGACCGCGGGTCGAGGGCGCGAAGGCCGGTCGTGGGTGTCCGAACCGGGCGCGGGCCTCTGGGTGACGTACTTCCTCGAGGTGCCCGCACCGGGCTCACTGGTCTCGATCGCCGCGGGGCTGGCCGTCACCGACGCGATCGAGGCGACCGCGGGGCTTGGGTGCGTCCTCAAGTGGCCGAACGACGTGCAGTACGCGGGGCGGAAGCTCTGCGGCGTCCTCGCCGAGGCGGCCACCGTCGGTGGTGAGCACACGACGATGGAGGTCTACCTGGGCATCGGCATCAACCTCCGGACGCCGGACAGGATGCCCGAGGAGGTGCTGGCGATCGCGACCAGCATCGAACAGGAGGGGCGGCCGGCCCCGGCGCGGGAGGTGCTCCTCGCCGCGCTCTCCAGCGCCCTCGAGGTGCGGTTGCAGGGCGTCGATCGCGACCCTGCCGGGATCCTCGACGACTGGCGGGCGTGTCTCGTCACCCTCGGGCAGCGGGTGCGGATGACGCTGCCGGGCGGCGGCACCGTCGAGGGCGAGGCGGTCGACGTCGAGGAGGACGGCGCGCTGGTCCTCGACGTGGACGGGGAGCGACGGGCGTTCCGTGCTGGAGACGTGGTGCAGACGCGGCCGGTGGGTTGAGCGTACATCGAGGTATCCGTACGCTTCGAGGCATGGAGCAGGGCACGTTCTCAGTCGCGTCTTCGGGTGCGCATGTGCATGGGCATCACCACACGCCGTCGCGTGTGTGCGCGCTCGCCTAGTCCGCTCCTCCTACGAGTCACCGGTACAGCAAGCACGACCGCCCGCGATGGCCATCAGCCCTCGTGGGGCCTCGCCGCGTGCGCGTCCCGTGAGGTCTGACCGGCCCGACAGCGGGCTCCAGAGGTCAGGAACGAAGGGACGTATCATTGCCGTCAGCCACGAATCTCACGCCGCCCACATCGACAGCCGTATCCGCGCCGAACTCGGCGACGCCGACAGACTCCTTGGAGGTCGCCATGCCTGACCGCGGACTGCGCAGCCAGGGGATGCGCGACCTGGGCCCGGAGGAGATGGCGCGGTTCCGCGCCGTGGAGCGCGCGTTCCTCGACGCGACGTCCGCCGAAGGGTACCGGGAGATCCGGACGCCCTCGATCGAGCCGCTGCACCTGTACAGCGCCTCCGGGACGCTCTCGCCGCAGGCGCTGGAGCGGGTCTACTCCTTCCTCGACTGGAACGGGTGGAGCGGCGAGCGCGTCGTGCTGCGTCCGGACACGACCGTCGCGGTCGCACGCTGGTACGGCGATCAGCCGGCCGGCGGCGTCGAGCGGATCTCGTACGTCCAGCCGGCGTTCCGCTTCGCCCCCGAGGGCGAGCGGGAGGTGTGGCAATGCGGGATCGAACTCTTCGGCGCGTCCGCCGGCTCAGACGCCGAGGTGCTGACCCTCGCGCAGCGGTTCCTGGCTGCGGCGGGTGTCGGTGACCTGAGCGTGGAGCTGGCGCACGCCGGCCTCGCACGCGCCGCCTTTGCCGCCGCCGGGCTGAGCAACGCGGAGCAACTCAAGGCGTACGGGCGGATGCTGGAAGGCGACGCGGACCTCACGGCCGAGCTCGCCGCCGCACACCCGGACGGGGCCGCCGCCGTGCGGCTGCTTGCGGACGTAGATGGCTCGTCGGTCGGCTACGTCGCGAACCTGCGCGCCGCGATGCCCTCGGTCATCCCGGGCGCGGACGGCGCGCTCGACGACCTCGTCGGGGCGGCGACCGCCCTCGACGCGGTGGGCGTGCCGTACCGCATCCTCTCGGGGACGGCGCGCAACTTCGAGTACTACACGGGGATCACGTTCCGCTTCCGCTCGGGCGACCAGGTCGTCCTCAGCGGTGGGCGCTACAACCGCCTCGCCGAGACGCTGGGTGGCCCGGCCGCGCCGGCGTGTGGCTGGGCGGCGAACGTCCTCGGACTGATCGCGGTGCAGTCGTGACGTCGCCGGACGGGACGCCGGTGCGGGTCGCGCTGCCGCGGGGCGACCTCCGCACACCGGTCGACGAGCACCTGCGGGGCGTGGACTTCGTCGTTGAGGGGTACGGCTCCGGGGCGCGGACCTACACGTTCGACGTGGAGGAGCGCCCGGGCATCGCCGTGCGCGTGTTCTCGGACGCGGACATCCCGATCCAGGTGGCCCTGGGCAACTACGACCTCGGCATCGCGAGCAAGACGTGGGTGGACGAGCTGCTGGTGCGCCACCGCCTCGACTCGGTGGTGCCGCTGCGGCAGATCGACGTACCGACGGCCGAACTCGTGATCGCGGGCGGCGCCGGGACGACGCTAGCGACGCTCGCCGAGGGCGTCGTGCGCGTGGCAACGGAGTACCCGAACCTCGCCGCACACTACCTCGCCAACGCACGCGTGCCGGACTACCGGCTGTTCGAGGTGTGGGCGCAGGCCGAGGCATGGCCGCCGCAGGACGCCGAACTGGCGATCGCGCCGCGGCCGGCAGTCGAGAAGGAGGGCCTCGAGGTCCTCGGCGAGGTGCACCTCGGCGGGGTGTGGCTGATCGCGAACCGCGAGTCGCTCGCGACGCGCGACCTGTCGGCCGCGCTCGAGCCGCTGCTCCGCATCCCGCGTGCGACTGAGTCGCGGGGGATGGTGATGCCCGCACCGCTCGACCGGCGCCGAGGCGACCCGGCGACGCGGCCCCACCTCGAGCGG
>CAYPYF010000015.1:18988-36358 GCA_964414675.1 uncultured Dehalococcoidaceae bacterium
CACCGTCGCCGCGCTCGCGGACGCCGGGATCGCGTTCCCGGGGTATGAGGCGAGCAGCGCCGACCGGTACCCCGACTCCGGGCGGGAGGACGTGCAGATCAAGGTCATGCGCCCGCAGGACATGCCGCGCGCCGTCGCCCTCGGACAGGTCGACCTCGCGCTCACGGGGAGGGACTGGCTGCGGGCGTTCCTCGCGACGTTCCCCGGCGCGCCCGTGACGGAACTGTGCGACCTCAAGCGGTCGAAGTACCGCCTCGGTGCCGTGGTGACGGAGGACCTGCCGGTCGAGACGATCGAGGAGGCCATCGCGTACTGGCGGCGGGACGACCCGGAGAAGCCGATCCGCGTGGCGTCCGAGTACGTGTCGCTGGCGGACGAGTATGCCCGCTCGCGTCACCTCGGGCGGTACCAGGTGATCCCGATCTCCGGCGCGTCCGAGGGCTTCGTGCCTGCCGATGCGGAGATCCTGATCGAAGGCACCGAGACCGGCACCACGCTGAAGGCGAACCGGCTGACTATGATCGACCTGATCATGGAATCCACGAACTGCGCCATCGGATCGGTCGAACGGCCGGACGGTGTGCGTGGCGACCTGCGGGACGACTTCGTGGCGCGGCTCGCCCGCGCGGCCGAAGCCGCAGTGGTGGACTGACGGAGCCCGGGGATGCCCTCGCTGGGATCGCACCTCCTCCGCGCCTACCGGGTGGCGGAACGCCTCGGCCTCCCGGAGATCGAGGCGGATCGGGGTGCGTTCCTGCTGGGGGCGACGGCGCCCGACATCCGGGTACTGACGCGCCGCGACCGCGAGGAGACGCACTTCTTCACGCTGGCCGAGCTCGGCGACCAGGACTCGGTGGAGCGGATGTTTCGGGAGAACCCCGGGCTCGCGATGCCCTCCGGCCTGGACGCGGCGACGACGGCGTTCATGGCGGGGTACCTGACGCACCTGGTGCTGGACGAGACGTTCATCCACGAGATCTACCGGCCGAACTTCGGCCCGCTGTCCGCGATCGACGCGGACCCGAAGGCGAACGTACTGGACCGGGCGCTCCAGTACGAACTCGACCGGCGCGACCGCGAGGAGACCGCCACGATGGAATCGATCCGGAGCGCCCTCGTCGCGTCCGGCCCCATCGAGGGCATCCCGTTCATCGAGGACCAGTACCTCGTGGAATGGGTCACTGTCTCCGCGGACGTCGCCGCGCAGCCGCCGGACTACAGTCGGTTCCAGCGCATGATGACCCGCCACCTCGCGATGGCCGGGTATGACGAAGCAACCATCGAGGACGCATGCCAGCGTCCGGCCGAACTGGTCGACGAGGCCTTCGGGATCGTGTCCACGGACCGCATCGAGCGGTTCTGGCGCGATGCCGACGAGGCGATGACCGAACGCGTGAGGACGTACCTGAGATGACCACCACAGCGGGAACCACCGCACTGCGGATCGTGGACGACCTCGACGAGGCGCGGGCGACGATCCTGAAGCGGGCTCCCCTCGGACAGCCCGTCCTGCCAGAGGCCGTGCAGGCCTCCATCGACGCGCTCTGGGGCGCACCGACCTCGCCGGCCGACCACGTGCGCCAGATCCTGGAGGCGGTGGAGGCCGAAGGCGACGCCGCGGTGACGCGCTTCTCGCAGGCCTTCGACGGTTCGTCGTACGAGGCGATCGAGGTCACGGGCGACGAGATCGCCGAGGCGTACACGAAGATCCGGACCGCGCAGTACGACGCGATGGCGTTCGCGGTGCAGCGGGTACGCCGCTACCACGAGACCCAGATGGAGCACGCGCCGACCTCGTTCACCGAACGCGGTACGGGCATGGTGGTGCGTCCGCTTCAGCGCGCCGGGATCTACATGACCGGGAGCGACGCGGCGCTGCCGTCCTCCGTGATCCACACCGCCGTCCCGGCAGTGGTGGCCGGCGTGGACGAGGTGTACGGCGTCACGGCCGCGCGCGCAGACGGGACCGTGAGTCCGCTGAAGCTCGTCGCGGCGCACCTCTGCGGGGTGACGCGGATCTTCCGCGCGTCGGGTGCGCAGGCGATCGCCGCCCTCGCGTTCGGGACGGAGACGATCCCGCGCGTCGACAAGATCTACGGGCCGGGCGGCATCTTCGTGACGATCGCCAAGCAGCAGCTGTTCGGCCGCGTCGGCATCGACGCGATCTACGGGCCGACGGAGACGCTGGTGCTCGCCGACGAGAGCGCCTCACCCGACCTCGCGGCGGCGGACCTGCTCGCGCAGGCGGAGCACGATGTCCTCGCGACGCCGATCCTGATCACCACGTCGCGCGCGCTGGCCGAGGCGATCGCCCTCGAGGTGGACGCCCAGCTCGCGACGCTGGAGCGCGAGCCGATCGCCCGCGCTGCGATCACGCGTGGCGGCGCGGTCGTGGTCTCGAGCATCGAGGAGGGCGTCGCGCTCGCCAATGAGTTCGCGCCGGAGCACCTCTGTCTCCTGGTGGCCGATCCGCAGGCGGTGCTGCCACTCGTGCGAAACGCGGGCGGCGTGTTCCTCGGCGAGTCGTCGCCGGAGGTGCTCGGCGACTACACGGCGGGACCGAGCCACGTGATGCCGACGGGCGGTTCGGCGCGGTTCGCCTCGCCGCTGTCCGTGCTCGACTTCCTGCGGGTGATGTCGGTGGTGGGACTGACCGCCGAAGACCTCGCACGGCTGGGGCCATACGCTGCGGAACTCGCGCGCGCGGAAGGCCTCACCGGCCACGCACGCAGCATCGAACGCCGGCTCGAGGGCCGGTAGGAGGGCATCGGGGATGGCGACCTTCGAACCGCGCGCGGCACTGCGTCGTGCGCTCCAGGCGCTGCCTGAGTACGCCGCGCTGGAGGACTCGGACGAGATCGCTCGTCGCTACGGCATCGCGCCCGCGGACATCATCAAGGTGGACGGCAATGAGAACCCGTTCGGGCCGTCGCCGAAGGCGCTGGAGGCGCTCCGCGCCCTCGCGTTCCCGGTGCATCACTACGGGGACGCCGACCAGAAGGCGCTCCGCGGCGCGCTCGCGAAGCACCTCGACGTGCCGGCGGACACGATCGTGTGCGGTGCGGGGTCCGACGAACTGATCGAGATGCTCTTCCGCCTCTTCGTGGAGGAGGGCGACCGCATCGTCACCACCTCGCCGACCTTCGGGATGTACGCGTTCAACGCGCAGGTGGCCGCCGCCGAGATCGCGGACGTGCCACTGCTCGCCGACTGGCAGTTCGACACCGAGGCGCTGGTGGACGCGGCGTTGACCTCGAAGGTCACGTTCATCCCGCGGCCGAACAACCCGACGGGGAACGAGATCCCTGAGTCCCTGATCGACCGGCTGATCGAGACCGGGACGATGCTCGTGATCGACGAGGCGTACATCGAGTTCTCGCAGACGCCCTCGCTGGTGAAGCGCGCGGCGGTGACGCCGGGCCTCGTCGTGCTCCGCACGTTCTCGAAGTGGGGCGGGCTGGCCGGACTGCGTGTCGGCTACGGGGTGATGCACCCCGAGACGGCGGGCATCCTGATGCAGACGAAGGACCCGTACAACCTGAACGCCGCCGCCGAGGCTGCCGCGCTCGCATCGCTCGAGGACGTCGAACTCCTCGACGAGCGCGCGTGCACGCTGGCCGGTGAGCGAGACCGCATGGCCGAGGCGCTCCGCGGGCTGGGGTGGGTCTTCCCGTACCCGAGCGAGGCGGTGTTCATCCTCATGCGGCTGGAGGGCATCACCGGCCGCGACCTGCGCGACCGGCTGCGGCAGCGCGGGATCTTCACGCGCTACATGGACGCCCCGAGGCTGCAGGACCACCTGCGGATCTCAATCGGGCTCCCGGAGCAGAACGACCGGATCCTCGCGGCATATCGCGAGATCGGACAGGAGATCGGCCGTGGCTAACGCAGCGTCGGGGAACCCGGTGGAGCGTCCGCGCTTCGCCAGTGTCGAGCGCAAGACGGCTGAGACGCACGTCCGCGTCGAGGTCAACATCGACGGTACCGGGGAGGCCCAGGTCTCCACGGGGGTCGGGTTCTACGACCACATGCTGACGGCATTCGCGCGACACGGCCGCATCGACCTGACCGTGCAGGCCACAGGCGACCTCCACATCGACCAGCACCACACGATGGAGGACATCGCGCTCGTACTCGGCCAGGCGGTCGACGAGGCGCTCGGCGGTCGCGAGGGGATCACGCGGATGGGTGACGCCCTCGTGCCGCTCGACGAGGCCCTCGTGCAGTGCGTGATCGACATCTCCGGGCGGCCGTTCTCCGCCGTCTCGCTGGGCTTCGTCGGCGAGATGATGGGCGACGCGCCGACGCAGATGGTGAGCCACGTCCTCCGCTCCTTCGCGACGACCGCGAAGATCACGCTGCACGTCCGGCAGCTCGCCGGCGCGAACGACCACCACATCGCGGAGGCGACGATGAAGGCGCTCGGCCGCGCCCTCGACGCCGCGACCCGCATCGATCCTCGGATCGCGGGTCAGGTGCCTTCGACGAAGGAGACGCTGACGGCGTAGCGGTCGCTACGCGGTGGCTGTTGGGGTCGGCGCGCCGACCACCTGGGTGCCGTCTGACGTCACGATCACGGCCTCGCCGTCGTGGAGCGGGATCACGGGGAACTGGTCCCCGAACCGTTCGATGACGCCGGCGTGCGCGAGCGCGCGGCGCTCAACGTTGTGGTGGGGCAGCACCAGCGTCTCGGTGAGGTAGAGGCCCTCGAGGTACGCGCCATCCTCGGGAGCGTACCGGCTCGCCTCGATCACGGGGTCGAGCGTGGGACCGAGGACGACCGCGCCCGCGCCGATGCCGACGAGCACCATGCCGTGCGAGACCGCCTCGCGGAGCTTGTACTCGAGGCCGTGGGCGCGGGCCTGGTGCAGCAGGTAGAAGGGGTCGCCGGGCCCAAGGGCGATGACGTGGTACTCGCCGGAGGTGACCGCTGACACGTCGTCCGTCTCGTCCAGGTCGAGCGTCTCCACCTCGAGGCCCGCGGCGGTGAGGGCATCCATCCCCTGCGCGATCTGCGACTCACGGAGCGCGGGATCCTCGATCCCGTTCGCCGCCGTGGTGATCAGCAGCGCACGGTGGCCGGCCGCGCGGTACTCGATGAACCGGTCGAGCAGGGGCGCGTCGCGCGAGGAGAGGTAGAGGGCCATCGGGTCACTCCCGCCGGGTTGGAGCGCGAGTATACCCGGCGGACATAACGCGAGGCGCGACCGCGACTCGGAGGGACTTACGGACGCGTGAGGAAGGGGAGGCCGACCGCGATGGCGGCGTCGAGGGCCTCGGTGTCCTCGTAGCCGGTCACGGACGCCGGCGAGGCCGGCTCGCCCTCGGGCGGATCGAGGAGCAGCTGCCACCAGCCGACTGAGTGCCACGCGCCGAACTTCCAGCCGACGCGTTCGTACGTCCCGAGGTGGGTGAAGCCGATGCGCTCATGGAGGGCGATGCTGGCCGCGTTCGGCAGCGAGATCCCGGCGTAGGCCTGGTGGTAGCCGAGGAGCGACAGCGTCGCGATGAGCGACTCGTAGAGCGCCCGTCCGATGCCTCGACCGAGGGAGTCGCTCCGGAGGTAGATCGTGGTCTCGACGGACCAGTCGTACGCGCGTCGCCCCGGGAGGGTGGAGGCGTAGGCGTACCCGCGTACGTCGCCATCGCACTCAGCAACGAGGTAGGGGAACCGGACGCCGATGCTCGCGATCCGCGCGGCCGTCTCCTCGACCGTCGGTGGGTCGTACTCGAAGGAGATCGCGGTCTTGCGGACGTAGGGCGCGTAGATCGCCTGGACGGCGGGCGCGTCCGAGGCCCTCGCCAGGCGGATGAGATCTGACACCGGTCCTCCAGGGGAGCGCCTGCAACCGCGTCATTCTAGACTTCACGCATGCCTACCGAAGCGCCGAGCCCCGACCTCCGCGACCTACTCTCGTTCGCCCTCGACCTCGCGGACGAGGCGGACCGGATCTCGATGTCGTACTACCGAGGCGAGCTCGGGACGACGGAGAAGGCGGACGGGTCGCTGGTGACGCTGGCGGACAAGGCCGTGGAGGCGCGCCTCCGCGAACTCCTGGCGCAGCGCTACCCGCAGCACTCGATCCTTGGCGAGGAGCAGGGGTACACCGCCGGTGCGGTGAGTGCGGAGGGCGAGCGCGGCGCGGGGCGCTGGATCCTCGATCCGCTCGATGGCACGCACGGGTTCGCGCGCGGGCTGCCGATCTGGGCGGTGCTGATCGCGTACGAGCAGGACGGCGTGGTGCAGGTCGGGGTGGCCTCGGCGCCGGCGCTCGGGACGCGCTGGTGGGCGGCGCGCGGCCTGGGCGCGTACCGGGGGAAGACCTCGGCGGGTGGCCGCGCCGGCGAGCGCATCCACGTCTCCGAGATCAGCCAGATCGCCGAGGCGCAGGTGCTGAACGGCAGCATGAAGTACGCCCTCCAGCGGTGGCCGAACGCGCAGGCGGTGAACGACCTCGCGTGGCGCGAGCGCGGCTATGGCGACTTCTGGGCGCACTGCCTCGTCGCCGAGGGCGCCGCCGAGGCGATGTACGAGAACGGCCCGAGCGCGTGGGACCTCGCCGCGATCATGGTGATCGTGGAGGAGGCGGGCGGCCGGCTGACCGACGACCAGGGCCGCCCGGTGATCGACGCCGGGCACGCGGTGACCTCGAACGGCCGGGTGCACAACGAGCTGCTGGGGCTGCTGCTCGGCTAGCGCTGCACTTTGTCTAGCGCTGGCGGGCGACCAGCCATTTCACGGACGCCATCCGATGCTCGGTCACGGCGAGGGTGACCTCGCGGCCATCCGCGAAGCGCACGGACTGTGCGCGGCCGATCCAGCGAGCCCGCGTGCCGGCGGCCGGGTAGATGCGGTACTCGGCGGCGCCCACCGTGACCTGGACATACGCCGTGGCGACCGGCATGCCCTCGGCGCGTGCGAGCAGTTCGACGCGTTCCATGCGCTGATGCTATCGAATCGGGCGCTACCGAATCGGGGGCGCCGGCGCTCAGCGGTCGAGGGCGCGGAGCTCCCTCGCACTGACCGAGACGAGCGCGGCCGTCACGACGAGCACCGTGCCGGCGACGGCGAACGCCGCGGTCACGCTCACGGCGTCCGCGATGCCGCCGAGCAGCAGCGGCCCGATCCATCCGAAGCCGATCGCGACGTTCCATGCGCCAAGCGCGCGCCCTCGGAGGGCGTCGTCGACGCCGGCCTGCAGGAGGATCCATTGCAGCGCGTCGAACATCGCCGCGCACGCGCCGATGACCCCGGCCAGCACGAGGGAGAGCACGAACCACTCCGAGACGCCGATCGCGCCCATCGCCAGCCCGAACACGGCGATCACGACGAGGAAGACCACCCCAAGACGCCCTCGATCAGCGGCGACGGCGAGGAGCAGCGTGCCGACCACACCGCCGATGCTGGCGGACGCGGCGAGGGCGCCGAGGCCGGTCGCGCCGACGTGGAGGAGGCGGTCTGCGACCGCAGGGAACAGCGCGTTGTGCGCGAAGCCGAACACCTCCACGACGACGGTCAGGCCGAGGAGCACCGCGATCAGTGGGATGCGCGTGACGAGGCGCAGGCCCTCGACCGTCTCGCCGAGAAACGAGGCGGCGCTGGCCGTCTTCCGGACGGCGGGTTCGGTGATCGAACGGTAGAACACCATCGATCCGACCATCGCGGCGACCGCGAGGAGGAACGCAGGCGTCGCGCCGAACACGGTAATGAGGGCGCCAGCACCGAGGGCACCGACAGCGGAGATGCCTCGCTGGCCCGTCGAGACGACGGAGATCGCCCTCGCACGCCGCGCGGAGCCGACGAGGTCACCGGAGAGGGTGTGCAGCGAGGAGATGTTCAGTGACAGGCCGACGCCCGAGATCGTGAGCAGCACGAGGATCGCGGGGAGCGACGCCTCCGGGTTTCGGGCGAGGACGGCGATCCCGAGGATCACCGTCGCCTTCAGCGCGGCAGCCGCCGCGAGGATCCTCGGGCGGGGCAGGCGATCAGAGAGCGTCCCGCCGATGGGGCCGACGATGAGGCCCGGGGCGATGAAGGCGGCCGTCGCCATCGCGGTGATGAAGGCGGAGTCCGTCTTGTCGAAGACGTACCAGCCGATGGCGACGCGCTCGGTCCAGGAGCCAAGGGCGAAGAGCACCGCGCCAGCCCACAGCCGCGCGTATCCCGGGACTGCGAAGAGCTCGGCGATGCGCGCAGCGGTCGACGGGGCTTGCGATGCCACAGGGGCCTCTCTGATCGCGACGTGTCGTGATCGTAGGGCCGGTGCGAGCGGCGGTCAGGCGGCGCGGAGCCTCGCGGAGACGGCCAGGCCCGCGACCGCTGTGACCATGACGACCAGGCCGGCGGTGGTGAACGCTGTGGTCACGCCGGCCGCGTCGGCGAAGGCGCCCATCGTGAGCGGGCCGACGATCCAGCCAATGCCGATCGTGAGGTTCCACGCGCCCAGCGCGCGCCCTCGGAGGCGATCGTCGACGCTGCCCTGGAGCATGATCCACTCGAGGGCATCGACGAGCGCAGCGCACGCACCGATGCCGGCGGCGGCCAGCAGGGACACCGCGTACCAGGGCGATGCGCCGACGACTACGACCATCGCGCCGAAGAGCAGATAGACCACCGCGAAGGTGACACCCATCCGCAGCCTCGTGGAGTACGCGGCGAGGAACAGCAACGCGAACACGCCGCCGATGGGGATCGCCGCGTTCAGACCGCCGAGGCCCTCGACGCCGACGCCGAGGACGCGGTCCGCGATGGCGGGGGTGAGCGCGAAGAACGAGTAGCCGAAGACCTCGATGACGATCATGAGTCCGAGGAGGATCGCGACGAGTGGGACGCGCCCCACGATTCGCAGGCCCTCGACGGTGTCTTTCAGCAGCGAGACCTCCGCGATCGGGTTGCGCTCGCGCGGCTCGCGGATGCGGGCGTAGGCGAGCGCGCCGAGGCCGGTGAAGATGGCGGCGATGGCGAGGGCGAACGTGGGGCCGAGGGCGGTCACCATGAAGCCGCTGCCGAGCGCGCCGACCGCCGAGACCGCGCGCTGGCCGATGGAGACGAGGCTGATGCCGCTCGCGCGCCGCTCGACGCCCACGAGGTCCGCCGAGAGCGTCTGCAGCGACGAGAAGTGCAGGGTCTGCGCGACGCCGCCGATCGCGAGGAGCGCGAACACGAACGCCATCGACTCCGTGCCCGCGGCCGTGAGCAGGGCGAGGCCGACGATGGTCAGCGCGCGGCCGGTGATCGCGAGCGAGAGGATGCGCGGGCGAGACGAGCGGTCGGCGATGGCGCCGCCCAGCGGACCGAAGAAGAACCCGGAGCCCATCTGCGCGGAGACCGCCGCCGAGGTCAGGAAGGCCGAGTCGGTCGCCTCGAAGATGTACCAGCCGATGGCGACGCGCTCGACCCACATCGCGGTGGCGGTGAGGACAGCGCCCAGCCAGAGCGAGCGGTAACCGGTTGCGGAGAAGGGCTCGGCGATCTGCCGAAGAGGCGCGACACTGAGTTGCACCGTCCCACTTCCCATTGACTGCGACGCCTCAGGGAGCGGCAGCCAGTGGAGCCTACGGGGCGCGCGTTACGCGGAGGTGACTTCCATCACTCCGACCTCGAAGTCCTCGATCACGGGGTTCGCGAGGAGCTGGCGGCACATCTCACGCACCTGGGTCTCGGCGGCCTCGGCGGAGGAGGCCTCGACGGTGATGTCGACGCGCTTGCCGACGCGGACGGTGGTGACGCCCTCGAACCCGAGGCTGTGCAGGCCGTCGCGGACGGCGAGGCCCTGCGGGTCGTTGATGACCGGCCGGAGCATGACGTTGACGTGGGCGAGGTAGGTAGCCATCGACGGGGTCCTTCGCGCGGTGAGCGTGAGTCGGTGCTGGTTCAACCTAGACGGCCGGCGGGGGGAGGTCCTCGCCGGTGATGAGGCGGTACGCCTCCTGGTAGCGGGTGCTGGTTTCGTCCACGATCTGCTGGGGGAGCATCGGCGGAGGGGCGATCTTGTCCCACGGGAGGGTCTCGAGGTAGTCGCGGAGCGGCTGCTTGTCGAAGGAGGGCTGCTCGCGGCCGGGCTCGTACTGGTCAGCGGGCCAGAACCTCGACGAGTCCGGGGTGAGGACTTCGTCCACCAGGCAGGGCTCGCCGTTCACGAGGCCGAACTCGAACTTCGTGTCGGCGACGATGATGCCGCGCTGGCGGCACTGCTGCGCACCGAACCCGTAGAGGGCCATCGAGCGGACCTTGATCGCGTTCGCGTACTCGGCGCCGACGAGCTCCTCGACCTGCGCGAACGACATCGGCTCATCGTGCGCCGGCGGGTCGGCCTTCAGGGACGGCGTGAAGATCGGCTCGTCGAGCCTCGACGCGAGCTTCAGACCGATGGGAAGCGGGACGCCGCTCACGGTCATCTCGCGCTGGTAGTCCTTCCAGCCGGACCCCGCAAGGTAGCCGCGGACGACGCACTCGACCTTGAGGATCTCGGCGCGCTTCATGACCATCGTGC
Organism: uncultured Dehalococcoidaceae bacterium; assembly: GCA_964414675.1. GTDB lineage: Bacteria > Chloroflexota > Dehalococcoidia > UBA2979 > UBA2979 > W-Chloroflexi-9. Next base: position 29,482 of record CAYPYF010000015.1, read on the forward strand.
GGCCGAAGTAGCGCGGGTCGGTCACGCCGAACTCCTCGGCGTTCGTCTCGTGGAGGACGGCGATGAAGCCGTTAGGCACCACGGCAGCGGTCTTGTCGTACCAGAACTGCGAGAGGCGCGTGAGCACCTCGCCCTTCCGCGGGACGCCCTCGGCCATCACGACGTCGAAGGCGGACACCCGGTCCGAGGCAACGAGCAGGAGGCGGTCGTCGCCCAGGGCGTAGACGTCGCGAACCTTGCCCTGGTGCAACTTCGGCAGGTCGAGGTCGGTCGTGAGCATGGGTGTCGGCACTAGATGAGTCCCAAACGTCGGAAGGTCTCGTCGGTGTGTGTCAGGAAGGCACGCGGGTCGAAGATCGCGTCGAGTTTCTCGGCCGGCAGGCGCGAGGCAGCCTCGGGGTCGGCCTCGAGCAGGCCGCGGTAGGGGACCTCCTCGCGCCACGCCTTCATCGAGTTCTTCTTTACGATCGAGTAGGCGGCTTCGCGCTGCATCCCGGTCTCGATGAGGGCGTTGAGCACCTTCGAGGAGTAGATGAGGCCCTGCGTCCGCTCCAGGTTGCGGAGCATGCGCTCCGGGTAGACGACGAGGCCGTCCATGACGCCGGTGAAGATGTGGAGCGCGTAGTTCAGGAGGCCGGTGGCGTCCGGCAGGATGATCCGCTCCGCCGAGGAGTGCGAGATGTCGCGCTCGTGCCAGAGTGCCACGTCCTCGAGGCCAGTGACGCCGTAGCCGCGGAGGACGCGTGCGATGCCGCAGACGCGCTCGCAGAGCTCGGGGTTCCGCTTGTGCGGCATGGACGAGGAGCCGGTCTGGCCGCCCTCGTCGAAGGGTTCTTCAGCCTCGAGGATGTCGGTGCGCTGGAGGCCGCGGATCTCAGTCGCGAACTTCTCGAGCGAAGCGCCGACGCCAGCGATGACGTTGAGGTAGAACGCGTGGCGGTCACGCTGGATCACCTGCGTGGTGATCTTCGCGACCTCCAGGCCGAGTCGCTTGCAGGCGTTCTCCTCGACCGACGGCGGCACTGAGGCGTGGGTGCCGACGGGGCCGGACATCTGTCCGACGGCGACCTGTTCCCGCGCGAGCGCGATGCGCTCCTCGTGGCGTCGGAGCTCCTCCACCCACACGGCGATCTTCATGCCGAAGGTGGTGGGCTCGGCGTGGACGCCGTGGGTGCGGCCGATGCAGATCGTGTCCTTGTGCTCGACGGCGCGCCGCGCGATGACCTCGCGCAGGGTCTTCACCTGCACATCAAGCAGGTCGAGCGCCTCCATCATCTGGAGGCAGGTGGCGGTGTCCCAGACGTCGTTGCTGGTGAGGCCGTAGTGGATCCAGCGCGACTCCGGGCCGAGCGAGTCGGCGACGGAGCGCAGGAACGCCGTCACGTCGTGGTGCGTCTCTTCGATGTAGCGCATGACGTCCGGGACGTTGACGCGGGCGTTCTGCTCGACGAGCCGTACGTCCTCGGCGGGGATGACGCCCTCGTCGCCCCACGCCTGCACGACGGCGACCTCGACCTTGAGCCAGAGTTCGAACTTCCGCTCGTCGGACCAGACGGCGGTCATCTCGGGTCGTGCGTAGCGAGGAATCATCGCGGCCTCGGGCTCGTGTGGATGCCTCGAAGGGCTCTAGATCGCGAAGCGCCGCACGAAGCGGCGCTGGGCGATGCCGGTGGCAGGTGCGTTCACGGATGAAGTCTACGGATCACGACGGGGTGGGGCAATGGGGGCAGGGTGGACGTGTCGGTTAGGCAACATGGGTGCATAGCGGCTCGACGTGCGCGGGAGGAGGCCTAGTCGTTCGCGAACTCCTCGCGCACGGGCGCGAAGACCTCGACGAGAAGCGACCGTTCGAGGGCCACCGCGGAGTGGGGGACGTTCCCCGGGATCAGATACGAGTCGCCGGGGACGACCTCGGCCTCAACGTCGCCGATGCGGAAGCGGACGCGGCCCTCGATCACGGTGCCGGCCTGCTCGTGCGGGTGGGTGTGCTCCGGCACCGCGCCGCCCTCGGCGAGCTCGAAGCGCACGAGGGTGTGCCCGTCGCCAGAGACGAGCGTGCGGCGGACCACGCCGGGCGCCATCTCGATCGGGTTCGTGTCGTCGAACGGGCGGACGCGGATCTCGGCCATTACGGGAATCCTCCGGGTGGCCCGCCACCGAGGATCGGGAGCGGGCCAATGATGTGGTGCGCGAACTCGCGCGCGACCTGGTTCGCCTCGTGACGGTCGCCGAACAGCGCCGCCTCGTCACCGTCACCCTCGGTCCGCACCTCGTGCGCCCCGGCGCGGGCGGAGCGTTCGAGGTCGGGGCGGACCGCATCGATCCGCGCGGGAGAGACCTCGGGCGGTCGCAGGCTGCGGTGCAGGAACTCGCGGTTGCCGGTGAGCGCGTAGAGGACCGACTCGGCGAGCAGCCCGCGCGGGCCACCCCATGCGGCGATGAAGTGCAGGCACGGCGGCGTGGGGGGCTGCCTCGGCGGGATCGGGATCGCCTCAAGATCTGCGAGGTCGACGCGCCTGCGGCACTCGGGCATGGGGCAGCGGACGGTGGCCATACCGCCAGTCTATCGGTGAGCGTGTTCGGGGGGTGCGGTAGGGTGGTCTGGGGCGGTTGGTGAGGACTGTTGCGATGAACCACACCCAAGGCCGCGTGCTCCTCGTGGGAGTGCTGCTGGCGCTCACGCTGGTCGCGTGCTCTGACAACCGCGGCGGCCCGCGCATCGTCGGCGAGGACGGCAGCACGATCGACGTGACCGCCTCGACGGAGACCGCGACGCCCTCGGCGGAGGTCTCGTCAACGATCGTGCCGTCCGAGGGGACACCAACCGCGACTCCGGGTGCCACGGAGACGCCGGCCGCTACCGGCACGGCGACCGCGACGCCCTCCGGCGGGACGTCGTCGACGGCCGGGGACCTCGAGGGCGTACCGTACTCGACCTCGGACGTGCGGGCGGCGGTGGAGTCGGCGGGGCGGACGTTCCTCGTGGTGGACGACCGTGAACCACTGTGCGCCGGCACGTCAGTCGAGGAGACGACGTTCTGGGCGGCCTCCTCCGGTGGGTCCGACTACGGCCCGCTGTGGACGCTCTGGGTCTACCCGGACAGCGAGGCGCGAGAGGACGACTGGCAGCTCTCCGAGGGAGAACTGCAACCGCAGGTCGACGACTGTGAACCGCCGACGGGGTTCAACTACTTCAACGCAAACACGGTGCTGGTCTTCACCGGTTGGAGTGGCCTCGGCGAGGAGTCGCTGTACGACGAGAACCGATCGCCAGGCGAGGATGCCGCGAAGGAAGCGTTCGTCGCGATGAGCGGGGGGGACGAGGACTAGCGTCGCCCAGATCGATACCAGAGTGGTACCATCGGACTATGGCGATGACACTCCGCACCGACGAGGAACTGGAACGAGCATTGGATGCTCTCGCCTCTGCCGAGGGCCTGTCTCGGCAGGAGGTGGTGCGTCGCGCCGTCCTCGAACGATATGAGCGCGCGGGACACCGGCGACTGGTCGATGAGAGCGCGGATCGAATGATCGCGCAGTGGGGTGACGTCCTGGACCGCCTCGGCTCCGTGTGACGTCGGTCCGCTACCTCGAACTCGACGATCTCCTCGCCCTGGTGCGCCGGACGGGCATCGGTCCAGTGCGCGACGTCGGCCTGCTGGATTCAGCATGCGCTCGACCGTGCTCCACGGTGTTTGGCGAGGAGGCCTATCCCGGCCTTGTGCTGAAGGCGTCAGCGCTGTTGCACTCGGTCGCGAGGAACCACGCGCTCGTGGATGGCAACAAGCGCCTAGCCTGGCTCGCCACGATCGTGTTCCTCGATATCAACGACGCGCGCGTCCAGTTAACGAAGGACGAGGCGTTCGAACTCGTCATGGGGGTGTCAGAAGGCCGACTCGATGTCGAACAGATCGCCGCACACCTCAAGCTCGCTTAGCGGGCGAACTCCAGGGGAAGCGCGGCGGTGTCACCGATGTCGCGGCGGTACTGCGCGCCCTCGAAGGTGATGCGCGCGACGTTGTCGTAGGCTTTCGCCTGCGCCGCCTCCATCGTGTCGGCCTGGGCGACGACGCAGAGGACGCGACCGCCCGAAGTGAGCAACCGGCCGTCCACGCGCTTCGCGCCCGCGATGAACACCTGCACGTCGTCGTCGACGTCCGCGATGCCCTCGATCAGACGTCCGGTCTGGGTGGGGCCGGGGTAGCCCTCGGACGCCATCACGACGCCGACGGAGGCGCGGTCGTCCCACTCGACCTCGATCTCCGCGAGCCGCTGGTGGGCGCACGCGTCGAGGATGGCGAGCAGGTCGGTGCGGAGTTTCGGGAGGAGGACCTGCGCCTCCGGGTCGCCGAAGCGGGCGTTGACCTCGAAGACGCGCGGGCCGGCCTCGGTGACCATGATGCCGGGGTAGAGGACGCCGGCGAACGGACGCCCCATCTCCGCCATCGCCGAGATCGCGCGCTCCGAGATGGCGCGGCGGACCTCCTCGGCGGTGCCGGGGAGCAGCCAGGCGGGCGGGGCGTAGACGCCCATGCCACCGGTGTTGGGGCCGACGTTGCCGTCGAAGATGCGCTTGTGGTCACAGGAGAAGGGCATGTGGCGGACGGTGATGCCGTCGCTGAAGGCGTGTCCGCTGACCTCGCGGCCGTAGAGGCGTTCCTCGATGACGATGCGCGATCCGGAGGCGCCGAATACGCCCTCCCGCATCGCGGCGTCAATCGCGGCGATGGCCTCGTCGGTCGTGTCGCAGACGGTGACGCCCTTGCCGAGCGCCAGTCCGTCCGCCTTCACCACGACCGGGCCACCGAGGTCGCGGACGTAGGCCGTGGCCGCGTCGGCATCCTCGAAGGTGCGGGACGCCGAGGTGGGGATGCCGGCGCGGGCCATGAGGTCGTTCGCGAACGCCTTCGACCACTCGATCTCGGCGGCGGCCTTCGTCGAGCCGAACGCGGGGATGCCGGTCTCGGTCACCGCGTCGATGACACCGGCGGCGAGGGGGTCGTCCGAGGAGACGACGACGAGGTCGGCGCGGATGGCCTCGGCGAGGGCGCGGACGGCGTCAGGATCGGTGGGGCTGACGCCCTCGATGTTCTCGCCGAGTGCGGCGGTGCCGGCGTTGCCGGGGGCGATCCAGAGCTTCGAGAGCAGGGGGGACTGCGAGATGCGCCAGGCCATGGTGTGCTCGCGACCACCGGAGCCGATGAGGAGGACGTTCATGCCCATGAGGTGATCCTCGACTTCCGGCCGTGGAAGGAGGGCGGTAGTCCCCCACCCCAGCCCTCCCCCGCGAGGGGGGAGGAGGTCTGAGTCGGACGGAGAAGGGGGAGGAGGCGGAGGACCTCGATCGCTACTCCCACTCGATCGTCCCGGGGGGCTTCGAGGTGATGTCATAGACGACGCGGTTGATCGCACGGACCTCGTTGGTGATGCGGTTGGAGATCTTCGCGAGGAGGTCGTAGGGGAGGCGGGCCCAGTCGGCGGTCATCGCGTCCTCGGCGGTGACGCAGCGGATCGCAACGGTGTGGCCGTAGGTGCGGAAGTCACCCTGCACGCCGACGGACTGCGTGTTCGTGAGGACGGCGAACGCCTGCCAGAGGTCGTAATAGACGGAGGCCTTCCGGATCTCGTCCATCACGATGTAGTCGGCGTGGCGCAGGACCTCGAGGCGTTCCGGGGTGACCTCGCCGATGACGCGGATGGCGAGGCCGGGGCCGGGGAACGGCTGGCGGAAGACCATCTCGTCCGGGAGGCCGAGTTCCTTGCCGACGCGCCGCACCTCGTCCTTGAAGAGGTTGCGAAGCGGCTCGATCAGCGTGAGCTTCATGTCCTTCGGGAGCCCGCCGACGTTGTGGTGGCTCTTGATCTTCACTGCGGCATTGTTGCCGGTGCTTGCCGACTCGATCACGTCGGGGTAGGTCGTGCCCTGGACGAGGAAGTCGACCCGTCCGAGGGAGCGTGTCTCGTCCTCGAAGAGTCGGATGAAGGTCTCGCCGATGCGCTTCCGCTTCGTCTCGGGGTCGGTGACCTCGGCGAGGTCGCGGAGGAAGCGATCGGTGGCGTCCACGTGGCGCAGCTTGATCGCCATGTGCTTGCTGAAGGTCTCGACGACCTTCTCGGCCTCACCCATCCTCAGGAGGCCATTGTCGACGAAGATGCAGGTGAGCTGGTCGCCGACGGCGCGATGCACGAGGGCCGCGGCGACGGCGGAGTCGACGCCGCCCGAGAGCGCACAGATCACCTGGCCGTCGCCCACGGCCTGACGGATCGCCTCGACGGATTCTTCGACGAAGTTGCCCGCGGTCCACGTCCCGGCACAGCCGGCGACGCCGAAGAGGAAGTTCGAGATCAGCTCCTGGCCCTGCGGGGTGTGCACCACCTCCGGGTGGAACTGGATCGCGACGCGGCCGGCGTCGTCCGCCATCGCGGCCATCGGGGCGTTCTCGGACTGGCCGATGACGCGGAAGCCCTGCGGGAGCTGGACCACGTGGTCGCCGTGCGACATCCAGACGGCGAGGTCGCTCGTGAGGCCCTTGAACAGCGGGTGCTCGCCCTCGGCGACGCGCATCACGGCGTGGCCGTACTCGCGGGCCGGCGCCGGGTCCACCTTGCCGCCGAGCGCGTGGGCGAGGAGCTGCATGCCGTAGCAGATGCCGAGGACGGGGACGCCGGAGCCAAGGACATACGGCGGCAATGAAGGCGCTCCATCGTCATAGACGGAGGCGGGGCCGCCGGAGAGGACGAACGCCTTCACCTTCAGGTGGCTGAGCTTCTCGGGCGGCGTGTCCCAGGGCACCATCTCGCAGTAGACGCTGGCCTCGCGGATGCGGCGGGTGATGAGCATGGAGAACTGCGAGCCGTAGTCGAGGATGACGACGGC
>CAYPYF010000015.1:36368-43417 GCA_964414675.1 uncultured Dehalococcoidaceae bacterium
GCCTGACCCGGCTCGCGCGCCTCGGCGATCTCGAGGTAGGTCGCGACTTCGCTGTCGCCGGAAGTGCGGATCCGACCGGGCGATGCCGGTGTGGGGGAGGTGTCAGTCATAGGAGTGTGGGAGTCCCTGCCCGGGGGGAGTGGGCGACTAGGCGAGGATCGTACTGACGGGTAGATTGCGGGTCAATGAACGCGCCGTCTCGTCGGCGCTACCCGCCGACGTTGCCCCAGCAGCCCCACGCAGTCCCGGAGTGCCGTCCTGCCCATCCTCGACGCCGAGCACCTCGAAGAGATCATCGATCGTCTGCGGGCGGGTGGGATCGTCGCGATCCCAACCGACACGGTGTACGGCCTCGCGTGCCTGCCGACGCACGAGGGCGCGCTCGGCGCGCTGGCGGACCTCAAGGGGCGCGAGCGCGAGCAACCGATTGCGGCGCTGATCGACTCGGTGGCCGACATCATCAAGTACCTCGAGGCGCCGAATGCGCTCGATCCGTACGTCCGCTTCTGGCCCGGCGCCCTCACGGTGATCGTGCGCGCGACGCCCGGAGGACTACTCCCGCCAGTGGTGACCGAGGCAGGCACGGTGGGTGTCAGAAAGCCCGACGACCGCCTCGCGCGGGCGGTGATCCGAGCGTGTGGCGGCGTGCTGGCGGTGACGAGCGCCAACCGACACGGGCAGCCGCCGTGCACCTCTGCCGAGGCGGTCGCGGCCGAGTTTGGCCCGGCACTCATTGTCCTCGATGGGGGCGACCGCGACGGCGGGCAGGCCTCGACGGTGGTGGATGCCTCAGGCGACACGCCGCGGATCCTGCGGGCAGGGCCACTGAGCGCGGCGGACCTCGGGATCGTGGAGTGACACCACGCTCCGACCCGTTCGCACACCTCGACGAGTGGTACGCCGAGGCGCGGGGGAGCGAGCCACAACCCGAGGCAGCGGCGCTCGCGACCGTGGGTGCGGACGGGCAGCCCTCAAACCGGATCGTGCTGGTGCGGCGCTGGGACGAGCGTGGCCTCGAGGTGTTCACGGACCTCCAGTCGCGGAAGGCGCGAGAGTTGCGGGCGCATCCTGGCGCGGCGCTCGTCTTCCACTGGAAGGCGGCGGGTCACGGTGGTCGCCAGGTCCGCATCGAGGGCCACGTGGAGCCGATGAGCGCCGCCGAGTCCGACGCGTACTGGGCGACTCGGCCGCGCGGGAGCCAGATCAGCGCGCTCGCCTCGGAGCAGTCGGAGCCGGTGGAGAACCGCGAGACGCTCCTCGCGAGGCGTGACGCCCTCGAAGCGCGGTACCCGGACGGCGGTGGGGTTCCGCGTCCGGCGCACTGGGGCGGGCTTCGCCTGGCGCCGGTGCGGTTCGAGTTCTGGCAGCACGAGGACGACCGGTTCCACCAGCGGCTCGCGTACGAGCGCCAGCCGGACGGGTGGACGACGGCGATCCTCCAGCCGTAGCCGACCGAGCGCCCTCGGACGCTTGTCGCTCGTTCGCAATCACCGAGGGGTGTCCGCGTACACGCTCGCGACGGGGCATACGGCACTCTCACGGGCATGGTCTCGCCCTCGAACCGCTCGACGCTTCGGCACGCCACGGACGCGGACGCCGGCTACTGCCGCGTCCGCCGCGGCCGCGCCTTCGAGTACCTCGATGCGGAGGGCGCGAGGATCGAGGACGAGGAGACGCTGGAGCGCATCCGGTCGCTGGTGATCCCGCCGGCGTGGGAGGACGTCTGGATCAGTGCCGACCCGGGGACGCACCTCCAGGCGACCGGCCGCGACGCGCGCGGGCGCAAGCAGTACCGGTACCACGAGCTGTGGCGTGCCTCGCGGGATGAGACGAAGTTCGGGCAGATGGGCGCGTTCGGCGAGGCGCTCCCCCGGCTGCGCCGGCGCGTCGAGGCCGACCTCTCGCGTCGCGGGATGCCTCGGGAGAAGGTCATCGCCACCGTGGTGCGGTTGCTGGACGTGACGGGGATCCGCGTGGGGAACACGGAGTACGCGCGCGCCAACCAGTCCTACGGACTGACCACGCTGCGGAACAAGCACGCCGACGTGACGACGAACGGGTTCGTGCTCACGTTCCGCGGCAAGAGCGGCGTGCCTCGGAAGGTGAGCGTGCAGGACCGGCGGCTCGCCCGCATCGTGCGGCAGTGCAAGGAGACCACGGGGTACGAGCTGTTCCAGTACCTGGACGAGGACGGCGAGCGTCACACGGTGAGCTCGCAGGACGTGAACGACTACATCCGCGAGGCCACCGGCGGGCACTTCACGGCGAAGGACTTCCGCACCTGGTGGGGCACAGTCCTCGGCGCGACCGCCCTCGCCGAGGCAGCCAAACCGACCTCGAAGACCCGCGCGCAGCGTGAGGTCGCTCAGGCGATCAAGCACGTCGCGAGCGTGCTGGGGAACACCCCGGCGGTATGCCGGAAGTCCTACGTCCATCCCGCGGTGATCGAGGCGTACCAGCGCGACGAGCGGATGCCCGCGACTCGGGCCTCACGCTGGCTGTCCGCCGAGGAGCGCGGGACGCTTGCCCTCCTGCGGTCCTGCTCGAAGGGGCAGGCCGCGGCCTGACTGCCTCGGGCGAGGCCGTGCGGTAGCATGAGGAGCGGAGGTCTCATGCGCGTCGCAATCGGTTCTGACCACGCCGGATTCGAGCTGAAGGAGATCCTTCGGGCCGAACTCGCCGAACTCGGCGACGAGGTCACGGACTACGGCACGGACTCGCTGGAGTCCTGTGACTACCCGGACATCGCGGTCCCGCTCGCGCGGGCGGTCGCGGCGGGGGAGCACGACTTCGGCATCCTCATCTGCTCCAACGGCGTGGGGCCTTCGATCGTCGCGAACAAGATCCACGGCGTCCGCGCGGCGGTCTGCCACGACACGTTCTCCAGCAAGCGCGCACGCGAGCACACCGACGTCAACGTGCTGTGCATGGGGTCGTGGGCGATCGGGCGCGGCGCAGCCTCCGAGGTGATGCGCGCCTTCCGCGCAGCATCGTTCGAGGGCGGACGGCACGAGCGCCGGCTGGGCAAGCTCAAGGCGATCGACGACGAGATGCGGGCCGCCGCGAACTCGGACGCGTAGCGTCCTCGTGAGGCCCGCGGATCTATCTGGGCGCGCCCGGGCCGGCGCGCGGATGGCTGCGGGGCTGGGCAAAGCCACCCGGCGCACCCTCGACCATTCCTCGTTCCCCACGACCGAGGGGACCCTCACCGTCCACGGCACCGACGACCGCATCGAGGTGGTGCGCGACCGCTGGGGCGTGCCGCACGTGCTCGCATCGACCGCTGTCGACGCGTTCTTCGGGCACGGGTACGTCCACGCCCAGGACCGGCTGTTCCAGATGGAGGGTGCGCGGCGCACTGCGGCGGGCCGGCTGTCCGAGATCGCGGGCGCCGCGACGCTCGGGAGCGACCGGCTGCTGCGGAGGGTCGGCCTCAACCGCGCGGCGCGAGCGGACGCGGAGCGCCTCGCCGGGGCCGAACTCGAACTCCTGTCGGCGTATGCACGGGGCGTGAACGCAGCTGTCGAGCACCTCCCGGCGCTGCCACCGGAGTTCGCGCTCTTCGGCGACTCGTTCGAGCCCTGGGGCGTCGAGGACACGATGCTGGTCGGGCGGCTGGTGATGTTCGCCTTCGCGGGGAACTGGAACACGGAACTGGTGCGCGAGCGCCTGGCGGCCGAGCTCGGGCCGGAGGTCGCGGCCATGCTCGACCCCGTGCACCCACCGTCCTCGACGGTCACGGGCGAGGGCTACCCGCGCGCCGCGCACGCGCTGCTGGAGGCCTACCAGGCATCGTTCAGCGGTGGACTGGGCACGCTTCCCGGCGCGCTCTCCTCGAACGCGTGGGCGGTCTCAGGCCAGCGCACGCGGAGCGGGCGGCCACTGCTGGCGTCCGACCCGCACGTGGACGTCGCACTGCCGGGGCTGTTCCACGTGGCACACGTCCGAGGCGGCATGTTCGACCTCGTGGGGGCGGGGATCCCGGGCATCCCCGGCGTCGCTATTGGACATAACCGCACGATTGCGTGGGGGATCACGGCCGGGATGGCGGACGTGGCCGACTGCTACATCGAGACATTCGAGGCGCCGACCTCGCGCCGGTACCGCACGCCGGACGGCTGGGCGGAGGCCGCCGAGGTCGTCGAGCGGATTCCAGTGCGCGACGGAGACGCCATCGAGGAGCACGTCCTGGTGACGCGCCACGGGCCGGTGGTGAGCCCGGCGCTGCGCGGGGAGCGGCGCGCGGTCGCGCTGCGCTCGTCGGTGGTCGAGGGCCTCGACATCGCGACGCCGTTCATCGGGCTGTCGCTCGCCTCGACGTTTGCGCAGGCGAACCGGGCGGTCGACGGGTGGCCGAGCACGACGTTCAACTTCGTCCTGGCCAGCACGGACGGGCACATCGGCTATCGGTTCGTCGGGCAGGTCCCGGATCGCGCGCCCGACGTCGGGTTGTTCCCGCAGGACGGTTCGACCTCGCCCGGCCCGCCGCCGTTCATCGACGTCACCGAGCTGCCTCGGCTGATCGACCCGCCGAGCGGGTTCGTGGCCTCGGCGAACAACGCGCCGGGCGGCTCGCACGACCTGGGCGAGGAGTGGTGCGACCCGCAGCGCTGGGAGCGCATCGTCGAACGGATCGAGGCGCGCGAGACACACACGGTCGCGTCGTTCTGCGCGATCCAGCGCGACCACCGCTCCGCCCACCTCGAGCGGCTCCGGGACATCATCGTCGAACGGGGCGCGGGATCCTCGGCGGTGCTCGGACTGCTCGAGGGCTGGGACGGCCAGCTGGACGTGAACAGCGCCGCTGGCGCGCTGGTCCACGTCACGTCCCGCCTCCTCGGGAACGAGATGATGGAGCGCGTCGCGGGCGGCCGAGGCCGGATCGCGATGGGGGCGTCCGTGGACGGCGTGCCGGTCAACTCGGCGTTCGCGTATCGCTTCCAGGGGACGCTGGTCGACGCGGTCGAGCAGGCCTCGAGGCCGTGGTTCGTCGACGGACCTGACCGCGACCGACGCCTCCGCGGGGCGGTGGAGCGCGCGACCGAGGTGCTGACGCACGCGTGCGGGGAGCCGGGGGCGTGGACGCTGGGCGCTGTCCAGGCGATCCCGTTCGAGCACGCCCTCGCGGACATCCCCGGCATCGGACGGCAGTGGTCGCGTGGGAGTCGTCCGTTCGGTGGGGACGTGAACACCGTGGTGCAGGCGCAGGGATCGGCATGGGGGACGCACAACCGCGTCCGCATCGCGCCGGGCTACCGGCAGGTGCTGGACCTCAGCGACTGGGACGCCTCGCTGTTCATGCAGCCGACGGGGAACAGCGGCATCCCGGGCCACCCGAGGTACGACGACTGCATCGAGGAGTACGTGGCGGGCGCATACCGGCCGTTGCTGTTCAATGAACTCGCGATCCGCGCAGTGGCGGAGAGCACCCTCATCCTGGAGCGGGCGACGGTGGAGGCGACAGCATGAGCGGCCTGGCGGAGCGAGCAGCCGGCTACCGTCCAGCGATCCAGCGCGAGATGCGCGAGGCCGTGAGCGCGCGCCCGGACGGCCTGTACGCGTGGATGCGCTACCACCTCGGCTGGGAGGACCAGGCCGGACAGCCGGTGGAGGCGTCGCCCGGGAAGCTGATGCGCCCCGTCGCGGTCCTGCTGGCGACCGAACTCCTCGGAGGCGCGGTCGCGCACGCAGTCCCGGCGGCGGCGGCGATCGAGCTCGTGCACAACTTCTCACTGCTGCACGACGACGTGGAGGACGCGAGCGAGTTCCGGCGGGGACGCCAGAACCTCTGGGTGTTCGCCGGAGCGCCGCAGGCGATCAACACCGGCGATGGGATGTTCGTCGTCTCGCGCCTCGCGGAGTACCGGATGATCGCGGCGGGCGCGCCCGCAGAACGCGTACTCGCCGTGATGCGCGAGGTGGACGAGGCGTGCCTGCGGCTCGTCGAGGGGCAGTACCTCGACATGTCGTTCGAGACGCGCTCGGACGTCACGCTCGACGAGTACCTGGCGATGGCCCAGGGCAAGACCGCGGCGATGTTCGCCGCTCCGTTCGCGGCGGGCGCAATCCTCGCCGGCGCGTCCGAGGCGGCCGTGGCGGCGCTCCGCGAATACGGGCGCCACGTGGGCCTCGCGTTCCAGATGGTGGACGACGTCCTCGGCATCTGGGGCGACCCTGCCGTGACGGGCAAGCCCGTGGGCGACGACCTCTCCGCACGCAAGATGACCTACCCGGTGATCGTCGCCCTCGAGTCCTCGGAGGAAGCGGGTGGCCTCCTCCGCGATGCCTACGGGACGCGTCCGTCGCCGGGCGACCCGATCGAGGCGATGGGGCGGTGGGTGGAGGCGACCGGCGCTCGTGCGGCGACGGAGTCGAAGGCGCGCGAGGAGATGCAGTCCGCACTCGAGGCGCTGACCGGCGCGGGGCTCTCCGCCGAAGCGGTCGCCATCCTCGGCGAGTACGCCGAGGCCGCCGTCGGGCGCGTGACATAAGACATGCGAGACAACGCGAGGATGTCCCCCACATCAACCCTCCCGCATGAGCGGGGAGGGGGTTCCGGACGTCAGGCAGGCCCATTCGGCGCGCGATTGCCGGAGGGGACGGCGGCTTCCTATCATCGCCTCGGGTCGCGCGTGTCCTCCCCGACACCCGTCCGGGTCGTCGTCCAGTCATGCCTCACCCGGGGCGTACCTCTGGACGTGCTTCGCGGGGTGCGGGCTGGAGGGTTCTGTTGAACAAGAAGACCGTCCGTGACATCGATGTAGCCGGGAAGCGCGTCTTCCTCCGCGTCGACTACAACGTCCAGTTCGACGACGGCCAGATCCTGGACGACTACCGCCTTCGCGAGTCGATCCCGACGCTCGAGTACCTCATCGAGCAGGGCTCGAAGATCATCATCTGCGCCCACCGGGGACGCCCCGGCGGCAAGGTCGTCGAGGAGCTTCGCAACGAGCCCGTCGCGCAGCACCTCGCCACGCTGATCGGACGCGAGGTGAAGTCGGTCACCGACTGCATCGGCCCGGAGGTCGAGGCGGCGGTCGAGGCGCTTC
>CAYPYF010000016.1:0-27985 GCA_964414675.1 uncultured Dehalococcoidaceae bacterium
TGCTGCTGGTCCTGACGCTGCTGCTTTCCTTCACCGGCTACCTGCTGCCGTGGGATCAGCTGGCGCTGTGGGCCATCACCGTGGGCACGAACATGGTGGGCTCCGCCCCGCTGCTGGGTGAGCCGAACCGGTTCGTGCTGGTGGGCGGCTTCCAGGTGGGCCAGGCCGCGCTCATCCGCTTCTATGCCCTGCACGTGATCGGCCTGCCCCTGCTGGCAGCCGTGTTCATGACGGTCCACTTCTGGCGCATCCGCCGTGACGGCGGCCTGGCGCGCCCGCTGTAGGTCTGACGGAAGGAAAGGGAACACCGATGGCTGCTACGCCTCAGGCCCAGGCCCAACCGTCCTCCGCGGCGGTCCGAGGACGCGCTCGCCGCGCCCGCGAGGAAGAACTACTCGTCTGGCCGGACCTCGTCTTCATCGAGTTCATCTCGGCGGTGCTGTTCACGATCCTGATCGTGGTGCTCGCGGTGATGGTGGACTCGATCTTGCTCGACCGGGCCAACCCGGCGGTGACGCCGAACCCGTCGAAGGCGCCGTGGTACTTCCTGAACCTCCAGGAGCTGCTGCTGCACATGCACCCGGCGCTCGCCGGCGTGGTGGTGCCGACGGTCGCCCTCATCGCGCTGGGCGCGATCCCGTACTTCGACAACTCGCACGAGGGCCAGGGCGAGTGGCTGTCGACGCCGAACGCCTGGCTGCTCACCAAGATCGGCGCCGCGGTCGGCTCCATCGGCACCGTGCTCCTCATCTTTTACGACGAGGCGAAGCACGTGCAGGTGTACGAGTGGATCGTGAACGGCAAACTGAACGCCGACCGAGAAGCGCCCGGCTTTGTCTCGTGGCCGACGCAACTGGACTTCATGCGTGGCCTCCGCGGCTTGCAGAACAACATCAACTGGCCGGACTGGACGCTGCACGTGCCTCTGGGCGACGTGTTGCGGACGGACCTCCTCGGATTCCCGGCGATCGAGCTCGACTGGAACATTCCTGCGTTCCTGGTCGAGCAGTTCATCCCGGTGAACACGATGGTGGGGCTGCCGCTCTTGCTGTCGCTGGTCATCCACAAGCTGGGGTTCGCGAAGACCAAGCGGGACCACATGATCCTGCAGTTCTCGGGCTTCATCGCCGTCTTTGTCACGCTGACGATCGTGGGGACGTTCTTCCGCGGCGAGGGCCTGGTGCTCTACCCGTTCACGATCTTCGCGCACGACCACTAGCGGCTGTCGGAGGAAACCGTGTCGAACGAACAAGTCACACAGTCCCAGACCGACGCCTGGAAGTCGGCGCTGGCCTCCCGGCGCACGCAGGTCGAGGACTCCGAGGCGATCCCGGCGGCGATGGTGTCGCCGCTGGACCGGGACACGTCCCGCCGCAACTTCATCCGGGCGTCCTTCTGGGGCGGCCTGGGCGTGACGCTGCTGGGCAGCGTGGGCCTGCTGCTGGATTTCCTGTACCCGCGGAACGTCCGCGGGTTCGGTGGCCCGGTCCCGGCAGGCAACGTCGCCGACTACGAGAAGGGCGCGCCACCGATCGCGAACTCCGAGGGTCAGTTCTGGATCGCGAACCTCGATCCGACCGAGACGCGCGCCGGCGGCGCCGGTGGCGCGGACGGGCTGCTCGCGCTGTGGCGGAAGTGCCCGCACCTGGGGTGCACGGTGCCGTGGCGCGGCACGTTCTCCTGGGACGGCGACGACGGTGGCTGGTACCGCTGCCCGTGTCACGGTTCCACCTACACGAAGGCGGGCATCCGGGTGTTCGGCCCGGCGCCGCGATCGATGGACACGATGCTGATCGAGATCGACGACGCCGGGAACATCACCGTGCAGACCGGCTCGGTGACCCCCGGCGGCCCCGACAACCCCCAGCGCGCGGTGCCGGTCTAGCAGACTGGCTGAACCCGGTCGTTTACCTCGCGAGGGCGAGGCGCGGAGAGTGATGGACGCATGAACACGAGCAAGCAGGTCAACGTGATGATCGGGCTGCTGTTTCTGGCGTTCCTCGCCTTCGGGGCGTACATCCTCAACGAGCCGAACCGCGCCGCGGTGGCGGAAGAGGGCCAGCACGAGACGGTGCTGCACCGTGGCGCGGACCTGTTCATCAACAACTGCCGCACCTGCCATGGCTTCGCCGGCGAGGGCGGTATCGGCTTCCCGCTGGACAACGAAGCGTTCCTGATCCTCGGCGAGGACAACGAGTTCGGCGCGCCCGAAACGCCGGCCGGTGAAGAGCGCACGGTCCGGAACTTCCTCTTCAATACCATCGCATGCGGCCGCACGGGCACGGCGATGCCGCCGTGGTCTGAGCAGTTCGGCGGCCCGCTGTCCGACACCCAGATCAACTACCTGGTCGACATGATCATCTCGCCAGGCGCGTGGGAACTCGTGGACGAACTGGGCCTCGAGCACGACGAGGAGACGAACACCGACCGCGAGAAGGTGGTCCTCCCGACGAGCGACGCCGGAACCCTGGGACTGACCACAGGTAACTGTGGCCAATACCCGGGTGCGGCCGGCTCCGAGATCCGCAACCGCAACCCGTTCGGCGAAGACGCCGAGGCGACGCCGGAGCCGCTGCCCGAGGAGCCCGAGGCCCAGACGATGGTGCAGGGTGTGCTCGTCGGTACGTTCTTCCAGAGCAACTGCGCGGTCTGCCACGGCACGGAGCGCCAGGGTGGCGTCGGCCTGCCGCTCCTGCCGGACGTCCTGACGCAGCCCGACCAGTTCTACATCGACACGATCACGAACGGCCGCCCCGGCACGCCGATGCCGGCGTGGGGCGACTCCGCTGGCGGGGTCCTGACGCCCGAGGAGATCCAGAACATGGTGACGTTCCTCAAGAACGTCGAGCCGTAGGGATCTGCGCAGGTTCGACAACGTCTACTGAGTTCGGTAACTATTGACCGAGGCCCGGGGTTGGCCTCGTAGAGGGAGATCCAGATGCCAGCAGTGACCGGCAAGCGGTACAAGTGCCCCGAGTGTGGCGCCGAGTTCATCGTCACCAAGGGTGCCGAGGACGCGGAACTCCGTTGCGGCGAAACGCCGCTCGAGCAGCTGTAAGGGACGGGGACGAACATGGCTGTCGCACTGGGCAAGCGGTACAAGGACGAGACCACCGGCGTCGAGGTGCTCTGCATCAAGCCGGGTGAGTGCAACCTGAACGTCAACGGACGCGGCATGGAAGAGCTCCAGCCGAAGGTGCTCCCCTCCGCCGACTAACCTCGGTGGGGTCACCCTCGGTCGAGGGTCAACGCATACGGCGCGGCGCAGGCCGCGCCGCGTTGTCTCCCGATAGGCCGCGCGGGCACTCGTTGACCACGAGATCGCGCCGCCGGTACGATGGATAGTGCGCGTCGGCGGCGACGTGCGTGATCGCAGCATGACCTCGGCCCCGCGCGCCTTGCGCTGGCCGATGAGACTGATGACCGAGAGCGGATTCCGAGGGCGGCCAGGGTGGCGTCTTCGGCGGGGGTGAACTTCGAGTGAGTGAGATCTACGTCGGCGATTCCGAGTCCCTGGAGGCCGCGCTGCGGCGCTTCAACAAGCGCGTGCAGGCAGACGGCATCCTGACGGACGCTCGCCGCCACGAGTACTACGAGAAGCCCTCCGAGCGCCGCAAGAAGAAGGAAGCCGCGCGCCGCCGCAAGCTGCGCAAGGCGATCGCTCGCCAGAAGACCCGCGAGACGGCGTAGCCGTCCGTCCGAGGTCACGGTGAGGCCGCCGCTGGGGGCCGTCCTCAACCTCGGACAGTTCGAGTGCGCCGCGGCGGACGGTCAGGCGAGCGTCGCCCAGCGAGCGCAGCCGAGGGAGTCCGACGTGGCGACGATCCAGGAAACGATCCGCGAGCAGATGACGACCGCCTGGAAGGGCGGCGACACGGAGCGGCGCGACGCCCTCCGCCTCCTGCTGGCCGCGTTCAAGAACGCCGAGATCGAGTCCGGCCACACCCTGACCGACGACGAGACGACCCGCGTCCTCCAGAAGGAGGCGAAGCAGCGTCGTGACTCGATCACGGAGTACGAGAAGGCCGCTCGTGCCGACCTCGCCGCGAAGGAGCAGGTAGAGCTCGTCGTGATCGAGGAGTTCCTCCCGAAGCAACTGTCCGACGACGAGCTGACCTCGATCGCGCGCGAGGTGATCGCGGAGGTCGGGGCGAGCGGGGCTGGCGACGTCGGCAAGGTGATGCGTCCGATGCTCGAGAAAGTCGCGGGCCGTGCGGACGGTGGCCGCGTGAACCAGGCGGTGCGGTCGATCCTCGCCGGTTAGTCGCCAGCGTCCAGACCGTCCCCATGGTCAGCCGAACTGCCCAGACCAGCCTGCGACAGGCGGCGCGCGAAGCGCCGAACGGTAACGTCGCGTTCGCCCTCGCGATCTTCACGTCCGTCGCGCTGTTCGCGATCCTGTTCCCGTGGTTCCCGGGCGGGCAGCAACTGGCGATCGGAACGCGGGTGGACCGCGACATCCTGTCGCCGCGCGACCTGACGTACGAGTCCGACATCCTGACGACCGAGACCCGCGAGGCCGCGGCCGCGGCCGTCCAGGAAGTGCTGGTCTTCGACTCGGAGATCCGGGACAAGCAGGCGGGCGAACTCGACCGGATCATCGCCGCGATCGCGCAGGAGCGAGCGGACGAGACGAAGTCCGCATCCGCCCGTGAGACGGCCGTCCAGGCGATCCCCGGCGCGGACCTCTCCCCCGCCGCGGCAAGCGTGCTGATCAGCGTCGACGCCGACACGTGGGCGACGATGCAGGCGGAGGCCCGCGATGCGCTCTCGCGCACGCTCACCGGCGCCGTCAGCGCGAACGAGCTCGAGGATGCGCGGGCACGCGCCTCGAACCTGATCTCGACGGGGCTCACCTCGGACCAGCGATCCGCGCTGACCGAGGTCATCGAGATGCTCGTGGTGCCGACGCTTGCGGTGTCCGAGGAACGCACCGAGACGCTGCGAGCCGAGGCGCGCGCGAACACCCCGACGGTGCGCGTGACGTACGCAACCGGGGACGTGGTGGTGCCGGCGGGCACGGTGATCGACGATGCCGGCCTCGAGGCGATCGAGCGGTTGGACATTCGCACGGGGTCGATCACGGTGACGGCGATCCTCGCGGCGGCGATCGTGTCGGTGCTGGGGGGTGCGGGGTTCGGCGCGCATCTATGGGTGGCGAAGCCGCGGTCGCTGCGCGGGGCGCGCCGCCTCGCGCTCTTCGTGCTGACGACGCTCGTCCCGCTGGTCGTGGCGAAGTTCGCGTTCCCGTTGATCCTCCCCGACCACGACGACCTCTTCCTGGCGCTCGCGCTGCCGCTGGCCGCCGGCCCGATCGTGGCGGCCGTGCTGCTCGACGTGTCCAGCGGCGTGATCGGCGCGCTGATCGTCTCGTCGGTCGTCGGCTACCTCGCGATGGCCGTGCCCAGCACGTCCGGATCGCTCGCCGGGGAGTCGGACGCGCTGTTGCTGGTGCTGGCCACGGGCTCGGGGTCCCTCGGTGGTCTGCTGGTCGCCTCGCGGGCGGAGCGGCTGCAGGGCTACCTCGGCGCCGGACTCGCCGCGGCGAGTGCGGGCGCGCTGTGGGCCGTCGTCGTGCTGCTGCTCGACTCCGACCGGTCTGTCGAAGATCTCGCGTGGATCGCGGGCGCCTCGGCGCTCGGGGGACTGCTGACCGCCACGATCTCGGTGGGGGCGTTCGTGCTGCTGAGTCGGCCGTTCGGGATCATCACCCGAGTCGAGCTCATGGAACTCGTGCAGTTGAACCACCCGTTGCTGCGCCGCCTGCAGGACGAGGCGCCCGGGACGTTCCAGCACTCGATGCTGGTGGGGAGCCTGGCGGACCGCGCCGCGGACCGCATCGGCGCTGACTCGCTCCTCGTGCGTGTCGGGGCGTACTACCACGACATCGGGAAGCTGCACTCGCCCGGGTTCTTCGTCGAGAACTTCGGGGACGGGCCGAACCCGCACGAGAACCTGGACCCGCTGCAGTCGTCGCGCGTGATCATGCGTCACGTCTCCGCCGGCGTGGAACTCGCGAGGAAGCACGGACTGCCCGAGGCGGTCGTCGCGTTCGTGCAGCAGCACCACGGGACGCGCCTCGTGGCGTTCTTCTACCGGCAGGCCGCGCAGGTGAAGCCGGACATCGAGCCCGAGTTGTTCGAGTATCCCGGGCCGAAGCCGCAGTCGCGGGAGACGGCGCTGGTGATGCTGGCCGACGCGTCCGAGGCGTCCGTGCGCGCGAGCAACGACCGGACGTCGGACCGTATCCGCCAGATCGTGGACGCGACGATCCGCGAGCGTCTGGACGAGGGCCAGTTCGACGAGTGCGACATCTCGATGCGGGACCTGCGGATCGCGGCCGACTCGTTCGTGCAGTCGCTGTCGGCGGTCTACCACCCGCGGGTGGAGTACCCCGAGCCGTCGCGCCGCGAACTCGCAGCGCGCCGCACGTTCGAGCCGGTGGACGAAGACGACGACGCTCCGCTCCGGGCGGGCAGCGGTGGACGTCCTCGGACGGAACGCCCTCGCCCCGCCGCGTCCGTGCGTCCGCCAGTGATCGTGACCGACGACGAGGATGACTCCGTGCTGTCCGAGGACGACTCGTAGGGGAGGCGTCGAGGCGGTTCGGAGGGTCGAGGTCGGGCTCGGACGGGACTGTACGTCGAGTGCCGCGTCACCCCCCACCCCAACCCTCCCCCTCAGGGGGGAGGAGGCCGGATCCTCGGGGTCTTGCGGAGGGCACGAGAGTTCACAGAGCCCGTGTCGGTATACTGAGCTCTCTTCCCCGGCCCAGGCTGATCCTCGAGGAGTCGCGATGCGCGCTGCGGTGGTGGTGTTTCCGGGGACGTGGAGCGACAACGACTGCGTGTGGGCGCTCCAGCAGGTCGGTATCGAGTCGCGCAAGATCTGGCACCGCGATGTCACCTCGTTCGACCGGGACGAGCTGGTGGTGCTGCCGGGCGGGTTCTCCTACGGCGACTATCTGCGGACGGGCGCCATCGCGCGGTTCTCGCCGGTGATGGAGGCGGTGGCCGCGCACGCCGAGGCGGGCGGGCTGGTCATCGGGATCTGCAACGGCTTCCAGATCCTGTGCGAGTCCCAGCTGCTGCCGGGCGTCCTCATGCGGAACGAGTCGCTGCAGTTCCGCTGCCAGGACGCCTACCTGCTGGCGGTGAACCAGACCTCCCCGTTCACGGCGCACCTCGACGCGTCGAGGGCGTACATGGTGCCGGTCTCGCACGGCGAAGGCCGGTACGTGGCCGATCCGGAGACCGTCGCCCTCCTGGAGGACACGGACCGCATCGCCTTCCGCTACGTGACGCCCGCGGGCGACGCGACGCCGGAGGCGAACCCCAATGGATCGACGGCGAACATCGCGGGGATCCTCAACGAGCGCGGGAACGTCCTCGGGATGATGCCGCACCCGGAGCGCGCGTGTGAGCCGCTGCTGGGGAACGAGGACGGGAACGCGATCTGGCGCTCGGTGCTGCAGGCCGTCGGGGTCGCGGTGTAGCGCGTTGGACTCGAACTCAGCCGTCACGCCACCGAACAGGTCGCGCTGCGGAACGTGACCGAGCGAGACATCGAGTCAGTGCTCTCGTCGGGCTGGATGCCGCCCACGACGCGCGGGACTCGGTACGATGGAATCGTGGATGGAGCGCGCCTTGCAGTCGTCGTGGCCGAAGATCGCTCGCCGCTACTCGTGGTGACGGCGTTCTGGCCCGACTTCCCGGGCGGAAGGCGAACCGACCGATGATGGTCACGTATGACCCCGATGCTGATGCGCTGTACGTGTCGTTCGAGCCACGAGGTGCTGGGGATGTCACCCGCACCGTCGAGCTAGGCGATGGCCGTCAGGTCGACTATGGGGCAGACGGCCTTCTGCTAGGAGTGGAGTTCCTTGGCCCGAGCCAGGGAGTCAATCTGACCGACGTGCCCCGCGTCGACGACGTGCGTGCGGCGCTCGCGTCGCTGCCGAAGGTCGCCTAGGTCCTGTTTGGCAGATGGGGCGGCCCGGGTCTCAGCCATCGGGATCGCGGTCCAGGCGGTATCCTGAACACATGACGAAGCGCTTCACCGTCGTGTTGCAGCAGGGTGAGGACGGCATGGTTGTCGCCTCGTGTCCCGCGTTGCCCGGAGTCTGGACTCAGGGCGCGACGCGTGAGGAAGCCCTCGCGAACGCACGCGAGGCGATTGAACTCGCCCTTGAGGATGCCCGGGAGCATGGCGAAATCGTGCCGGACGAGGACCTTGCAACCGTTGAGGTCGCCGTCTGACTACGGGTTGCGCAATTCCCGTCGTTTCCGACAGTCTTGAACTTAGAAGCGTCTGAGCTCTCGACTCGGAGACCCCATGCCCTCGCTACCCGTCATCTCCGGCGACGACTTTGTCCGTGCTGTGAGTTTGTACGGCTATGAGGTAGTGCGGACCAAGGGGAGTCACATGTGGCTTCGCGCCCCCGGTCGCCGACCTTTGAGCGTACCTAGACATCGGACGCTCGACCGGGGGCTCCTGCGCGGCCTGATCCGGGACGCTGGGCTTGAGGTGGACGAGTTCATCGCGCTGCTCGCCTGACTCCCGCCTGACACGCCCCGCTGGTAGTCTCGACTCACTCCCCGATCACCCCTGAGGTTGTGCGCATGCCGGTCGCTGACGACGTCCTCCAGCAGGTCGCGATGTCGCGCGCGGAGTATGGGCGGCTGCTCGACCTCCTGGACCGCGAACCGACTGATGTCGAACTCGGCATGGTGGGGGCGCTCTGGTCGGAGCACTGCGGCTACAAGCACTCGCGGCCGCTGTTCAAGCACTTCCCGACGACGGGCGAGTTTGTCCTGACGAAGGCCGGCGAGGAGAACGCGGGCGCGATCGACCTCGGTGATGGGTGGGTGGCCGTCTTCAAGATGGAGTCCCACAACCACCCGAGCGCGCTCGAGCCGTACGAGGGCGCGGCGACGGGTGTGGGCGGGATCCTGCGCGACATCTTCGCGATGGGGATGCGGCCCGTGGCGCTGCTGGACTCGCTGCGGTTCGGGCCGCTCTCAGACCGGACGAACCGACGGCTCTTCAAGGGCGTGGTCGCCGGCATCGGCGGGTACGGGAACTGCATCGGCGTGCCGACGATCGGCGGCGAGGTGCAGATGCACCCGTCGTACTCGGGAAACCCGCTGGTGAATGCGATGTGCGTCGGCATCGGGCGGCGGGAGCACCTCCTGTCGGCGAGCGCCCGAGGCGTGGGCAACCCGCTCGTCCTCGTGGGTGCGGACACCGGCGTCGACGGTATCCACGGCGCGACGTTCGCGTCGCTGGAGCTCACCGCGGAATCCGAGGCGAGCCGGCCCGCCGTGCAGGTGGGGAACCCGTTCCTCGAGAAGCTGTTGATGGAGGCCTGCTGCGAACTGGCGGAGGAGCACTCCGACTGGATCGAAGGCCTGCAGGACTGCGGGGCGGCCGGGCTCACCTCGTCGTGCGTCGAGGCGGCCGAGCGTGCGGGCACCGGGATCGACATCGACGTGTCGCGGGTGCCGAGGCGGCAGCAGGGCATGACCCCGTACCAGGTGATGCTGTCGGAGTCGCAGGAGCGCATGGTGGTGATCCCGAAGGTCGAGTACCTCGACGAGGTGCTGGCGCACTTCCGGAAGTGGGAGATCCGCGCGGACGTGATCGGCTACGTCACGGACGACCAGATGGCGACGGTGCGCGACGGCGACCAGGTCTTCGCGCGCATCCCGATCGGTGTGCTGACGGATCCGCCGCAGTACCCGCCGGAGGGCGTCCGCCCCTCCAGCCTCGACGCGGTCCAGGGCGAGGACCTCGCCGCGCAGCCGGACGTCGCCGACCCCTCGGCGATGCTGTTGCAGATCCTGGCGTCCGAGAACATCGCGAGCCGCCGGTGGATCTACCGGCAGTACGACCACCAGGTGCAGAACAACACGGTGGTGAAGCCGGGCGGCGATGCTGCGCTGATCCGCGTGAAGGGGTCGACGAAAGGCGTCGCAGTCTCGACCGACTGCAACGCGCGGATGCTCGCCCTCGACCCGCGCACCGGCGCGGCGATGGCGGTCGCCGAGGCGTGCCGCAACGTGGTGGCGACCGGGGCGCGGCCAGCGGCGCTGACCGACTGCCTGAACTTCGGGAACCCCGAGAAGCCGGACGTCGCGTGGCAACTGGAGGAGGCGATCCTCGGGCTGTCCGAGGCGGCGCGCGCGCTCAACGCGCCCGTGATCTCCGGGAACGCCTCGCTCTACAACGAGGCGCCGCGCGGGGCGATCATCCCGACGCCGGGCATCGGCGTGGTCGGCGTGATCCAGGACGTGTCGACGCATCTCACGATCGGATCCTCAGAGGGAGACTCGATCGTGCTGCTCGGCGCGGACGTGGCGCAGGCCGCGAGCACGCTCGCGGGGTCCGAGTACCAGGCGCTGACGCTCGGGCGGCAGGCCGGCCTCCCGGTGATCGAACTCGCGCACGAGGTGATGGTGCAGGACCTTGTCCTCGACCTGCACGAGCGCGGACTGCTCACCGCGGCGCACGACCTCGCGGACGGCGGCCTCGCGGTCGCGCTCGCGGAGATGTGCATCGCGACGGGCGCGGGCATCGACGCGTCAGGCGTCGAGGTGGGTGACCGGGTGGACGGCGCGCTGTTCGGCGAGGCGCCCTCGCGGTTCCTCGTCGCGACGCGGAACGCGGACACGCTGCTCGAGTTCGCGCGCGGCCACGGCATCGCGGCGACGGTCCTCGGCACGATGGGCGGCGACCGCCTCCGGCTGGGGCCGGTGGACGTCGCGCTGTCCGAGGCGACGACCGAGTGGTCCGAAGGGCTCGATCGGGCGCTGGCGCCGGTCTGACATGGAACTCGCACGCGAGCATGTGGCTCTGCAGGCTTCGTCCGGCCTGTTCCTCGGCGAGATCTCCGTCTGGCCAGTGCCGGAGGATCATGAGCTCGCATTGGCGGGCGCGGGCTACGTTGGTGAAGCGTGGCCGAGTGAGGTCATGAAGCACTCATCAGGGGCAAGTTGGGGTGGGTTCTTCGTGGCGGAGGGTGACGTGCCCCCCGCAGGTGACGCCGTGTGGCGTTTCATGGATCCCACGTCGCCGGACTATCCGGTCATTCTCGGGGAGGGCTCCCTCGGCCAATGGGAGGATGGCTCACGCGCCATCGTCCCGGTGCGTGGCGTGGGCTCGCCGCCTCACTTTCTATCGGGAGCAGGGCCTTCCGTCGCCGAGGGTGGAGCGGACGGGTGGAACGACGCGCGTCGCGACCTCTCAATGACCGGTAGCACTCGGCTCATTCGCGACGTGGCTCGAGCCGAGCGAATCCGGACGTTGGCGACCGAGATTCTGGATGAGATCGCTTCACTGGAAGCGCCACACGGCACGACTGATCGAGTGGTGGTCGACCTGCTTGTCCGCGAACAGGTGGGCCGGATCTCGGCGGTCGCAGATGAGACCGTTACCTCGGTCGTCCAGCTCCGGGAGGCTCTCGATGACATGGCGGACGCTGGTGCCCGCCTCGAGGCCGGTCGCTCTGTAGCACGACAGGCTTGGGGCCTTGCAGACGTTGCTGGGCGAATCGGCACGTTGCTGACGTTGGTGAATGCTGTGCTGGCGCTCTTCGGACTGCCGGAAATTCGGATCCTCTAAGCGCGGATCTCGTTTGGCGCGGTGAGCAGCACGTATCGTGCACGGAGCCCTACTTCACTTCGTCTCGCGACGCTCATTGCTCCGTCTACGCGTCCAGCACTTCGAGGTGGACGGCGACCTCGTCGCCGGCGGTGATGCCTTCGGCGATGCGGACCTGCTTCTTCATCGGTAGCGCGTATGTCCCCTCGGCGGTCTGCGGAAAGACCGAGGTCTGCCAGCGCGTTGTTCCGATGGTGACCGCGACGCGCACGGAGCCGAAGCCGCGCGCCAGTGGCTCGCCCACGCTGCGAATGACCTCGGACTCCTCCGCGGGCACGGTGATGAAGTGCCACGCATCCCGGGCGTCCCAGAGCCAGACCTCCGCGGTGAAGTCGAAGTCCACGAGGTGTCCTACCCGTCGAACGCCGTGCGCAGTTTCTTCGGCGCGGTGAGCAGCCAGGCGTCGCGGACGAAGCCCTCGACTTCCTCCCAGTCGGGCTCGTCGAGGTCGAAGCGGACGCCGATCCAGCCGTGGCGGCCGACGAACGCCGGGACCCAGAAGCGGTCCGGGTCTTCCTCGACGAGTAGTTCCTGCACGCCCTTCGCCGCCTTGAGGACGGCACCGCTACGGCCGTCGTCGCCGAAGTGGTCCACGAGGTAGTAGCCGAAGCGCTTGCCGGCGACCTCGAGCGAGCGGTGCTCGTTGTCGTAGCGGTCGAGTGCCTCGGTCTCCGGGTATGCCGCGCAGATCTTTGTGAGGCGGTCGCGCCGCTTGCGGAGCGTGGCGGCGCTGGCGGTGGCGGCGCGGTTGGAAGGGGTGCGCGGGGCGGGCATCGATGGCTCCTCGGGACGAAAGGGGGCTGAAGCCGAGCGAGTCTAGTCCAGCCGGCCACGCATGAGGTCGGCGATGGCGCGGGCCTGCGAGTCCTCGGACGCGCCGAGGGCTTCGACGACCCCGCGTCGTGCTTCGGCGCTGCGGTTCTGGTTGAGTTTGAACGCGGCGTCCACGTGGTCGACCGGGATCCGGAACGCGACCGTCGCGCCCACCATCGCCTGGAGGTAGTCCTCGGGGAGCGCGTCCATCGAGTACCCCTCGGTCGGCTCGAAGCGCTCGGTCAGCAGGCGGAGCGCGGCGCGGTGCTCGGCGGGGTCTTCGATGACGATGGGGACGCCGCGCATCTGCACCGAGACGTAGTTCCAGGTCGGCACGTACTGGCCCTCCCCGTACCAGCGTGGCGAGACGTAGGCGTGCGGGCCCCAGTCGAAGATCGCGAGGGCGCTCAATTGCCCGTCGAAGTCGCGCCACTGCGGGTTCGCCCTCGCGACGTGGCCCACGATGTACGTCCCCTCGACCGTGGCGCTCGCCTCGGACCGTTCGAGGAGCAACGGGAGGTGCGTCGCTCGCGGCTCGCCGCCGGGAGCGGTGACGAGCGTGGCGAACGGGTGCGCTTCGACGAAGGCGCGGATCGCCTCGGGGTCAGTCTCGCGGTAGCGGTCGGGGACGTGCATCGTGGCCTCCGGTCTGCTTGCGCAGACTAGTCGAACTCCCAGCGGCCCACGGAGTTCTGGAAGTCGTTCTCCAGCCATGTATGCGCGAGCGACGGGACGAGGCGGTACCAGACGCCACTTGGATCCTGCTCGCCCTCGCGCGGGTCGAAGGCGTACTTGTCGGCGTATGCCTGCATGACGGTGTCGCTGACCTCGGACGCGGGGAACGCCTCGACGTTGCCTTCGAGGATGACGACGTCGTCGCCGCTCTCGTTGTGCACGGAGACCCGAGGGTCGCGCGCGAGGTTGCGGCCGGTGACGGCCTTCGTGCCGGTGCTGAACCAGAGGCCGTCTTCCCAGACGCCCCAGACCGGCTTGCTGTGTGGCGCGCCGTCCGAGCGCGTCGTGCAGATCCAGTAATTCCTCGACGCGGCGAGCTTCTCGGCGATCGGTGGCCAGGTGGCGCCCTCGGCGGCGGCGGTGACGCCGTAGGAGGGATGGAGGTGAGGGTCGGTGAGTCGTGGGGTGAGCGGCATTGGGGGTGCTCCTTCGGATTCGGTGCGGTTAGTGGTGTGCGGGAGCGGGGCAGTCCCCCCACCCCAGCCCTCCCCCATGAAGGGGGCGGGGGTCAGATGTCGGAGGGGAGATCGGAAGTAAAGCAGAACATGCGTTTGACATGCAAGAACGGACGTTCTAGAGTTGTCGATGTCGCCAACCTGTCTTGCAGGCTGCGACACCGGTCCGGAACTTGTTTCTACAAGACGGGGACGGGTACGCTCTTACGTCGCGGGGGTCTCGACCTGTCGGGCCCATCCACGGAAAGCGTGGACACTTCGGACAACTCTGTGCCGAATGTGGTTCAACCGTTCAAAGCAGTCTTGATAAGTCCGGTCCGGTGACGCCGTCTGCAGGCAAGATGGCTTCAGTCCCGGCTCCGGCACGCCGAAGGGTCATCTGACGTGAAGGTCGTGTTCCTGGAGACCGTTGAGGGATCCGGCTACATGGGTGAGGTCAAAGACGTCACTCGTGGTTTTGCCCGGAATTACCTGTTGCCACGCGGCTTTGCCGCGCCGGCAACACCGCAACTACTCGCCCGATCCGAAAGGCTTCGGGAGATCGAGGAGGAGCGGCAACGGGCTGAGGACGAGAAGGCACAAGGACTTGTCGGCAAGTTCGAGAGCCCTCTCGTTATCACGGCCCGCGTCGGAGAGCAGGGACGACTGTACGGGTCTGTCACAAATGCTGACGTCGCCGAGAAGGCTGGGGAGATTCTTGGCGAAGATCTGGACCGTCGTCGCATACTGCTGCCCGAGGCGATTCGCCGTGTAGGGGTCTACACCGTTGGGATTCGGTTGTCGCGTAACGTGACGGCCGAAGCACAGCTGGTGGTCGTCGCTGAAGACACGCCGGAAGGCGTGGAAGCAGCGGTCGAGGCGCTTCTGAATCCACCCGTGGAGCCAGAGGTTGTCCGGACCCCTCGAGCCGAGGCAGTCGAATCTTCGGAGGAGACTGCGGAAGCCGACGACGCCGATGGTGCGTCGGAGCCGGGCTCAGAGAACACCGAGGAGGAGAGCGACTAAAGCAGTCGTTGCTCCAGGGCATTGCTTCAGGGCATCCGCTCTACTCCCCGGTACCACGCGGTACCGGGGTTTTTCTTGTCCTCGGCTTTGCTTGTTCTCTGGGCCGCGGGACGTTCCTGAGAGGCTCCCCTGCCTGCGGGTGCACATTGCGGGTGAACTGTGGTCAGTAGCGGTCCTCGGTCGTTCGGATCGTTCGTCGGTGACAACCGCGACCGCTTTGGCGATCAGCGACGCCGTCCGCAGACCGGCCTCCCGCCCCACGATGTCTCCGCTGAGGAGGCCGTCATCGCAGCGCTGCTGCTGGACGACGACTCCTACGCGCGCGTCCTGCCGATCGTGCAGCCCGAGGATTTCTTCCGTGAGCAGAACGGCTGGATCTACGAGGCCTGCCTCAGCGTCGCCGAGCGCGGCGAGGAGGTCACGATCCCGACCGTCGCGCACGAACTGGACCGCGCGGGACACCTCGACGAGGCGGGCGGCGAGCCGTACCTGGTGGAAGTCACGGGCAAGTACTTCACCGCCGTCGGCGCGGAGACGCACGCGCGCATCGTCGCGCGGGACGCGCTCTACCGGCGGCTGATCCAGGCGGCCGGCCAGATCGCGGCACTGGCGTACGAGGGCGGGCCGGACGTCCGGCACGTGCTCTCGCAGGCGGAGGCGCTGCTGCTCGCGCTGCGCACGGCGGAGACGGCCGGCGACTTCAAGGTGCTGCGCGACCTGCTGGACGAGTTCCTCGAGGCGCCCGACGAGGACGAGGACGGCGAGCTCGCGTCCACGGTGCGCACCGGGTTCATGGATCTGGATGAGCTGCTGTCGGGCGGCTACAAGCGCGGCGATCTCGTGATCCTCGCGGCGCGTACCGGTGGCGGGAAGACGTCGCTGATGCTGAACCTCGCGCGGAACTGCGCGGTTGGGCAGCAGGGCACGGTCGCGCTGTTCTCGCTCGAGATGGGTGGTGAGCAGCTCGCGATGCGCATGCTGTCCTCGGAGGCCGGTGTCGAGATGTCGCGGCTGCGGCTGGGACGACACACCGAGGCCGAGGAGGCGAAGGTGATGCGGGCGCACGGACAACTGGGCACCGCGCCGGTGTTCATCGACGACTCCGCGGTGCTGTCCGTCCCGGAGATCCGCGCGAAGTGCCGACGCCTGCAGGCCGACCACGGCCTCGACCTCGTGGTGGTGGACTACCTCCAACTCCTGCACGGCGCGGGACGCGCCGACACGCGGGCGAACGAGATCAGCCAGATCTCGCGGTCGCTGAAGGAGCTCGCGCGCGAGTTGCGGGTGCCGGTGATTGCCGGCGCGCAGCTGTCTCGTGCGGTGGAGACGCGCAACCCGCACATCCCGATGCTGTCCGACCTCCGCGAGTCCGGGTCGATCGAGCAGGACGCGGACATCGTGATGTTCATCTACCGCGAGGACATGTACCTGAAGCCCGCGGAGTGGCAGGACCAGCACCCGGACGAGCCCGGCGGCGCGCATCCGACCGGCCTTGCGAACATCATCGTGGCGAAGCACCGCAACGGGCCCACGGGATCGGTGACGGTGCGCTGGGTGGACAAGACCGCGTCGTTCCAGGACCTGCTGCTCCGACCGGAGCCGGGCTACTCGGGCTTCTAGGGATGGCTTCCAGGTGGCACCCGGGTGACTGAGCCGGCGACCGCGCGCACGTTCGAGGGGTTCCGCGCCGGCCAGCGCGCGACGACGGTGCCGGTGCAGTTCTTCACGGAACTGCTGGAGGCGATCGCCGATCCGGACGAGCTGCGCGTGACGCTCTACGCGCTGTACGCGATCCCGAAGCCGGGGCGGCCGCACGCGCTGCGCGCGTCGGCGCTGGCGGCGGAGGCGCCCCTCGCGCGGCACTACGGCGAACGCGCCGTCGAGGTGGTCGCTCGCGCGGTGGGCCTCGCGGCGGAGCGGGGGACGCTGCTCACGCTGGGGATCGATGGGGATGCGGGCACCGGCAACGACATGCTCGTCTTCGTGAACAACGAGTCCGGGCGCAGGCTGATGGAGCGGATCGCGAACGGCCTCGAGGAGCCGCCCGGCGGCGGGCGCGTCGTTGCTCGGTCGGCCGTGAAACCGGAGGGGCTCGCGGCGGTGTACGAGGCGGAGATCGGGATGCTTTCGCCCTCGGTGGCCGCGGCGCTGGGCGAGGCGGAGCAGGCGTACCCGAGCGCGTGGGTGGCGGAAGCCCTGCGCGAGGCGGCGCGGCAGAACAAGCGGTCGTGGACCTACGCCGAGGCGATCCTGCGGCGGTGGAAGAGCGAGGGGAGGACCGATGAAGCAGTTGAAGGACATCCTGGGCGACGCCCAGGCCGCGCCGATCCCTACGAGCACCTCTACCGTCGCGACTGACTTCCCGGAGATCCCGGAAGACCTGTGCCCGCTCTGTGAGGGCGCGCGCTTTGTGCGCGTCACGGACGACCCCACCGACCCGCGCTTCGGCCGGCCTCAGCCGTGCGAGTGCGCACGGTACGAGGATCCCGGTGAGCGGCGAGCGCGCCTCCAGCGGTACTCGCGGCTGGGGCCGTTCCAGCGGCTGACCTTCGACACGCTGATCGAGCGGGGTCGCTCGAACGACCCGCTGCTGCAGGGCGCGTACGCCGAGGCGGTCCGCATCGTGCGACGCTTCGCCGAGGCGCCCGAGGGGTGGCTCGTCCTCGTGGGGCCGCACGGCGCGGGTAAGACGCACCTCGCTGCGGCGATCGCGAACGACGCGATCGAGCGCGGGAAGCCGGCGCTGTTCATCAGCGTCGCGGACCTCCTCGACGAGTTGCGCTCGTCGTACGCGGAGGACGCCGAGCTGGACTACGACGCACAGCTCGAGCAGCTCAAGACCGCGCCGCTGCTCATCCTCGACGACCTCGACGCCTACGCGCAGACGCCGTGGGCGCGGGAGAAGTTCTTCCAGGTGGTGTCGTACCGCTTCAACGCGGCGCTGCCGACGGTGTTCACGGCGGTGAAGCCGCCGACCGAGATCGACGAGCGCCTCTCGAGCCGCCTCGTGGACCCGGCGATGTCGCAGGTGGTGGAGCTGGCGCACGGCGACGCCGCGCCGCGCTTCGTGCAGATCGGGGCGATGAGCCGCGAGCGGCTGGCGCGCTACACGTTCGACGAGTTCATCCCGGACGGCATCGGCCTGAAGGGCGAGCAGCGGAAGTCGCTGGAGAGCGCACACCGCGAGGCGCTGCGCTGGGCGCGGGAGCCGCAGGGCTGGATGGTGTTCGTCGGCGGAAACGGCTGCGGCAAGACGCACCTGGCCGCGGCGATCGCGAACGTCTGCCTCGAGCGCGGCGAGCGGGTCGCCTTCGCGACGGTGCCGGACCTTCTCGACGAGTTGCGCGCGACCTACGCGCCCGACGCACCGAGGCGATACGACCAGCTGTTCAAGTCACTGCTGGAGGCGGAGGTGTTGATCCTCGACGACCTCGGCGCGCAGAAGTCCAGCCCGTGGGCGGAGGAGAAGCTGTACCAGCTGCTCAACCACCGTCACGTGGCGCGGGCGTTCACGGTGGTGACGACGAACAAGCGGCTGGGCGACCTCGAGCCGCGCATCGCCTCGCGGCTGGCGGACCGCGAAGTGTCGCTGCTGCGCGAGATCACGGCGCCGGACTACCGGACGCTGAAGCCGTAGCGGCAGTCGGGGTTCCGAGGGTCGATGGCCTCGATGGCGCGTTGAGCCCCCCCGGCCCCCTCCCTACGAGGGAGGGGGAGATCAATCAGGGGTGAAACCCATCCCCCCAACCCCCTTCCCTTTCCGGGGAAGGGGGCTTCCGGAGTCCGGAGTCGGCGCTGCCGTCGGAGTCCGTGGTTCCGCGGGTCGAGGATCCTCGTGGGTTGTTGCCGTCAGCGGGTTCCGGCCCGCAGATGCCCGGGCTCTCGCGATCGACATCGATCACTGGCGCGGATTTCTTGTCCTCGACGGACTCGATGGCGTCGCGCGTCGAGGCAAAGACGTTGTCCGGGCCCAGCAGGTCGAGGATCCCGAACCGTCTCAGCACGGGCATCAGCTGCGGTTGTACGGCCGACAGCATCGTTCGCCGGCCGCCGCGCTGGCGGTGCTCGATCACACCTTCCAGCGTCAGGAGTCCCGTCGTGTCGATGCTGTGCACGTCCTTCATGCGCAGGATGACCGCCTCGTGCTCTGAGCCCCACAGTTCGTACTCGAACGCGGCGGCGCTGTGGAATGAGAGGAAGCCATCGAGGGTGAACACGGTGACATCGGGGCGGGACTGAATCAGGTCGCTGAGTGCGGGCGAGACCTGCGGGATGTGACCGGTGTCGTCCGGTAGGAGCGCCTGGACCGCCGGCAGCTTCATCATCTGCCGGATCAGGAGGAATCCCGAGGCGATGATGCCGAACCCGATGGCGTAGGTCAGGTCGAAGAACAGCGTGATCGCGGTCGTCATCAGCAGCACCGAGAGGTCCTCGCGGGGTGCTCGACGCAGGAGCCGCGCGAACTCCGGCACCTCGGCGATGTTCCACGCGACGATCAGGAGCACGGCCGCGAGCGCGGCGAGTGGGATCTGCCCCGCCCACGCGCCCAGCAGCAGCGTCGCTGCCAGGACAGTGACGGCGTGCACGACGCCGGTGAGGCGTGACGTGCCTCCGCTGCGGATGCCGGTCGCGGTCCGGGCGATGGCGGCCGTCGCCGGCATACCGCCCATGATCGGGGAGACGATGTTCGCGATCCCCTGCCCGAACAACTCCCGGTTGGAGTCGTGGCGAGTCTCCGCTGACGCGAGGCCGTCGGCGACGACGGCGCTCAACAGTGACTCGACCGCGCCGAGCACGGCGACCGAGGCGGCTGCGGGGAGCAGCGAGATCGCGAGTCCGAGGTCCATGAACGCGAGGGTCGGTCGGGGGAGTCCGCTGGGGATCGCGCCGTAGCGCTCGGCGAGGGTCGGCGTGTCCAGGTGGAGCACGCGCGCGGCAACGGTCGCGACGACGATGGCGACCAGCGGGCCGGGGATCCAGCGGACCGAGCGGACGCGCGGCCAGAGGATCAGCACCGCCAGCACGCCGGCGCCGAGGAGTGGCGTCGTGAGGGTGACCGAGGAGAGGTGGGTGGCCGTGTCCCAGAGGCGCTCGGTGAAATGCTCAAGCTTCGGGTCCGTGCCGTCCACCGCGAGGAACGCGTTCAGCTGGCCGAACGCGATGGACAGGGCGATGCCCGCCGTGAAGCCGGTGATGACGAGGCCTGGCATGAACCGCATCAGCCGCCCGACGTGCAGCACGCTCATCAGCAGGAGCAGGCAGCCGGACATCACGGCCACCAGGGGCAGCGCCTCGACTCCATGGCGGAGCACGACGTGCGCGAGGATCGGCACCAACGCCGCCGTCGGGCCGGTGATGTTGAACTCCGAGCCGCCGAAGATCGCTGCGGCCAGCCCGGCGAACGCGGCGGTGTAAAGGCCAGTGGCAGGGCTCACCCCGACTGCGGTCGCGAGGGCGAGCGACAATGGGAGCGCGACGACGCCCACGACGATCCCGGCGCCGATGTTGGCGCGGATCGAGTGTTGGCCTGAATGGCGACCGAACACCACGGTTACCTCTGGCGGGTCAGCATCGGCGCCGGAGCGGGGCTCGGGTTCGATGTCTAACCTGCTAATATTCTAATCTGCGAAGATAAGACGCAAGGGGGCCTGATGACCGGCACACTCCAGCAGTTCAAGGCCAGGCTGTTCCGATCGCTGTCCCACGATGCGCGCATCCGCATCCTCGAAGAACTACGCGACGGGGAACGCTCTGTCAGCGAGCTCCAGGGGGCCCTGGGGGTGAGCGGATCGAACGCGTCGCAGCATCTCGCTGTCCTCCGCGGGGAGGGGATCGTCACCTCCAGGCGCGAGGGGACGACGGTCCTGTACGTGGTGGCGGACTCGCGTATCTACAACCTCCTCGACGACGCGCGCGCGATCTTCGAGCAGCGGCTGGCGGTGAGCTCGGCGATCCTTCGCGAGGGTTAGGGCGTCGGCGAGCCGGCGCAGGATGGGGTTGGGAGCCCCGGGAGGCGTTGCGGCGGAGATGGGGTGTGGCGTCGTTGTGTCTCGGTGGGTTGGGTGTGCGGCGAGGAGCGCGTCGACCCTCTCCCCCACCCTCCCCCAGAGGGGGGGGGCCGGAATCGGAGGGGTGGGGGCGGGTGGCTCGGGCGTTAGTCGAGCAGGCCCTCGCGGCGGGCCCACGTGATGAGGTCGGGGGCGCCGTGGTGGGCGTCGAGGGCGGCGGCTTCGGGGCCGGTGAACCACTCGAGGGTCTCGAACTCGCCTGAGGGG
The DNA here is from genome assembly GCA_964414675.1 of uncultured Dehalococcoidaceae bacterium. GTDB lineage: Bacteria > Chloroflexota > Dehalococcoidia > UBA2979 > UBA2979 > W-Chloroflexi-9. The sequence goes on from CAYPYF010000016.1 coordinate 20,945, forward strand.
GCGCCGGAGGTGTCGAGGATGGGGCCGGTGTAGAGGGCTTCGTGGTGGTCGCCGCTGGCGAAGAGGCCGACGAAGCGCTCGGCGCGGGCGGTGACGCCGGACTCTTCGAGGAGCTCGCGCTGGGCGGTCTCCTCGGGCGTTTCGCCGGGCTCCATGTGGCCGGAGGGGACGGCCCAGCGCCCGCCGCCGTCCTGGCCCGGGCGGCGCCGGCCGAGGAGGACGCGCCGGTCCTGGATGGGGAGGAAGCCGGCGGTGGGGCTGGGGTTGTCCCAGCGTCCCCAGCCGCAGGACGGGCAGCGGACCGCGCCGTCCTCGCCGCGTGCGCCGAGCGACGTGCGGCAGCGGATGCAGAACCGGAACGGGGCGCGACTGCGGCCGGGGCGAGGCACCTCGCGGTAGGTCTCGATGCCGTGCGCGGCGGGCATGGCCGCCTCGACGAGGCCACGGAGCGCGGCCACCGTCGTGGAGAAGGGGACGTCGTCCCATGGGATCTCGTCGAGGGGGAACCAGCGCACCTCGGACGCCTCGGGGCCGGGGCGTGGTTCCTCGGACGGGTCGAGGGTGGCGAGGAACGGCATCACGACGTGGTGCGGATCGAGGACGGTGCGCAGCGGCATGGCGCGGAGGATGCGCGGTGTGACGAGTGCCTCCTCCTGCGTCTCGCGGACGGCGCCCTGCCACGGCGTCTCGCCTCGCTCGACGAAGCCGCCGGGGAAGACCCAGCCGCCCGCGCCGCGGTCCATGTGGGCGGCGCGACGGACGAGCAGGACCTGGAGGTCGTGGGTGGGCGAGGTGCCGGATGAGGATGGCGGGACATCTTCCTCGAGGGGAGCAGCAGGGACGGAGACGGAGGCCGCCGCCGTGCCTCGGGTGTTACGGAGGATGAAGGCGCCGGCGACGGGGTGGGGGTTGTCCCAGTCGGTGACGCCGCAGGCGGCACACTGCGTGTGATGGACGAGGCGCGGCGCGATCTGGTCAGAGCCACACGCGACGCAGTAACGGCGGGCCGGTGGTGTCGTGGTCATGCGGCTATGCGTGCGGCGTCGGCATGACGCCTTCCTGCCAGTGCGAGCCGTCCGGCCCCCACTCCTTCTTCCAGACCGGCACCGTCTCCTTCACGCGGTCGACGGCGCGGAGCGCGGCCTCGAAGGCATCGCGGCGGTGGGCCGCGCTGACGATGACGAGGAGCGAGGTCTCGCCGACGACGAGGCCGCCGATGCGGTGGTGGATGCCGACCGCGTGCACCTCGCGGTCGCGGTATTCCTCGGCGACCTCGGTCGCGACGAGTTCGAGCTGGCGGAGCGCCATCGCCTCGTAGGCGTGGTACTCGAGGCGCTCGACGGCGCGGCCTTCATGGTGGTCGCGGACGACGCCCTCGAAGACCACGCACGCACCGCTGGCGGGGGTCATGACGGCGTCACGCAGGGCGGCGGGGTCGAGTACCTCCGGGGTGACGAGGAAGCACGGGATCGCGCCGCCCGAGATCGGCGGGATGAGGGCGACGGTGTCGCCATCACGCAGCATCGTCTGCTGGTCCGTCACGTATTCCTCGTTCACGGCGACCGCGACGCGGGCGATGTGGGCGCCGAGGCCGGCCCGCTCCCCGATGCGTGCGCGGACTGCCTCGACCGTCACGGTGTCGCCCTCGAAGGACTCGGTGAAGCAGTCGGCGCCGGCGGCGTCGCGGAGGACGGCGAAGAGGCGGACGGTGATCTGCACGAGGTACTCCGGGACGAGTGCTGCACGACCAGTATAGGTCGCGGCCCGGGAGGCCTCGGAGGGTGCGGTGCCAGCCTAGGCGGTGCTCCGGGCAGGTCCGCGCGGTGTCAGCATGCCGGAGGCCCCGTGATACGAGACGCCGAGGATGAGGAGCACCAGGAGCGCCGGGATGCGGTCGTCTCGACGCTGCGACGATTCGAGCGTCGCGACATCGACGGCGAGTTGGTCGACCGCTGCGCGTGCGCCGATGTGCAGCAGATCGCGAGCGACCCATCCGTTCACGACCTGTTGTTGCGGCGCGGACTCGGCCAGTTCCTCGTTCGCCTCGTGGTCGCTTATGGCGGCGTCGATCAGCCGCTCGTACAGCGCCACATCTCTATTCGCATCATCGATCTCCACTGGTGGCTCCGGCGCGAGTCCGAACCAGATCGCCAGGCCGACGACCGCGAGGGCGGTGTACCCGAACAGGCGCGCGTAGGCGTAACTCGTCATGGAACCTGTCCCCCACTCCGCGCGAGCGCGCGGTTGCTATCTTCGACTTTGGCCGAGCCGTGACCCTCGCCTTCTGCGCATAGCGGATGGCACGATGCCAGCAGATGCGGGATCACCGCACTCGCCACGTGGTTCCGTCCGCCGTGTGAGACCGCACCGGGCTGACTTCGGCGGATGTGGCGAAGTCCTGGCCGTAGAGCACCCAGGTGGCCGTGTACTGGGTTCCCGCGGGGACTCGTTCATCCGCGGCGACGCCGGTGAAGCAATGCGAGCCGTGACCGTAATCCTTCACGGGATCCCCGTAGGCGTCGAACGAGCAGATCCGCACATCGAACGCATCGATCAGTTCCGCGCCCTCGTTGAGGATTGTGATGTGGACCTCGGGTGTGCCGATGATGTTGGACGTGAACCAGTGGTTCACGATCGAAAACTGGCCGGGCGCCGGGGTCGGTACCGCCGTTGGTGTCGGAGGCTCCGTCGGTGTTGGACTCGGCGTCGAGGTGGGCGAAGGGGTCGGGGACTCGGTAGCCGTCGGAGACGGCGAGGGCGTCGCCGTTGGCGTTGCTGAGGTGCTCGCGAGGAGCGCATCGACCTGCTCCTGAAGCCGAGCATTCTCGGCCTGCAGCTCCTCGAGTTCACCACTGTCCGAGCACCCCGCCAGGAGCACGACCGCGGCGAGGGCGAATGAGGTCAGCCGCGACGCCGTCACTGAGCGGCCCGGACTTCCTCCGCGAGCCAACCGGTGCCGATGCTGAAGATGTCGGCGGTCAGGAGGGCGATCGCGCCCATGCCGACGAGCGCGGCGATCTTCGCCCACTGTGGGAGACCTCCGTCCTCCGTCCGGGGGACGAGATACACGCCGAGACGGAGGAAGGTGTAGATCCCCACGATCATCCCAATGTCACCGATCACGGGTGCCCCCTAACCCACGCAGCGGCGCGGTGCTACCTCTGTCAGCGGCCGAGCCGAGCCGCCCTGTCGAACCCCTGCGCGAAGCGGACCGCAGGTGCGGTACATCGGCATGGGCGGCGCAATTAGTACACCATCCGTCCCTGCAGTGGATCGTTGACCCGGTCCTCCGGGCGGGGTCAGTCGAGGGCGCGGAGTTCGTGCTGGGTGACGATGACGGCGAGTGAGACGACGAGGATCGTGACGCCGGCGGCGACGTAGACGACCTCGATGCCGGCGAACCTCGCGAGGATGCCGATGGCGAGGGCGATGACCTGCATGAGGCCCTGGCCGAGCATCAGCAGGCCGGTGACGCGGCCGAGGTACCGGTTCGGGACGAGGGCCTGCACGATCGCGAGGCCGGAGATGTTCGCGCCCATGAAGGCGAAGCCCGCGAGCGCATTGAAGAAGAACACCAGCGGCAGCGACCGGCTGAGGCTGAACCCGAGGACGGCCACGCCGAACAGCAACGTGAGCCCGAGGAACATGCGCCCTCGATGGCGGTCGAGGCCGCCGAAGGTCAGGTAGACCGACGAGACGATGGAGCCGAGGCCCCAGCAGAGCGCGAGCTGGCCCCACCCGGACGCGCCGAGGAGCAGGACTTCGCTGACCCACGCGGCGACGAGGATGCCGAGCACGCTGATCCCGGCGATCGTCGAGATCCAGGTGAGGAAGACCGTCCAGCGCACGGCGGGCTGCTCGCGCATCACGCGGATACCGACCTGGATGTTCGCGATGACCGACATCGAGGATGCCTCGGGGTCCGCGGCGGCGACGGAGCGCGGTAGGAAGAACGTGAGGACGATGACGCAGGTGGGGCCGAGGGCTGCAAGCAGGTAGGTCGTGGGGATGCCGAGGTGCTCGATCGACCAGCCGGCGAACGGCGCCGAGAACAGCAGCATGGACGCCATCGCGAGCTGGAACAGGGCGATGCCGCCCCGGGCGAGGTGGTCCGGGAGAGTCTCGCGCGCCATCGAGGTCCGCGTGGGGAGGTCCTGCGCGGTGATGAGGCCGAACGAGGCGAAGAGGGCGATCATCAGCGGGAGCGCGGAGCCCTCGCCGCTGCCGATCGACGGCACCCAGAGCAGGGCGTCGATCCCGAGGATCATCACGAGCGCGAGGATGTGCGAGCCGCGCAGGACACCGAGGCGCGGATAGCGGTCCGCGATCGCGCCGCCGACCATCACGTAGAGCAGGAACACGATCCCGCGCGATGCACCGAGGAGGCCGAGGTAGACGACCTGGTCGCCCTCCGGCGCTGCGGAGTTCACGTACCAGCCCTGGGTGAAGAAGAGGAGCGGCTGCGCGAGGCCCATGACGATCTGCGTGGCGGTGAGCACGCGGAATCCGGGCTGGCGCCAGGCTCCAGCGGCAGCAGTCCAACGCGATGGCACCGGCGTCGCCGGCATGCTGGTCATGCGTAGGATGCTCTCCAGGATGCCGACGCCAGAGACCGCAGCAGCCACGGTGGGCGAGCACTCCCGATCGCGCCGGATCGGGAGCCGCATCCGCACGCAGATTAGCGACTTCCTGCTTCCACAGCAGTGCCTGGTCTGCGGGACGTTCGGCGCATCGCTCCACGCCGAGTGCCTCGCGGTGCTCCCGGCCGCCGAGGGCGCTCGATGCGCGCGATGCTGGCGGCCCGTCCCGACGACGTGGTGCGAGCGATGTGCGGCGGGTGGGTCGGACACGCCGGCGTTCGACGGCCTGCGGACGCCGTTCCGTTTTGAGGGACACGCGCGTCGCGCGATCCTCGAAGGGAAGTTCCGCGGGATCACGGCGCATCTGCCGGTGCTCGCCCGCGCGGCCGCCGAGGTGCTTCCGGCGGAGTGGCGCTTCGACGCAGTCGTCGCGGTACCGCTCGCGACGATGCGGCAACGACGACGCGGCTACAACCAGGCCGCCATCCTCGCTCGGGAGGTGTCGAGGGCGACCGGAGCGCGCGAGCGCACGCGGCTCGTGGTGCGGTCGCGGTCGGGGGCGCCACAGGCATCGCTCTCGGCGGAGCGGCGGGCGACGAACCTCGTCGGTGCGTTCGCCGTCCGAGGGGTGCCGCCTCCGGGCGTGCTCGTCGTCGACGACGTCACGACCACGGGGTCGACGCTCTCGACGATCGCGGGGGTGCTGAGGGCGGCCGGTGCCGAGCGCGTCTACGCTCTGGCCGTCGCCCGAGAGGACTGAGGATGCGGGCGAAACTGGCGTGGGTGGGCGCGCCTGCGTCTCGTAGGACTCGCCCTTCGACAGGCTCAGGGTGAGCGGGTTGCTGGCGCGCTGACCTCGGCGACCGGCGACCGGCGACCGGCGCCGGCGACCGGGTGACCGAGGGGTCGGAGCCCGCTTCTAGAATGTGTCGCCTCTCGGTGCACGATGGCCGCGAATCGGAGTCGATGTGAGCGAGCAGCAGCCGTCGCTGGCGATCTTCCTCGGTGGGGTCGGCGGTTCGCCGGTCGAGGAGTGGATGCGCGGCGTCCTCGAGGCGGCCGCGCTTGACCTCGCGGAGGTGGCGCTCGCGTCGTCCGTCTTCGGGCGGGTCGTGCTGGCCGCGGACCGCGGACCGGCGGGGGATGTCCCGGCGGGCATTGAGGTACGCCTCGACCGTGCGGAGGCGACGGGGGGCACGTTCCGCTTCGGGGAGGCGTTCGTCGCCCTGGCGGGGGAGATGCCGTCGGGCGGTGTCGCGTACATCGGGGCGGGGAGCGGGCCGTTGTTGGGCGCCGCCGAGTTCGAGGCGATCGCGGCGTCGCTACGGACGCCGGGTGCGTCGGACGTGATCGTGACGAACAACCGCTTTTCGTCGGACCTCTTCGCGCTCGCGGACCCTCGGCGCGTCGCCGACCTCGAACCCGCCGCGGTGACGGACAACGCGATCCCGCGCCGGCTTCGCGACGAGCACGGCATGGAGGTGGTGGAACTTCCGCGGACGCTGGCGACGCAGTTCAACCTGGACACGCCGAGCGACGCGGTCGCCCTCGCGCTGTCCGGGCGCGGCGGGCCGCGGCTCACCGCAGCGCTGGCGGAGGTGCCCGCGACGGAGCGGATGCAGCAGGCGTCGCGTCTGTTCGTGGAACGGACGGCCGAGGTGCTTGTGGCGGGACGTGTCTCCTCGCGGACGTGGCAGTACCTGGAGACCGAGACGGCGTGCCGCATCCGGCTGCTCTCCGAGGAGCGCGGCATGCAGGCGGCCGGGGCGGACGCGGCCGGGACGGCGCGGTCCATCCTCGGACAGTTGATCGGGGAGGCGGGGGCGGAGCGTGCATTCGGTGTGCTGCTGCCGCAGTTGTGCCAGGCGGCGTTCATCGACATCCGGCCGGCGCTGGTGCAGCTCGGCATCCGCGCGTCGAAGGCGGACCGCTTCGCGGCTGACCTCGGGCGGGTCGATGAGATCGAGGACGCCGGGCTTCGGGGGATCGTGGCGGCTGCGGCTGCCTCGCCGGTGCCGGTGGTCCTCGGCGGGCACTCCCTGGTGGGGGGCGCGCTGGAGCTGCTCAACCAGTGGGCGTGGGATGAGCGTGATGCGGCTGCCTCGGGTGGCGGAGCGTAGTTGGAGCGTCGGCTGCATAGCGTCGGACTTTCTCGTGCTCGTGCGTGGCTTGCGCTGGGCGCCCATCCCCCCGGCCCCCTTCCCTGCGCGGGAAGGGGGAGTTTCATCCAGGTGAAACCCTCCCCCAACCCCCTCCCCTTTCCGGGGGAGGGGGCTTTCGGAGTTTGGCGTCTCGGTTCGTGGTCGGCGACCTCGCCTCGCGCTGTTCCCCCGGTATTCCTCGGCTCGGGCGGTCGCCGTCGCGCAGCTCCTCCCTTCGCGGATCGGAGGTGGCTTCATGTGGCTGATGTCGGCCTCGGGTGGTCGTTTCGGCGAGGGCTTGTCGACCCCCACCCCAGCCC
>CAYPYF010000016.1:27995-43037 GCA_964414675.1 uncultured Dehalococcoidaceae bacterium
GGCTGGGCTGGCGCACGGCCCTCACCCCAGCCCTCTCCCAGGGGGAGAGGGGGCCGGATCGGAGGAGCCGGCGTAGCCCGTGCCGCGGCACGGGCTAGAGGCTGCGGTAGTGCGCCTTCTGGTCCGGCGTCAGGTGTTCCATGGCGGTGGTGAGCATGGTGCGAGGCATCCTCGGGGCGTGCTGGTCGAGGAAGGCGAGGAGTTGGTCACCGCCGACGGAGCGGAGGACGGCGCCGGCGGCTTTCTGGATCAGGTCCTCGGGATCCTCGACGAGTTGTTCGGCGATGGCGAGTGCGTCTGTGATGTCTCCGTGGCGGATGAAGTGGAACGTGGCGTAGAGGGCGGTGCGGCGTTCCCAGAGGTCCGCGGAGCCTGCGAGGTCGTAGAGGATGTCGCGGGGTTGGTCCTCGAGGTGCCGGCCGACGACGTGGATCGCGCCGAGGTCGACGAGGTCCCAGTTGTTGATGCGGTCGTGGCGGCGGAGGTAGAGGTCGAACAGCTCGCGGCGGCGCTCCGGCGGGGTCTTCTTCTTCGACGCCTGCTTCGCCATGACGCTGACCGCGCCGGCGCGGGCCTCGTGGATGTCGCTCTCGAGGAGCGTCTCGATCTCGTCGAGGGGGAGGTCGATGAACTCCTTCGCGAGGTCGAAGACGTGGCCCATGCGGACGCCGATGAAGCGGTCGCCGGCGCCGTACTCGCCTTCCTCGGTCTTGAAGTAGCGCTGGATCTTGCGGAGCTCGTCGTCCGACTGGAGCGCCGTGAGGCGTTCGAGGAAGTGCGCTGCGGTCAGTGGAGCGGGTGCCGGCGAGGGCATGGCTCAGGCCGCCCCATCGAGTCGGCCGGACGCGCGCGGTCGCTCGACGACGTCCTCGACGTCAGCAGCGGCCGGCCGGTCATTCTTCGCGGGCATCGTCGGTGATCCTCGGCGGTCTCGTTTGCCCTCAATCAGTGCGTAGTGTCTCGGCGGTAGCGGGCGCGGGCGATACCATCGGGCCTTAGCAGGCCCCCGTATCCGTGGAGGATGCCATGAGCGCCCTCGAGCAAGTAGACCCGGACGTCGCGCAGATCATCCGCTTCGAGGAGCGTCGCCAGCAGGAAGTGCTGGAGATGATCCCGAGTGAGAACTACGCCTCCGCCGCCGTGATGGAGGCGGTCGGGTCCGTCCTCACGAACAAGTACGCGGAGGGCTATCCCGGCGCGCGCTACTACCACGGCAACGCCGAGGTCGACCGCGTCGAGGACCTCGGACGTGAGCGCGCGAAGGCGCTGTTCGGGATGGACCACGCGAACCTGCAGCCGCACTCCGGCGCGCAGGCGAACATGGCGGTCTACCTGGCGCTGCTGAACTTCGGCGACACGGTCATGGGCCTCCAGCTGGACGCGGGCGGGCACCTGACGCACGGGTCGCCGGTGAACGCGAGCGGCAAGCAGTACAACTTCGTCCCCTATTCGGTGGACCGCGAGTCGCACCTCGTCGACTACGACGTGATGGAGCAGCTCGCGAAGGAGCACAAGCCCAAGGTGATCGTGACGGGCGCGACGGCGTACCCGCGGCTGTGGGACTTCAAGCGCGCCCGCGAGATCGCGGACGAGGTCGGCGCGATCCTCATCGCGGACATGGCGCACCTCGCGGGGCTGATCGCGGGCGGGGCGCACCCCTCGCCGGCTGGTCACGCACAGGTGGTGACGTCTTCGACGCACAAGACGCTGCGAGGCCCGCGCGGCGGCATGATCCTGTGCGACCAGAACCTGCGGCGGAAGATCGACTCCGGCGTGTTCCCTGGGACGCAGGGCGGCCCGTTGATGCACGTGATCGCCGGCAAGGCCGTGATGCTGAAGGAGGCGGCGACGCCCGAGTTCAGTCAGTACGCGCACCAGGTGGTCGCGAACTCGAAAGTGCTCGCCCAGGTGCTCCTCGACGCCGGGTTCACGCTGGTCTCGGGCGGGACGGACAACCACCTCGTGCTGGTGGACGTGACGAAGAACGGCCTGACGGGTGTGGAGGCGGCCGACGCGCTGGAGGCTGCCGCGATCGTGGTGAACTTCAACTCGATCCCCTTCGACGAGCACGGGCCGCGCGTCGGTGGCGGGATCCGCTTCGGCACGCCGGCTCTCACCTCCCGCGGGATGGGCGAGGCCGAGATGCAGCAGGTCGGCGAGTGGATGGCCCGTGTGCTGCGCGACGTGAAGGACACGGGCGAGCAGGCGAAGGTGCGCGAGGAAGTCCTGGCGCTGACCGCGAAGTTCCCCGCCCGGGGCGTCCCGGTCCGCTAGCCACCCATGACCGCGAGCATCATGCCGGACGCCGCGCGCTCCGAGGATGACCGCACCGACATCGCCGACGTCGTCGTCGTCGGGGCCGGCGCGGCCGGGCTGAGCGCCGCGCTCGTCCTCGGGCGCGGTCGCCGTAGGACGCTGGTGCTCGATGGCGGGCCGCCGAGAAACGCGCCGTCGCACGCCGCGCACGGGTTCCTGACGCGTGACGGCACGCCCCCCCTCGAACTTCTGCGCATCGCCCGCGAAGAACTCGCCACGTACGACAGCGTCGAGGTGCGCGCCGCCCTCGCGACCGACGCACGCACTGCCGACGGTGGGTTCGAGGTCGTGCTCGACGGCGGTGGGGTGATCCGGACGCGTCAGGTGCTGCTCGCCTCGGGCGTCACGGATGTGCTGCCCGAGGTGCCGGGCCTCGCCGACCTCTGGGGTGACGGGGTGTATCAGTGCCCGTACTGCGACGGGTGGGAGTTGCGCGACCGGCCGCTCGGGCTGTTCGGCGCGTGGCGCTCGATGTTCCAGCGCGCCGCGCTCCTGCGAGGATGGAGCACTGACCTCATCGCCTTCATCGACGACGCGTCCGACGAGGCGGTCGCCGAACTCGATCGCCTGCGCGCCCTCGGCGTGACCGTCCGTACGGAGGCGGTGACGCTCGTCGCCCGCGGCGCATCCGAGTCTGGTGTGCGAGTGATCCTCGATGGGGATGCGGTCGACCTCGGTGGGCTGTTTGTGAGCCCGGCGCAGGAGGATCGGAGCGGACTGGCGACGGTGCTGGGGTGCATCCCGCTCGAGGGCGCCTCCGGTTTCACGCCCTACCCGCGCACGATGTCCTCGGGCGAGACGACGACGACGGGCGTGTACGTGGCGGGCGACCTTCTCGGCGGGCAGCAGTCGGTGGCGGTCGCGGTGGGATCCGGGGCGCGGGCGGCGCAGTTCATGCTGCACGCGCTGGCGATGGCGGATGCGGAGCGCGCCGTCGAGGGGTAGGGCGCGGACGGTCTCGATCGGTTGGGTACGCCTCGGGCGGGTCGTTGTGCCTCGGGCGGTTGTGGGGCGACCGGTCGAGGGGGTCAGGAGATCGTCGGGCAGATTCGCGGTGCGATCTCGAAATCCCTACCGGTAGGGGGTATTATGCCGCGCGTAATGCCTGACCTCCGGCGCAGGAGGCTCCGGGCTGTCGCGTGCACCGGAACACGGGTGCGACGGAGGACTACACATGGACTGGAACGACAACGAGGAACAGGCTGCTTTCCGCAAGGAAGTGCAGGGGTTCCTCGACAAGAGCCTGCCGGACCGATACAAGGCCGAGGGCGACGAGGAGTTCGAGGGCGGCTGGCAGGCTGACCGCCGCAGCGACGACCCGGCGATCGTGGCGACGGCGAAGTCGTGGTCGGACGCGCTGGCCTCGAAGGGTTGGATCGCTCCGCACTGGCCGAAGGAATACGGCGGCGCGAATCTGAGCCCGATGGAGCAGTTCATCTACAACATGGAGATGGCCAAGTCTGGCGCTCCTCGCGTGGGTGGCTCCGGCGTCGGGATGCTTGGGCCGACGCTCATCGTGCACGGCACGGAAGAGCAGAAGGCGGAGCACCTCTCGGGCATCCTCTCCGGCGAGGTCGTCTGGGCGCAGGGCTACTCGGAGCCGGGCGCCGGCTCGGACCTCGCGTCGCTGCAGACGCGCGCCATCCGCGACGGCGACGAGTACGTGGTGAACGGCCAGAAGATCTGGACGTCCGGCGCGCACCACGCCGACTGGCTGTTCATGCTGGCCCGCACGGATCCGGACGCGCCGAAGCACCGCGGGATCTCGTTCCTGCTGACGCCGAAGAACGCGCCGGGCATCTCCGTCCGCCCGCTGATCAACATGGCGTGGAGCCACGGCTTCAACGAGACCTTCTTCGAGGACGTCCACATCCCGGCGTCCAACCGCGTGGGTGAAGAGAACCGCGGCTGGTACGTGGGCATGACCCTGCTGGACTACGAGCGCTCCAACATCACCGGCGCGGTCTCGGCCCGCAAGGACATCGACGACCTGATCGGCTACGCCAACGGCGAGGGCAAGGGCCGCTCGCGGCTGGGGACGTTCAACTCCCTGCGGCTGGACGTGGCGGACCGGTTCATCGAGTCCGAGGTCATGTACAACTTCTCGTTCCGCATCATCTCGATGCAGTCGCGAGGCCTGATCCCGAACTACGAGGCCTCCACCTCCAAGCTCTACAACTCGGAGCTGGTGCAGCGACTCTCCAACACGGGCGTGAAGGTCTTCGGGCTGTACTCGAACGTGTGGGACAAGAAGAGCAAGTACTCGCCGGTGAGTTCCAAGTTCACGCAGCGGTACGTCTCCTCGGTGTCCGCGACGATCGCGGCTGGCTCCTCGGAGATCCAGCGCAACATCATCGCGACCCGCGGCCTGGGCCTCCCGCGCGGGTAGTCCTGGGTTTGTTTCGACCGATGCCAGAAGGGCCGTCCGAGAGGACGGCCCTTCTGCTTACTTGTGGGCGATCGAGCGAGGTCGAGGGCGTTGGGCAGTCCCCCACCCCAACCCTCCTCCATGAAGGGGGAGGGGGCCGGAGGTTGCGGGTGTCTGCTTTACTCGCCGATATGACGAATGCGCCAATCCCCGACCTCCCGATGTTCGTCGTGAACACCACGGCGTTCATCTGGCACGAGGGGCGCTACCTGATGATCGTTCGCTCCAGCACGAAGGAGGTCGCGCCGAACGCCCTCACGCCTCCCGGCGGCAAGCTCGAGGTGCCGTCGTTCGCGTCGGGGCCGTCGTACGGGATGCTCGAGGAGAACGTCCGCCGCGAGGTGCGCGAGGAGGTGGGCGTCGAGGTCGACGACATCACCTACGTGGAGTCGCACGCCTTCGAGGGGCGCTTCCAGGGGGCGCCCGTGCCCGTCCTGGATGTGGTGTTCCTCACCCGCTACGTCTTCGGGGAACCGGTGGCGCAGGAGGAAGAGGTGGACGGGATCGAATGGCTGACGCCCGACGAGGTTCGCGCGGATCCTCGGACGATGGCGTTCACGCTGGACTCGCTCGCGCTGGCGGAAGCGGTGCGGGGACGCCTCGGCTGGGTGTGACGCCGATGGGCGTCGTATCCGTCGCATTGATCGTGCGGGTGTGCGCTCCCTACACTCGCTGTTCATCCATTACCGCTGGATCGGGATGGCGCCGGCGCCCTGCCGGAGTAGGTCCATCTCCATAGTCCAGGATCAGCGGAGGCTACGTGAACGAATACGAAATGATGACGGTGTTTCACCCGCGTCTGAACGCGGATGAGACGACTGCGGCGATCGCCGCCCTCCAGGAGCAGGTCGTCGCCAACGGTGGCGAGGTGCTCTCCACCGACGAGTGGGGCCGACGCCGGCTGGCGTACCCGATCGACGGTGTGGCGGACGGCTACTACGTCCTGATGACCTTCAACCTCCCGGCGGCCGGTGCGGCGACGCTGGAGCGGTGGATCCGGATCTCGGAGACCACGCTCCGGCACTTGCTGATCCGTGGGATTATCCCATTCTCGGGCGACCGTGACGGCCGTGACCGAGAAGACCGCTACGGGCGCGACGATCGCGATGACCGCGATGGCGACCGGGACGGTGACGACCGCGACGAGGACGACACGCGTGGTTCTGACGAACTCCGCGCCGAAGCCTCGGCGCCCGCGGCGGAGGCAGCCGACGCCCCCGCCGAGGCATCCGAGACCGAGTCTTCCGAGGCCGAGCCTTCCGGGGCCGTGTCCTCCGAGGACGAGGCCTAGTCCTCTCCCCCCGAGCGGAGACTCAACGTGCTCAACAAGTGCATGGTGATCGGCCACCTGGGTGCTGACCCGGAGATGCGGTACACGGCCAACGGATCGGCCGTGACCACGTTCCGCGTGGCCTCCAGCCGGAACTTCAGCGACTCCAGCGGCGAACGCCGCGAGGAGACGGAGTGGTTCCGCGTGGTGACCTGGAACCGCCTGGCGGAGATCTGCGCCCAGTACCTCACCAAGGGGCGACTGGTGTACGTGGAGGGCCGCCTGCAGACCCGGGCCTGGGACGACCAGCAGGGACAGAAGCGCTACACCACCGAGCTGATCGCGCAGGAAGTGAAGTTCCTGGGCGGCGGCCGCGATGGTGACGGTGGCGGCGGCGGTGGCTTCTCCAGCCCCGGCTTTGCCACCGGCCCCGACAACGAAGGTGACATCGACCCGGACGACCTGCCCTTCTAGGGCTGCCGTCCGTCCGGGCGTTTCGGAGGATTCCCCATGACCAATGACCGAGGTGACCGAGGCGGCCCGCGTCGAAGCGGCGGTGGCGGTGGTGGCGGCGGCGGTCGTGACCGCGACCGCGACCGTGATGGCGGCGGCGGTGGCGGCCGGTTCCGGCGCCCCCGCGGTTGCGAGTTCTGCCGCAGCAAGTCTGACGTGGCCGACTACAAGGACACCCAGATGCTGCGCCGGTACATCACCGAGAGCGGCAAGATGGAGGCCCGCCGCAAGGTGGGCACCTGCGCGAAGCACCAGCGGGTGGTCTCGCAGGCCGTGAAGCGAGCCCGACACCTGGCCCTGCTCCCGTACACCTCCGAGCACATCCGCCTGTCGGGTGGGATGGGCCGTCGGTAACACCGACCGGCCGAAGCAGGTGAGGACTGAAGACGCCGCCGCGATTGATTGCGGCGGCGTCTGTCGGAAGGAACGCTGACCGTGGCGGGTTCTGGCACCAGCGGACGCCGGCATGGCCGGTCATCGAACGAGGACCGGCAGCAGCGCCTGATCTACCTCGGCGCGGCAAGCATCCTCGGCCTGGTGCTGATCCTGATCGCGGTGGGCGTCTTGCTGACCGTGATCCTGCCGCCGCGCGCGCACGTGCTGACGGTGGGCGACCGCAAGTTCAACGCGCGCGATGTCGCCGACCGCGCGATCTACCTGGTCTCCAGCGGGAACGGGAACGCACAGCGGGACCCGTCGACCGAGGGGATGGAGTCGCTGATCGGCGAGTCGATCCTGTTCCAGGTTGGCGCGGGCCTCGTCGACGAAGTCACGGACGAGGACGTCCAGGACGCGATCGCCCGGCGCCTCGGCCTCAACCCCCGCAACCCGGAGCCCGAAGCGACGCCCGAGGCGACCGCTACGCCGGACGCCACTCCCGAGGGCACGGCCGAGGTGACCCCGGAGGCGACCACCTCGACAGGTGAGACCCCTACCCCCGAGGCGACCTCCGAGCCGACCGCCCCCGGCTACACCGACGAGGAGTACGCGACGGCGCTGGCCGCCTACCTGCGCTCGGTCGAGATCGGGCGACGCGAGCTCGAGAATATCGTGCGGGCTGGCCTCATCGAGGACCGACTCGAGGCGAAGTTCCGCGCCGAACTGCCCGAGGCCGGCGACCAGCTGGAGCTCTGGGCGGTCCCGACGAACGACCGCGCGGCCGCACAGCGCCTCGTCGACCTCGTGCGTGGCGGTGCGAGTTTTCGCGGCGCTGCCGTGGAGGCCGGCATCATCGAGAACGCGGACGAGGGCGTGCAGGAGCTGGGCTGGTTTGCGCCGACGAGCCTGAACGACCGCGTCGGCCCCTTCGTGCGCGACCTCCAGGCCGGCGAGGTGTCCGAGATCGTGGAGGACGCGAACAAGGTGGGCTACGAGGTCTACTTCGTCGCGGAGCGCTCCTCCGACCTTCCCTACGAGGAGGCGGTGCGGGACCAGCTGGCGCGCCGCACCTTCAACCAGTGGAAGGACGAGCAGGAGACGCAGCTCAACGCGCAGCGCGACCTGTCCAACGGCGAGGACGGCTGGATCCGCGACCGCGTCCTGGACTTCCTCCGTGGCTAGCGCGATCGGCGTCTCGCTCCTCGGGGCGGGGAACATCGGCCTCGCCGTAGTCGCGGCCGTGCAGCGCGGGGGTGAGCGGTACTCGGCACGGGTCGGCGCGCCGCTCGAGATCCGGCGGGTGCTGGTGCGGGACACCGCGAAGGCCCGGCCTGGGGTCGAGCCCTCCCAGATCACCGACTCGATCGACGACATCCTGAACGACAGCGCCACCTCCGTGGTCGTCGAGTTCATGGGGGGCGAGGAGCCCGCCCGCACCTACATCGAGGCCGCCTTGCGCTCCGGCCGTCACGTGGTGACGGCGAACAAGGAAGTGATGGCGAAGCACGGCGCGGTGCTGCTGCAACTCGCCTACGACCACGGTGTGCGGCTGCTGTACGAGGCCTCGGTCGGTGGAGGCATCCCCGTCATCGCGCCGCTCTCACGCGACCTGCTTGCGAACGAGGTGACCGCCGTCACGGCGATCATCAACGGCACCACGAACTACATGCTCACCGCGATGACGCAGCAGGGCGCGGGGTACGAGGACGTACTCGCCGAGGCCCAGCGCCTCGGCTATGCAGAGCCCGACCCCACCGCGGACGTCGAGGGCATCGACGCGGCGTACAAGATCGCGGTGCTCTGCGGCCTCGCGTTCAACGTCGACGTCTCCCCGAACGAGGTGGACCGCCGCGGTATCTCCGCGATCACGGCGCGCGACATCGCCTACGCCGCGCAACTGGGGTATGTGATCAAGTTGCTCGCTCGCGCCCGCCTCGTCGACGGCGAGATCGAGGCCACGGTCCGGCCCACGCTGGTGGGGGCGATGGAGCCCCTCGCGAAGGTGGACGGCGTCCTGAACGCCGTGCAGTTCGAGGGCGACCTCGTGGGGCGCGTGATGTTCGAAGGCCCGGGCGCCGGCCAGGGCCCCACGGCGTCCTCGATCCTTGCGGACGTGCTGGACGTGGCGCAGGACGTGGCGCAGGGGCGGAAGCCGCTGGCGTTCGTGCCGCGCACGAAGCTGCGCGTCCGTCCCGCCGAGGAGCACACGACGCGCGCCTACCTGCGGATCGGCGTCAAGGACCAGCCCGGCGTGCTCGCGGCGATCGCGACGGCGCTGGGGGACGAGGGCGTCTCGATCTCCTCGGTGCTCCAGTACGACCCCGAGTTCACGGGGGGTGAGGACGGCACGGCGGAGCTGGTGCTGACGACGCACAGTGCGCCCGGCCGCGCGTTCAACGACGCGCTGAACGTGATCCGCGAGCTGGACGCTGCCCTCGAGATCGGGAACGTCCTGCCGATGGAGGGCTAGCGATGGCCGCCGGGGACCAGCGCGACGCGGGGATGAACGACGGCCTGCTGCGTGACCGTCCGGACGACCCGCTGCGCGGGACCTGGGTCTCCGATGAAGTCCAGCACGCACTCGCCCGCGTCGACGCGCTGACCCGCGAGCTCGAACATGTCGAGACCGCGCTCCGCTCGCAGTCGGAGGAGGTCGCGCGGCTGCACGACTCGCTCCAGACGGTGGAGGGCCGGACGACCCGCCACGACGCCGGGCAGGAGCAGACGCGCGAGGTCCGGCAGACGATCGCGGAACTGGAGGAGCGCCTCGTGCAGGAGTCCGCGCTGCGCCGCGACCTGACCGCGCAGGTGGAGCGGTTCCGAGGCCGTGACGCGGAAAACCAGCAGGAGCTGTTCCGCGCCCTCGAGGTGATCGCGAAACGTCTCGACGAGATCGACGGTCGCGCCACGGCGGACCAGTTGCGCCAGCGCCACATCGCGACCGAGATCGCCGAGATCGACCGCGGGGGCGACGGCATCGAGGCGCGCGTGGAAGCGATCGAGCGCCGCGTCGCGGCGGAGTACGAGGGCACTCGCCACGTCGGCACGGAGGTGGCGCGCCTCGCCTCCAGCATCACGGGGCTGATGTCGGCGGTCGAGGCGATCGAGGCCCGGGCGCGGTCGCTCACGCTCGACCAGCACCGGGTGAGCGAGGAGGTCGCGGCGCTCCGCTCGGTCCGCGACCGCGAGGCCGAGTTGCGCGAGGTCATCGAGCAGCAGCGCGCGACGCGGGCGCGCCTCGAGGACCGCATGGCGGAGGCGGAGGAGCTGGTGGCGACGCTCGGCAGCGCCGTGGCGGAGGCCGCCGAGGCGCGCGCGCTCCTCCAGCGGCAGATCGCGGGCGAGGCGGAGCAGCGCCGGGCGCTCACGGACCGCGTCGAAGCGCAGCGCGACACGTTCATCGAGCACATGCGCCGGCTGGCCCGGTCGCAGGAAGCGAGCCACCGCCGCATGATCGAGGAGATGGAGCGCGACATCCGGATCTCGCGTCAGCTCCTCGTGCGGTTGTCTGAAGACACGGATGAGTCGGAGCAGGAGCAGCCCCTCTGAACGGGGTGCTGTGACGGAGAGAACACTGTGACCACGCCGACCACCTCCGCCGTGCCGCGCTTCATCATGGAGCGGTACCGAGACCGTCTCCCGGTGACGGACCAGACGCCGATGGTCACGCTGGGCGAGGGCGGCACGCCGCTGCTTCGCTCGCGACACATCGAGGCGCTGCTGGGCCTCAAGGAGCTGTACTTCAAGCTCGAGTACGTGAACCCGACCGGGTCGTTCAAGGACCGCGGGATGGTGATGGCCGTCGCGAAGGCCGCCGAGGCCGGTGCGAAGGCCGTCATCTGCGCGTCGACCGGGAACACCTCGGCGTCTGCGGCCGCGTACGCGGCGCGCCATAACCTCGCCTGCTACGTCGTGGTCCCCGCCGGGAAGATCGCGATGGGGAAGCTCGCGCAGGCGGTGATCCATGGCGCGGAGATCGTGCAGATCGACGGGTCGTTCGACGACGCGCTCAACATCGTGCGTGAGCTCTCGGAGAGCCGTGACGTCGCCCTCGTGAACTCGGTGAACCCTCACCGGATCGAGGGGCAGAAGACGGCGGCGTTCGAGATCGTCGATGAGCTCGGTGACGCGCCGGACCTGCTCTGCATCCCGGTGGGGAACGCGGGCAACATCACCGCGTACTGGCGCGGCTTCGTGCAGTACCACCAGTCCGAACTCGCGACGCAGCTCCCGAAGATGTGGGGCTTCCAGGCCGCCGGCGCCGCGCCGCTGGTCAGCGGCGCTCCTGTCGCGAAGCCGGAGACGATCGCGACCGCGATCCGCATCGGCAACCCGGCATCCTGGGACGGGGCGATCGAGGCGCGCGATGCGTCCGAGGGCGCCATCACCGCCGTGACCGACGAGGAGATCCTGGAGGCGTACCGGCTGCTCTCGGGCTCCGAGGGTGTCTTCTGCGAGCCGGCCTCGGCTGCCTCGGTGGCCGGCCTGATGCGACGTCACCGCGAGGGCGCCGACCTGTCCGGGCTTAGCGCTGTGTGCGTCATCACGGGCCACGGCCTGAAGGATCCGGACACGGCGCTGCAGGTGACGGCCGTGAAGCATGAGGCGAGTGCGGACGTGGACGCCGTCGCGCGCGTCCTCGGATGGTCGTAGACTTCGCTTACGCACAGTAATTAGTACTGCGGCACGCACGACACGGGTTCGTGCGGCGCTGTTTCACGTGGAACCGGCTGGGGGAATGGCATGACCACCGAGATCCTGCGGGAGCCGGACCGTGAGGCGCTCAAGCGCGCCGTCGAGCAGATGATCGACGCGATCGGCCTCGACACGAAGTCCGAAGGCCTGGCGGAGACGCCTCGGCGGATCGCGGACATGTATCTCGAGCTGTTCGAGGGGCTGTGGCTGGACCCGCACGAGCCGCTCTCCGTGCAGTTCACCGAGGGCCATAGCGAGATGGTGATCCTGAAGGACATCCCGTTCTACTCGATGTGCGAGCACCACTTCCTGCCGTTCCACGGCATCGCGCACGTGGGGTACCTCCCGGACGGGCGCATCGTGGGCCTCTCGAAGCTGGCGCGCGCCGTCGAGATCTACGCGCGCCGGCCGCAGGTGCAGGAGCGGCTGACGAGCCAGATCGCGGACTGCCTCGAAGAGGTGATCGGCGCGAAGGGCGCGGGCGTGGTGATCGAGGCCGAGCACCTGTGCATGACCTCGCGTGGCATCCGCAAGCCGGGCAGCTCGATGGTGACGTCCGCGATGCGCGGCCGCTTCCGCGACGACGAGGCGACGCGCCAGGAGTTCCTGCGCCTGATCGGGCGCTAGCCGGCCGATGGGCACCCGACGGATCGCGATGATCTCGCTGCACACGTCGCCGATGGCGGCGCTGGGTGGGCGCGAGACCGGCGGGATGAACGTCTACGTCCGTGAGGTCGCGACGCAACTCGGCGCGCAGGGCGTACTCGTCGACATCTTCACGCGTCGCCTCGATCCCTCGCTGCCCGCGGTCGCGGAGATCGCGGCCGGGGTGCGCCTCGTGCAGGTCGACGCCGGCCCGGCGTCGCTCGTCGAGAAGGAAGACCTCCCCGACTACGTGGAGCCGTTCGCCGCGGCGGTCGAGGCGTTCCGCGCCGCCGAGGGCGCGACGTACGACCTGATCCACTCGCACTACTGGCTCTCGGCCGCGGCGGGGGACATCCTCGCGCGGCTGTGGGACGTGCCGCATGCGGCGATGTTCCACACGCTGGGCGACGTGAAGCTGCGGGCGCGTGCGTCGGAGCGCGAGTCCGAGGTGCGCCTGGAGACCGAGCGGCGGCTGGTGCACGCCCTCGACCGTGTGGTCGCGGCGACGGAGCACGAGCGCCGGCTGCTGCGCCAGATCTACCGCGTCGCACCCTCGCGGGTGGCGGTCGTCCCACTCGGCGTGGACCTCGACCAGTTCGCACCGGGCGACCAGGCCGCGGCGCGACAGCGTCTCGGACTGCCGGAGGACGAGCGGGTCATCCTCGCGATCGGGCGTATCGAGCCGCTCAAGGGTCTGGATGTCCTCATCCAGTCGTTGAGCGCGATGAGCGACCGCTCCCGTGTCGGGCTATACATCATCGGTGGCGACGAACGCGCCCGGCCGGAGCTCACCCGCCTCGATGGGATCGCGCGCACGTTTGGGGTGCAGGAGCACGTGCACTTCCTGGGCTCGCGTCCGCACGAGGACCTGCCCGACTACTACCGCGCCGCGGACGTGGTCGCGGTGCCGTCGTTCTATGAGTCGTTCGGCCTCGTCGCGGTGGAGGCGATGGCGTCCGGCGTGCCGGTGGTCGCGAGCCGCGTCGGCGGGCTGGCCTCGACGGTGGTCGACGGGCGCACGGGCTATCTCATCGCGTGGCGGTGCCCGGAGCCGTTCGCCGAGAAGTTCGACCTGCTGTTCGCGAACGAGGAGCTGCGCCGAGCCCTCGGCGCGGCGGCGCGCCGTCGGATGGAGGAGTCGTACTCGTGGTCCGGCGTCGCCGACTCGATCGCCGCGCTGTACGAGGAACTCATCGCGGAGCACACTGCCCGGTCGATGCCCTCGGAGGCGACGGCGTCCTAGTCGTCCTCGGGGTCGGCAGGACGATCAGGACGATGCGTGGCGCCCTCGGCCCCCTTCCTTGCGGGGAGGGGGCTTTCGGATCTGTCATCGCGCCGGGCGCCGGGGCTGCCGGCTCCAACTGCCGACTCGTCCTGATGCCCTGACAGATAGGAGCGTGAGCTCCTTACCTATGTGCGAGGGCTCCGACTCGGCCAGGCCGACCCACCGTTCCCCGACGCGGGCGCCGTCCCGTATCGTCCGCGCACTCACCTCGATCGGTGGGGGAGCCGGGAGGGCGCGTGGTCCAGAACAAGATGCGGGTGCGGTTCGAGGACGCGGTGTTCGTGGACGCCTCGGCGCTGCGGGAGCAGGTGGCGGCGATCTACATCGCGCGCGGGGCGCCCGAGGCGGACGCGCGGGTGGTGGCCGAGATCCTGGTGATGGCGGACCTCCGCGGGGTGGACTCGCACGGCGTGCTCAACACAGTGCGGTACGTGACCGAGATCGATACGGGCAGTTACACGGTGCCGCAGACGATCACGACGGTGATGGATTCGCCCTCGATCGCGGTGCTCGACAACGGCAACGGGTTCGGGTTCGTCGGCGCGCACCGCGCAATGAGCCTGGCGATCGAGAAGGCGAAGGCGACGGGCATCGGGCAGGTGTCGCTACGGCACGGGCACCACATCGGGATGGCGGCGTACTACCCGATGATGGCGCTGGAGCACGACATGATCGGGATGGCGGTGACGAACAGCACACCGCACATGCGGCCGGTCGGTGGCCTCGGCGCGAAGATCGGCACGAACCCGATCGCCTTCGCCGCGCCGGCCGGTCGCGAGCGGCCGTTCGTACTCGACATGGCGACGACGACGGTGGCGAACGGGAAGATCCGGCTCGCGTACCGCCTCGGCCTGCCGATGCCCGAGGGCTGGGTGGTGACGAGCGAGGATGGGTCGCCGGTGACGGTGGCCCCTGAGAAGCCGTCCGACTCGTGGAGCCTGGAACCCCTCGGCGGGTCGTTGCCGCTCGGTGGGCACAAGGGGTACGGGCTCGGGGTGGTCGTCGATATCCTCGCGGGGGTGCTCTCGGCGGGCGGGTACAGCAGCGAGCTGCCGGCGGGGCACAACCAGGCGTGGTTCATGGCGATCGACATCGCGCGCTTCCGGCCGGTGGAGGAGTTCAAGGCGCACATGGACGCGATGATCGCGGATCTGCACTCGACGCCGGCGGCCCCGGGGACGGAGCGCGTGTTGGTGGCGGGCGACCCGGAGGCGGAGATGTTCGAGCAGCGGACCCGCGAGGGCATTCCGCTGGACCGGCCGCTGGTGGATGAGATCCGGGCGAAGGCGGTGGCGCTGGGGGCGGCGGTGCTGATCTAGGGGGGGGCGTGGTTGAGTGTCGTTGGGGTGTGGTTGGGCGCGCGTGCGTCTCGGTGGGCTCGGCCTTCGACAGGCTCAGGGTGAGCGGGTGTGTGTCGTGAGCTGGTGAGGGGGCTGTTGTGGAGGTGTTGAAGGTATCGGAGGGAGACCCTCACCCCAGCCCTCTCCCCACACGGGGAGAGGGCTGGGGTGA
>CAYPYF010000017.1:0-42739 GCA_964414675.1 uncultured Dehalococcoidaceae bacterium
GGAGGACAACCAGCCCTTCTGGGACGCCCTGAAGGAAGGACGCCTCGTCGTGCAGGAGTGCGCCTCCTGCGCCTCGCTCGTGCACCCGCCCCGTCCGATGTGCCCGGAGTGCGGCGCGTTCGACAAGACCTGGCGGGCGATGAGCGGACGGGGCGAGGTCTACTCGTACGTGGTGACGCACCAGGCGATCCACCCCTCCTACAACGACCACCTACCCTACGCGACGGTCCTCGTGCAGTTGGAGGAAGGCCCGCTCGTCACGACGAACCTCGTGGACGTCGCGCATGACGAGATCACGATCGGGATGCCGGTGGTGGTGGAGTTCGTGACGATCTCGGACGATGTCACGCTGCCGCTGTTCAAGAAGGCGTAACGCCCCCCGCCCGCCGGCTTTCGGCGGCAGTTACTATTCCCGCCGACCCGCGCGATGACGCGCGCCCCCAAAACCGCACGAGGAGTGACGCATGGCTGAGATCGACGGCAACACCATCATTGCCCGCGCCCTGAAGACCCAGGGCGTGGAGGCGATGTTCGGCGTGGTGGGCATTCCGGTGACGACGATCGCCGCCGCCGCCCAGAAGGAAGGCATCGAGTACATCGGCATGCGCCACGAGATGCCGGCGACCTACGCCGCGCAGGCCGTGTCCTACCTCGGGACGAAGGGGCGCATCGGCGCGGCGCTCGCGGTCTCCGGCCCTGGCGTCCTGAACGCCGTCGGTGCGTACTCGAACGCCTGGTCCAACCGCTGGCCGATGATCCTCCTCGGTGGTTCGTACGAGCAGAACGGCCATATGGCCGGCTTCTTCCAGGAGGCGGACCAGCTCACGCCACTCCGCCCCTTCTCGAAGTACGCCGAGCGCGCCGAGCGCATCGAGCGACTCCCGATCTACATCGCGGAAGCCGTGAAGAAGGCGCTCCACGGTGTCCCCGGCCCGGTCTACATCGATCTCCCCGGCGACCTCATCGCCGGCACCTGCGACGAGGCCGACGTCCAGTGGGCGCCCCGCGTCCCGGACCCCAAGCGCACCCTGTCCGACCCCGCCGATGTCCGCGCGGCGATCGAGGCCCTCAAGACCGCCGAGCAGCCGCTGATCATCTTCGGCAAGGGCGTCGCCTACTCGCACGCCGAGGCGGAGATCAAGACGTTCGTCGAGAAGACCGGCATCCCCTACCTCGCGATGCCGATGGCGAAGGGCCTCATCCCGGACACGCACGACCAGTCCTCGGCGGCGGCCCGCTCGTTCGTCCTCCAGAACGCGGACCTCGTGTTCCTCATCGGGGCGCGGCTGAACTGGATGCTCCACTTCGGCCTGCCGCCGCGGTTCAACCCGAACGTCCGCATCGTCCAGCTCGACTTCAACCCGGAGGAGATCGGCGTCAACGTCGCCACCGAGGTCGGCATGATCGGCGACGCGAAGGCGACGCTGCAGCAGCTCCTCGACGTCCTCGACGAGGACGGCTGGCAGTTCCCGCAGGACTCCGAGTGGCTCCAGACCGTCCGTTCCGAGGCCCGGCAGAACTCCGAGGCCGTCGAGCACATGAAGCAGGAGGAGACGAGCCCGCTCGGCTACTACCGCGCGCTCCGCTCGATCAACGAGGTGCTCCCGCACGACGCGATCTTCGTCGCCGAAGGCGCGAGCACGATGGACATCTCCCGTACCGTGATCGACCAGCACCTGCCGCGCACCCGCCTCGACGCCGGCTCGTTCGGCTCGATGGGCCTCGGCCACGGCTTCGCCATCGGCGCGGCCGTCGCGAACCCGGGCAAGCGCGTGATCTGCCTCCAGGGTGACGGCGCGTTCGGCGTCGCCGGCACCGAGTGCGAGGTAGCCGTCCGCTACAACCTGCCGATCACCTGGATCGTCTTCAACAACGGCGGCATCGGCGGCCACAAGGCGGAGCTCTTCGAGCAGGAGCAGAAGCCCGTCGGCGGCATGAGCCTCGGCGCCCGCTACGACATCATGATGCAGGGCCTCGGCGGCGCCCACTTCAACGCCAACAACTCCGAGGAGCTCGACCAGTGCCTCAAGGAGGCCCTGGCCATCAACGGCCCGAGCCTCATCCACGTCCCGCTGGACCCGGACGCCCGGCGGAAGCCCCAGAAGTTCGGCTGGCTGACCTCGACCCGCGTCCGGGCGAACAGCGCGTAGCGCGCGCTCGACAGCAAGACAGGGAAGAGGGCGGCGCGAGCCGCCCTCTTCGTTCCCGGAGACCCCGATGCGCGACCCGAACAACCGCGACCCGGACCAGCGATGGCACCCCGGCGACCAGATCACGCTCCGCTACGTCGGACACTCGGACGCCATCGTGAAGTGGAAGCCTGGCAAGCTCCTCGGGTGGCCGTACGTGGTCGTCGAGGACCGCCCGGACCTCCTCGCGCTCTGGATGCCCACCGGCACGAGGATGAAGCGCGTCGACATGGCGGACTGGTCGCACCTCCCGGACCAGGTGCACGGCGACCATCCCTACGACGAGTTCCGCCGAGGCGACGTGCTCCGCCTGATGCCGCCTGGTGCGCGCTACTCGGTGTGGTTCCACTGGTCGCCGCAACCGCCCCACGAGTTCCTCGGCTGGTACGTGAACCTGGACTCACCGCACGTGCGCACCTCGATCGGCGTCGACACCACGGACGACATCCTCGACGTCGTCGTGATGCCGGACTTCCAGTGGTGGTGGAAGGACGAGGACCAGCTCCCACGCTGGACGAACCTCGAGGTCTACACGCCGCAGGAGGTCGAGCAGTTCTACGTCACGGGCCGTGCCGTCATCGAGGACATCGAGGCGCGCCGTTTCCCCTTCGACGGCTCATACCTCGACTGGCGGCCTGACCCCGCATGGGGCATCCCGGACGTGCATCCGCAGTGGGACCGGGTGCCCGGGTACGACGTACCCCTCACGCACTTCCGCCCCCTCCGAGGCGTGGCGCACCCGCCTCCCCTCGATGAGTCCTAGCCTGATCTGACGGCTCGACTTCACACATGCAGGTTGTATGTATCTATCATGCTGGTAATGACACGCGGCCGGGGAAGCCGCGCGTCCCACTGACTTCGCTTCGGCGAGAGGGGGCACCGATGGTCGCCGAGAAGGCCACCCACGACATCAACCTGCACGACGTGAACCTGTTCCTGCGCGACGAGTTCCACGAGGCGTTCCGCGTCCTCCGCCGGGAGGCGCCGGTCCACTGGAACGTGGGCTCCGCGCGCGCCAACGGCTTCTGGTCCGTGACGAAGTACGAGGACATCCTCACCGTCTCGCGCAACCCGGAGATCTTCATCTCATCGAGAGGCATCGCCGGATCCGGTGAGCGCGAGCCTGACGTCGACGACGCGGCTGCCGAGGCCCGCCGCCCGCGCGGCGAGGGCACGTCCAGCATCATCACCATGGACCCGCCGCGGCACGTGAAGATGCGCCGCCTGGTGAACAAGGGCTTCACGCCGCGTGCCGTGAACGCGATGGAGCCGAAGATCCGCGAGATGACGCGCGCCATCCTCGACGAGGTCGGCGACCGCAAGTCCGGCGACTTCGTCCTCGAAGTGTCGAGCCGCCTCCCGCTGGCGGTCATCTGCGGCCTCATGGGCCTCCCGCGCGAGTCCTGGGACCTGATGTTCGAGTTGACCAACGCCGCCCTCGGCGCGGGTGACCCGGAGTACCAGCAGGCGCAGACGGGCCAGGCTGGCCACACCAGCGTCGCGAAGGAGACCGCACGCCGCGGCAACATGCGCATGGCGGAGTACTTCCGTGACGTGATGGCCGACCGGCGCGAGCATCCGCAGGAGGACCTCATCACGCTCCTGCTCGAAGCCGAGCTCGACGGCGACAAGCTCACCGAGGGCGAGATCCTCGCCTTCTGCAACCTCCTTGTCGTCGCTGGCAACGAGACCACGCGTAACGCGATCTCCGGCGGCATGGTCGTCCTGGACGAGAACCCCGAGGAGCGCGCGAAGCTCCAGTCGGACATGCCGAAGTACATCGACGGTGCGGTCGAGGAGATGCTGCGCTGGACTTCGCCGCTGCACCACATGACCCGCGAGGCGACCGAGGACTTCGAGATCCGCGGGCAGCACATCAGCCCCGGCGAGAAGGTCATCATGTGGTACCCGTCCGCCAACCGGGACGAGGACATCTTCGACGACCCCTACCGCTTCGACATCACGCGCACCCCGAACGACCACCTCGCCTTCGGCATCGGCGAGCACTTCTGCCTCGGCGCCGGGTTCGCCCGCGCCGAGGTCCGCGTGATGTTCGAGGAACTGTTCGACCGCTTCCCGGACATCAAGGTGACCGGCGACCCGGACCGCCTCCGCTCGTCGTTCATCAACGGCGTGAAGCACCTCGAGGTGGAGTACCGCTAGGCCAAGGCGTCGAGCGCACGAGCAGGGAAGGGGGGCGCATGCCTCGTGAGGTCCGAGTCGACGAGATGACGTGTGAGTTGCACGGCAAGTGCGAGGAGAACGCGCCCGACGTGTTCACCCTGACCGACGCCGACTGGTCGCAAGTGAAGCTGAACCCGGTGCCAGACGAGCTCTACGAGCAGGTCGAGCGTGCGATCCTCACCTGCCCGCGCCAGTCGATCGCCTGGGCGGACACTCGCCCCGGCGAGTAGCGGTCGAGGCCCCCGCCGCCGTCGCGTTCGACAGACGAACCCCCGCCGAGAGGCGGGGGTTCCCGTGTCCGGTTGACGCATTGATTCGTAGTAAATACACTACGAATCGTTCAGTAACTGCACCGCGCCCGGATCGGGGGAGTCATGCCAGTCAACGTCGGAATTGCCGCCTTCGGGCCGGAGGCGCGGCGCTTCTACGAGCACCGCGCGTTCGACCGCTTCCGCTCGCGGCGCGCTCGCATCGCGCTCTCGCTGGCGTACGTCGCGACCGCGGCGGCCATCCCCGTCGCCACCTCGCTCGTCGGGCACTTCTGGCCGGTGTTCGCGCTCCTCGTCCCCCTCACCGCCATCGGCGCCATCCTCGACGCCGCCGTCCGAGGCCTGACCGAGATCGACGAGTCGCGCCTGGACGAGCGCGAGCGGGCGCTCCGTGCGAGGGCGTTCCAGGTCATGTACTGGCCGGCCGTGCTGTTCGCGCTGTGGGGAGGCCTGGAGATCGCGCCGCTGCTCGATGGCGACCCGGAGACCATGGGCCTCCTCGGCGTCACGCAGGTGGTCGCCGTCGCCTCGTTCGTCACGGCCATGCTGCTGCAGTTCCCCGCGCTCTACCTCGCCTGGACGCTCCCCGACGATGCCCGGGCCGACGCGGAGTCCGAGGACCTCCATGGCGAGTAGCGCCCGCGCGAAGGCGACGAGTGCCGGTGCCGCGCCGCAGTTCTACACGCGCCTCCCGCTGCTCCGCACCGACCGAGGCGTCTCGCGCCGTGAGCTGGCGGAGGCCGTGGGCGTCCACTACCAGACGATCGGCTACATCGAGCGCGCCGAGTACTGCCCCAGCCTGGACCTCGTCCTGCGCCTCGCGCGGTACTTCGAGGTCCCCGTCGAGGCGATCTTCTCGCTGGAGCCGTTCGCCCACCTCGACGCCGCGGCGCTCGCGCCTCGCTAGGGTCGGGTGCCGGGCGAGTCAGCGGGCGATGCCATGTGCATCACATACGTACTGGACAACGTCAGGCCGACCGTTACGATCTACATAAGAGAGTGACCGCTGCGCAGAGGCGAGCGGCGCTCATCTGAAGGGATCACCACGATGGACCTGGCAGACGGCCCCGCCGAAGCTACCTTCCGCGCCGAAGTGCGCGCATTCCTCGACGAGCACGCCGACAAGTACCCGAACCGCGGACGCGGTGGCTTCGAGGATGGCGAGTTCCCCGGCTCGCAGGCGATGCAGCCTTGGCGCGACGCCCTCGTCGCGAAGGGGTGGATCGCCCCGCACTGGCCGAAGGAGTACGGCGGCGCCGGACTCAGCGCCCAGGAGCAGTTCGTCCTGAACGAGGAGTTCGCCGAGGCCGGCGTGAACAACGTCGGCGGGTTCGGCGTGATGATGATCGGGCCGACGCTCATGGTGCACGGCACCGAGGAGCAGAAGCAGGAGCACCTCACGAAGATCCTGCACGGCGAGCGGAACTGGGCGCAGGGCTGGAGCGAGCCCGGCGCCGGCTCGGACCTCGCGTCGCTGCAGACGCGCGCCATCCGCGACGGCGACGAATACGTCGTGAACGGCCAGAAGATCTGGACCTCCGGCGCGCACCGCGCCGACTGGATCTACATGCTCGCCCGCACCGACCCGGACGCCCCGAAGCATCGAGGCATCTCGCTCCTGATGTTCGACCTGAAGACGCCGGGCGTCTCGATCCGCCCGCTCATCAACATGGCGGACGGCCACGCCTTCAACGAAGTCTTCTTCGAGGACGTCCGCGTCCCCACAAGCAACCGCCTGGGCGAGGAGAACCGCGGCTGGTACGTGGGCATGACCCTCACCGACTTCGAGCGTTCCGGTATCGGCAACGCCGTCGGCGTGCAGCGTGTCCTCCGAGGCCTCCTGAAGCAGGCCACGACGCTCCCCGAGGAGCAGACGCAGAAGCGCCACGGCCCGTGGCGCCTCGCCTTCGCCGACCGCTGGATCGAGGCGGACATCGCTCGGCTGTTCAGCTATCTGAACATGTCGCTCCAGCTCCGCAACATGATCCCGAACCACGAAGCGTCCATGTCGAAGCTCTACACCACGGAGCTCAACCAGCGCATCGCCGCCACCACGCTGAAGCTCTTCGGCCTCTACGGCCAGCTCTGGGACAAGGACCGCCCCGAAGCCCTCCGAGGCATCGCCGCCCGCGGCTACCTCGGCGCCGTCTCCAGCACGATCGCCGGCGGCACCTCCGAGATCCAGCGCAACATCATCGCGACGCGGGGGCTCGGGCTGCCTCGAGGGTAGCGGACCGCCTCGGGCGGTAGGATGCAACACCGCCCCCGTCGTGAGACGGGGGCGGTGTGTGTCGGTGACGCGGGTCAGCCCTCGATGGCGCGCCGCAAGTCCTTCATGAGCAGCATCAACTGCAGCCGATCGACCGGCGATTCGTCGAACTCGACGCGTGCGAGGTACCAGCGGCGGGCGTCCTCGTCCTGAGCGTGGATGACCAACGAGCGCGCGCCGATGATGTCGGCCGCGTGCGCGGTCCTCAAAAGCGCGTCGCGAAGCAGCAGCGTTCCGAGGCCGCGTCCCTGGTCCTCGGTATGCACCGCGAGCCGCGCGAGGATCACTACCGGGACGGGATAGTCGCCGAGGCCGCGCGCCTGCCGGACCGGAAGGGCGTCCCTAGAGACCGACCCCGCCGAGAGGGCGAAGTAGCCGCGTACCTCGAAGTCACGATGCACGACGTAGACGCGGGCGCTCTCGCTGCGGTGGCTGGTCAGCGCGTAGCGCTGGAGCCACTCAGTGAGCTCAGGCGTCCCGCAGTCGAATCCCGCGACGAGGTGGCGCGAGTCGAGCGGCTCGATCTCCGACTGATCCGCGGACACGTGGCTTATTCGCGAATGACGACAGGATTACGCAGCAACGCCCTGAGACGCGGTTTATCGACCGCGGGGCGGTCGAGGGCTGCCTGGAACTCTGCCCAACGGTCCTCGTCGAGTACGAAGAAGCGCCGGTCGGCCAGCGCGCGCTGCGCTTCGCGACTTGCTGCGTCGAGAACAAACGCGGTCAACGTCTTGCCTGCCGCGTCAGCGGCCTGCTGCAGCATCTGGCGCTCTCGATCCGTCGTGCGCACGTTGATCCGACTCTCGCGCGGATCCTTTTTCCTTGAATCGGTCGTAGTCATCGAAGACTCCTGCGGCGCATCCGGTCGAATCAACGTGCATCCAATGTACGTACAGATGTCCGGCGACGCAACCCCTGACGCCTCCGCTACCGCCTGACCCCCACAACCGGCGTCACGCGGATCACCTCCGGGCGCCCGGCTGCAATCTCGCGCATGCCGCCGGCGAAGGCCTTCATGTGGTCCGTCGTGCCGTGGGCTGCGAAGGTGTCCTCGTCCGCGTACTCCTCGATCATCCAGAAGACGGTGGGCTCTGCCTCCACGGTGTGCATCGTGTACTTGAGGACGCCCGGCTCCTTGGCGTCGACCTCGGCGACCATCGCTTCGAGGGCGGCGCGCATCTCGGCTTCCTTGCCGGGCTGGGCGGTGAGCTTGGCGAGCACGGTGATCATCGGTGCGGGTCCCCTCGGTGAGTCGGTGGGTGGTTCGGGCGGATGGTACCCGACTCGCCGAGGGCGACCGCGCCGTCGAGGGCGGACGCTACACCTGCAGCCCGACCGTGAACGTCGACGCGTACCCGTCTCCCGAGGGCGTCACGAGGAGCTCGGGTCGTGCCTTCCTGGACGCGTCGGGTGGGCGACGACGTCGAGGATCACCGTACCGCGAGGGACGTACGGCCCGGATCAGGATCGCTCCGGGGATGCGTGCGGTCTCGGCTATCCGGCGGCGGTGCTCTGTTCAGCCGCGGCCGGCTCCAGGTCGTGCACGGCCTCCGCGATCACCTCGAGGTTCGTGTGCTCGCGCTGGCCTTTCGTCAGGCGGCGCAGCTCGCGGCGGAGCTCGGCGTTGTGCGCGGTCGCTCCGTGTGCGCGCTGCACCTGTCGGTCGCGGTACTGGGCGTAGAGGTAGAACTCGTTCGGGACGCCCTCCGCTCGGTGGACCGAGTAGCGCAGGACGCCGGGTTCCCGCTCTGCCACCGCGTGCGCCATGCGTTCGAGCGCCTCCTGCAGCGCCGGCTCCATCCCCGGCTTCGCCTTCATCCAGGTGAGCACGGTGATCATGGCGTCCGTCCTACTCCGGGGATGCCGGCTCCCCCGCAGCCATCCCATTCGTTATAGGAATACCAATTGCCTCCCTACACTCGGTGCCACGACCCCTGACTCTTACGTGCGCGTCAAACGGCCACGCAGGGGCCTTCGACGGCGCGCGTGAGCCCGCGTGCGTATGTCCGTTGAATAGCGAGTGCGGACCGGCGTTCGCCGGTCGCGCCCCGGCTCACTCGCCGGTGGTCGTCCCGCCCGAGGCAGGCGAGGTCGACGGCGCGGGCGTCGGCAGCAAGTGCCGGGCGAGTTCGGCGCCACCCGGGGCGGTGGGGTCGTCCTTGAACTGCTCGAGGCGGCGATAGACCTCGGCCGCGCCGCGGTGGAAGTCACCCGGCAGCCCGGCTGCCTCGAAGGTCGCGGCGATCTCTTCCATCTCGGCGACCCAGCGCCACGCCTTCGCGGCCGCGCCGCTGAGGCCCTCCGCCTGTCGTGTGTTGCGCCCGTCCCACTCCTGCTCGAGCGCGTCGAGGATGCCCTCGTGCTGCGCGAGCGCGAGGATGTCGGCGAGCAGGGCGGAGGTGCCCTTGGACCAGGCGGCGTAGGCCATCTTGAGCGCGCTGGCCGCCCCCGCCGGCGCGTCGAGCACGATCACCTCCAGCGGGCCGCCCTCGATGATGCGCGCGACCCGCGCTGCCTCGGCGCCGCTCAGGTAGAGGCGGGTCGTGCCGGCCTTCGTCGGCGGCCCCCCCACGATGCCCCCGTCGACGAACTCGCCGCCGACGCTCTCGATGATGCGCCGGCCCTCGCGCGCAGTGTCCGGGCTCACGGCGTTCGCATCTACGAACATGCCCTGGAACCCCATGTTGCGCACCTCCTGCGCGACGTCGAGCGCGGCGTGTGGCGGGCAGATGCTCAGGATGATGTCGGACTGGTTCACCACGGCGTTGAGCCACGAGAGGTCGACCAGGCCGGCAGCCTCGGCACGCCGGTGTGTCGCCTCGGAGCGGTCCTCGCCCGACCACACCACGCGTCGCCCCGCCGCCACGATCGAGGCACCGACCGCCGCCCCCATGGAGCCGGGGTGCACCACCCCGATGCTGATCTGGCCGTAGTCGTCGGGCATCTCGGACTCCTCGCGCGGTCAACTCGTGCGAAGCGAGTGTAAACCTCGGCACCCGCGCCGCAGGTGGACTACTCTATCGGCAGGTAGCGGAGAGGCGCCTCATGGCCCTGCGACGCAATCTGTTGCTCCTTGCATCGCTCGCCGCCGGCGGGCTGGCGATGGTGATCCTCGCCGGCTTCGCCTGGCCCAACGCGTCTCCCGACGACAAGCCCTTCGTGAACCTCGGTGCGGTCGAGGCTTACGACCCGGGTTCGGTCACCATGCTCCAGGGTGTTGTCGAGTCGATGCAGGATCGATGGCCCCCTCGGCCGGCGCTGATCGCCGCGCTCGGTTGGAGTGTCGCGGATAGTCCCGTCGTGCTGGCGCTCGCGCGCTACGAGGACGGGACGGTCGCCGCCTTCCTCGCGCGGGACACGAACTCCGGCTGCACCTTGCCGTGGCGCGAGACATTCCAGTTTGACGGTGAGATGGGTTGGTTCCGCGATCCGTGTCACGGCTCCACCTACGACCGGCACGGCCAGCGCGTCTTCGGCCCGGCACCCCGCAACATGGACTACTTCGACGTCGATGTGAACGACTCCGGCGATGTGATCGTCGACCTCCGGACACTCCACGAAGGCGCACGACAGTGAGGAGCGCCCTCCTCGCTCTGATGGGCGCGGCCGCCCTCGGCGTCGTCGCGCTGCTCCTCGTCGGGTTCGTGTGGCCCGATGTGGATCGGGAGGTGGACCTCGGCCGCGTCGAGTCGTTTGCGCCGGGCTCGGTCACGTCGTTCTACGTGCTTCCCGGTCGCACGGAGTTCCGGATGCTCGCGCCGGGCGAGGTCGTCGGCTACTCATGCAACCGGTCATCCGGGGAATGGCAGCGGCTGGCAGGTGAGGTGATTCACCTCGTGCGGTTCGAGGATGGCGACTTCCGAGCGCTCTCCGGACGCAGCCCTCATCTCGGCGAGATGGTGCCGTGGAGGCCGGACTTCTCCTGGGAGGGCACGTTCGGCTGGTTCCGCGAGCCGTGCCACGGGGACACCTATGCCATGGATGGCATGCGCGTCTTCGGCCCTGCGCCCCGCGATCTCGATCGCTTCGACATCCGCATCGAGGACGGCGTTGTCTGGGTCGATGTCACGGCCGTCACCAGGGGTGTCCGCCCGCCACAACCGCAGTCCACCCCGCCCCCGGCCGGATGGACGCCTGAGCCCACGGCGCTCGCGAACCCATGAAGCAAGAGGGCTAGGGCGCCCCGAATCCCGTCGCTGCGAGGGCGGGACGGAGCGCCTCGCGGAGGCGGAGCAGTTCATCCGCCATCCACGCGCCCATCGTCTCGGGCGTGCCGTCCATCGGCTTCCAGGCACGGATGATGCTGCGGAGCTTCCCGCCGGCCTCGCCGCCGGGGAGCCACGAGAGCGGGTGTCCCACCGCCGCCTCGACGCTCTCGCGGTGCTCGAGGAGCGAGAACAGGATCTCCTCGGAGTTTCGGTGCTGGATCGTGAGTTGCGCGACGATCCGGGGCGTCACCGTGCCGGTGGTGTCGGCGGGGTTCGTGACGAGGCCCAGCTGGTACGCCACGCACCAGCGCACGCTGCCGCCGGTCTGGGCCGACCGCGCCGTCCGGTCGAAGCGAAGCCGCTCGTGGAGGTCCGGCGCGGGCTCGCGGAGGGCCTCGACGGCGGCTGCGACTGCTGCGCAGCCCACCGTCTCCTGGTCAGCCCCTCGCACCGATGTCTCGACGGACAATGCCTCGACGGACGATGCCCCGGCGGACATCGGGTCGCTGCCTACCACTGCTTGCCGATGCCGCCGCGCTCCCCGTAGAAGCCCGACGGCCAGTTACGGCCGTTGATCATGGCGAGGTCGATGTCTTCCTTCGTAGCGATGCCGTCCTCGACCAGCTTGTCCGCCTCGCGGCGGGCGGCAGCGAAGACGCGGTTCACGATGAACCCGTACGTCCCCGGCATGTCCTTCACGAGCGGTACGACCTTGCGCGCCTTCTCGGCGACGGCCTTCAGCGTGTCGATCGTGTCCTGGCTCGTCTGCGGCATGAAGACGACCTCGGCCGTCTTCATCACCGGGACGGGGTTGAAGAAGTGCAGGCCGGCGAACTGCTGCTTCCGCGACTCCAGTACGTTCGCGGAGATGTCTGCGATCACGAAGCCGGAGGTGTTCGAGCAGAAGATCGCCTCAGGCTTCACAATCTCGTCGAGCTCCTCGAAGGCCTTCTGCTTGAGCTCCAGCTTCTCCGGGATCGCCTCGATGACGATGTCGCAGTCGGCGAGGCCCTTCACGTCCGTCGTGAAGGTGATGCGCTGCATCGCCTCCGCGCACTTGTCGAACCCCATCTTGCCCACCTCGACGGCGCGCTTCATGCCCCACTTGGACTCGAAGATCGCGTCGCGAGTCGCCTCGATGATCTCGTCGTTCAGGTCACGCACGACGACGTTGTAGCCGGCGACAGCCATGATCTGGGCGATCCCGCCACCCATGACGCCACCACCCAGCACCCCGATCGTCTGTACCTCGTCGGCCTTCATCGCTCATCCCTTCCGAGCGCCGTCCCCGGCGCGTTGTCGTGCGTTCATCGTGGCGCCGCTGGCATCGTCGCAGCCCCGAGCGAGGCGCGGGCAGCGGTGCGCCGCATCTTAGCCGCAGATGCCGCGCACTGTGTGATGCAGGATCTGCATCCCGAGTCGCAGGTTTTCAATCGAGAGGCGCTCGTCGTTCCCGTGGACGCGCCCCTGGTCCTCCGAGGCGGTCAGCGTCGGCACGAAGCCGTACGCCGTGATGCCTCGGCGGCGGAACACGCGCGAGTCCGTGAACCCCGTGGACACCCCGGGAAGCACGATGGCGTCCTCTACCACGCGCTTCGCCTCGCGCGTCATGATCTCGTACAGCTCGGTCCCGATCGGCGAGGCGGGCGAGGCCGAGACGAACACACGCTCGACCTCGATCTTCTCGTCCGCGATGACCTCGGTGATCTCGCGGATGAACTGCTCCGGGTCGTAGCCGGGGATCAGGCGGATATCCAGCGTCGCGTCCGCCGTCGCCGGGATCACGTTGTGCTTCACGCCGGCATTCAGCGTGGTCAGCGAGATCGAGTTCGTCTGGATCGAGTGCATCCGCGGGTTGGAGGCGGCGATCTCCGCGAGCACCTCGTCGGTCGGTTCGTCGTCGAGGATGCCGTTTACGTGCAGCTGCCGGAAGTACTCGCGCACCTCGGGCGTCGGTTGCAGGGGGCGCTTCCAGTCCTGGATGCGCTGGAGCGCCCGCACGAGGCGGTCCGCGGCGTTGTCGTCGTGCGGGACGGAGCCGTGGCCGGGCCGCCCGTGCGCGCGCAGCGTGAGCCACAGCGGCCCCTTCTCCGCGACGCCGATGTTGAACGCGTTGCGCTCCTTGCCGAGCACCTCGGTCGAGCCGCCACCGCCCTCGTTGATCACGTAGTCCGCATCCAGCAGCTCCGGGTGGTCGCGGTCGAGGAACTCGACGCCGAACTCGGAGCCTGCCTCCTCGTCCGCCACCGCGATGAACACGAGGTCACGCGTGAGGGGCAGGTCGTGCCGCTTGTGCAGGAGGAAGGTGACGAGCTCCATGATGCCCATCCCCTTCATGTCCTGCGCGCCACGGCCCCAGATGTAGCCATCGTGGATCTCGCCCGCGAGCGGCTCCACCGTCCAGTACTGCCGCTCGAAGGGGACCACGTCCGTGTGGTTCAGCAGGATCACCGGCTTGCCCCGCGAACCGTCCCCGGTGAGGCGAGCGACCAGGGTCTTCCGCGACTCGTCGCCGGCCGGCGTGTACGTTTCCCAGGGGATGCCCTCCGCGTCGAGGATGCGCGCGAACCACTCGACGGCGCGCGTCTCGTTCCCCGGCGGGTTCACCGTGTCGACGCGGATGTACTCGGACAGCCACTCCGTCGCCTGCTGGCTCCAGGCATCCCAGTCGATCGTCGGTTCAGTCATCCGGCCCCTCCCCCTGCGGTCTCTGTCCGGCGCGGACGGCGCTAGCGAGCGTCGTCCCACCCGTCCTTGAAGACCTCGATCTCTTCGATGTGGTCGGCGGGTGTCAGGTGCCCGCGGTTCAGCGTGCTCACGCTGAGGTGCGTCGCGCCGGCCTCGCGCCAGCGCAGGGCGAGGTCCACGTCGCGCCGGACATCGCCAGAGAGGCGCATCGTCGGGTTCACGCCCACGTCCCGGGCGTTGCGGCCGGAGTCCTCCGCCGCATGGTGGATGCGCGCGAGCGGCGCGGCGAGGTCCTCCGGGCCGCGCAGCTGTGGGAACCACCCATCCGCGAGGCGTCCCACCCGGTCGAGGACCCGGTCCGCCGTGCCGCCCATCCAGATCGGGATGCGACGCGACGGTCGCGGCTTGATGCCGGCCAGTGGGACGCGGTCGAAACGGCCCTCAAAGTCCACCACGGGCTCCTCGAACAGTCGTCGGAGCAGCTCGATCTGCTCGTCCATGCGACGTCCGCGCGTGTGGAAGTCCTGGCCGAGGGCTTCGTACTCCACCTTGTTCCAGCCGATGCCGACACCCAGCCGGAGGCGGCCCTGTGACAGCACCTGCAGGTCCGCTGCCTGCTTCGCCACCAGTGCCGTCTGTCGTTGCGGCAGGATGATGATGCCCGTGACCAGTTCGAGGAACGACGTCACGGCAGCCAGGTGCGCGAAGAGGACGAACGGGTCCGTGAACGCAGTCTCGTGGTCGTAGGGGCCGGTGAATCCTCCCGGCCGCTCGCGGAGCGCCCCGACGACGTGGTCGTACGCCACGTAGTGGTCGTACCCGGCGGCTTCCGCCGCCTGCGCGTGCGCACGGATGGCGATGGGGTCGCCACTCAGATCGTGGTGAGGGAAGACGACGCCTAGGCGCACCGGGAACCTCGTTCACTGCACGCCTCGGGAGGCGCTTCGCCACGTTCGCGATCCCCGCGCGGCATGTCAACTTGCGGTGTGGCGCCGGCGCCGTTCGAGCGTGCCCGGCAGCCCTGATAGATTCCCCGAAATGCCCGCGCGACCGCTCCTGATCCTCATGCTCGGTGTGGTCGGCGTCTCATGGGCGGCGCCCCTCATCCGTCTCGCGCTCGACGAGGGCGCTCCGGCCCTCGCCATCGCCGCGATCCGTCTCTCGATCGCCGCCCCCGTGATGGTCGGGGTGGCTGCCGCGTCCGGCACGGGCGACCTCCGAGGCATCGACCGTCGCCAGGCGCTGCTCCTCGTCGCTTCCGGGCTCGCGCTGGCCGCGCACTTCGCGCTCTGGGTCGCCGCCCTCGAGCGCACCTCGATCACCACGGGCGTCGTCCTCGTGACCGCGCAGCCGATCTTCGTGAGCGTCGGCGCGTGGATCTTCCTGCGAGAGCGCCCCGCGAGGTGGGTCATCACCGGCACCCTGATCGCGACCGCCGGCGCGGTCCTGCTCGTGAGCGACGACTGGGGCGACCTCGGCACGCAGTGGGGGAACCTGCTCGCACTGCTGGGGGCGGGAGCCATCAGCGTCTACGTCGTCATCGGACGTCACGCGCGCCAGCGGCTCTCGGTCACCTCCTACGCCAGCAGCGTCTACGCGGTGGCCGCGGTCGCGCTCGTGGGAGGCGCGCTCCTCTCGGACACGCCGATGCTCGGGCTGTCGGGGAGGGCGTATCTCTTCATCGGGGCAATGGCGCTCGTCTCTCATCTCATCGGACATAATTCGATCAACTACGTGCTCGCGACTGTGCCTGCGGGCGTCGTAGCCGTCGCCATCCTCGGCGAGCCTGCCATCACCGTCGCGATTGCCGGGTTCCTCGTCGACGAGGTACCTACACTGCTCGAACTCGTCGGCGGGGCGGTCGTCCTCGCGGGCGTGTACGTCGCGCTCCGCGGCGCGGGAGGCGCATCGCGGTCGACCGTGAGCGGCACGGAGCCTGCGAGCGAACCCGCCGCGACGCCATAGCCTCGTCCACTCGTGCCCCGCGAGGGCGCGCTCCAGGGAGTCCTTCATGCCAGCGCTGCCGACCAACGGGCCCTTGCAGGACATCCGTGTCCTGGACCTCACCTGGGTGCTCTCCGGCCCGTTCTGCACCCTGACCCTGTGCGACCTCGGTGCCGACGTCATCAAGCTCGAGCGCCCGCCCTACGGCGACGTATCGAGGACCACCGGGCCGATGGTGGACGGGGAGTCCGGCTACTTCTTCTCCGTGAACCGCGGCAAGCGCTCGCTTGCGCTCGACCTGACGTCCGAGGAGGGCAAGGCGATCTTCCTGCGCCTCGTGCGTGAGGCGGACGTCGTCGTCGAGAACTTCACGCCCGGCAAGATGGACGCGCTGGGCCTCGGCTACGCCGCGCTGTCCGAGGTGAACCCGCGCCTGGTCTACGCCGCCATCTCCGGCTACGGCCAGACCGGCCCGCTGCGAGAGAAGCCCGCCCTCGACGTCATCGTGCAGGGCGCGGGCGGCGTCATGTCCGTGACCGGCTATCCGGATGGCGAGCCCGCCCGTCCGGGCCTCTCGCTCGGCGATGTCGCCGCCGGCCTCTACTGCGCGATCGGCGTCCTTGCCGCGCTGCAGGAGCGCGAACGCTCCGGCCGAGGCCAGATGGTGGACATCTCCATGCTCGACTGCCAGATCGCGATCCAGGAGAACGCCTACATGCGGTACCACCTCACGAAGGAGGAGCCCGTCCGCCTCGGCACGAGGCACCCCTCAGCGGTGCCGTTCCAGGCGTTCCCCACGGCGGACGGGTGGATGGTGCTCGCGCTCGCGTGGAGCGTGCCCAACCAGTGGGCGCTCCTCTGCTCCGAGCTCGGCGTCACCGAGCTCATCGACGACGAACGCTTCCACTCTGCGGCGGCACGCTCGAGGAACCACGCGGAGCTGGAACCGCTGCTGCAGGTCGCCTTCAAGCGACGTCCCACCGCGGAGTGGGTGGACGCCCTCGGCCAGTACGGCATCCCCTGCGGCCCGCTCAACACGATCGCCGAGGCGGCTGCGATGGAGCAGGTCGCCGTCCGCGACATGCTGCCCGAGGTGCCTCACCGGACCTTCGGCCCGGTCCGCCTCGCGAACAGTCCGCTGAAGCTCTCGCGCACGCCCGCCGGGATCCGTGGCACCTCGCCCGACATGGGCGAGCACAGCCGCGAGGTGCTCGCCGAGCTGCTCGGCGTCGAGGCGAGCGACCTCGATGACCTCGTCGCGCGCCAGGTGGTCTGGGAAGAACGCCCCGAGGTCGAACTCGGGTAGTCCCCGCCCCCCCCGCACGCCGTTCCGGCCCCCTCTCCCCACACGGGGAGAGGGCTGGGGTGAGGGCTCTGCCGCCTGCCCCCTGGGCCTGAACCGAGGGGACGGCGAGCGCACAGGCCCGTCGCCCCCTCGATCGCCCCTCCGATCAGCTCACAAACAGCGGCGCCAGCACCAGCGTCACCGTCGCGAGCAACTTGATGAGGACGTGCAGCGACGGCCCTGCGGTGTCCTTGAACGGGTCGCCGACGGTGTCACCGACCACCGCAGCGGCGTGCGTCGGTGAGCCCTTCAGTACCACCTCACCGTGCTCGTCAAGCATCTCGCCTGACTCGATGTACTTCTTGGCGTTGTCCCAGGCGCCGCCCGAGTTGTTGAGGAACGTGGCCATCAGGATGCCGCCGATGGTGCCGACGATCAGCATGCCGGCCACGGCCAGCCACCCCGAAGACTCGGGATAGGCGATACCGGCGACTTCTACCTCGGAGTCCCGCAGGAAGCGGAACCCGAGCCCGACGACGACCGGCAGCCCCACGGCGAGGATGCCCGGGGCGATCATCTGCCGCAGCGCGGCGCGGGCGGTGATGTCCACGGCCCGGGCGTAGTCCGGACGCACCTCTCCGGTCATGATCCCGGGGTTCTCCCGGAACTGCCGGCGGACTTCCTCGATGATCTTCTCCGCCGCGCTGCCGACCGCACGGATCGTGAGCGAGGAGAAGAGGAAGACCAGCATCATCCCGAGCAGGCCGCCGACGAAGACGTCCACGTTCGAGATGTCGATCGGGAGTTCCTCGACCAGCGGGATGTCCAGGCGCTCCTTCACCTTGTCCAGGTAGGCGCTGAACAGCAGGAACGCGGCCAGGCCGGCGGAGCCGACGGCGTAGCCCTTCGTCAGCGCCTTCGTGGTGTTCCCGGCGGTGTCCAGCGCGTCCGTGATGCGTCGAGCACCCGCGGGAGCGCCGGACATCTCCGTGATGCCGCCGGCGTTGTCCGTGATCGGGCCGAACGTGTCCATCGCCAGGATGTAGGCCGCGGACATCAGCATGCCCATGGTCGCCACCGCGGTGCCGAAGATGCCCGTGGTGAACGACGGGATGTTCGCGATCTCCGCCTGCGAACCCAGCGCGAACGACGCGAGGAGCGCCGCACCGATGGTGATGGCGGTCGCCGCGGTCGTCTCAAGGCCGACTGCCGTGCCGATGATGACGTTTGTCGCCGGGCCCGTGCGGGACGCCCGCGCGATCTCCTTGACCGGCCGCCAGGAGCCGGACGTGTAGTACTGGGTGATGTAGACGAAGGCCATGCCCGTCGCGATACCCACCAGGCCGCAGTAGAAGAACCAGTGCCAGACGTCGCCCAGCATCATCTTCGTGGAGATGAACAGCCCGACGATCGAGAGGGCCGATACGACGTAGTAGCCCATGTCCAGCGGCCGCATCGGGTGGTCGAAGTCCTGCTCACGCGCGAACATCGGCATCACGACCAGTCCGGCCATCGCGGCGATGATGCCGAACGAGCGGAGCACCAGCGGGAACATGATCCACTCGATGCGTCCGGTGACGGTGTAGATCGCCACGCCGAGGATCATCGCGCCGATGTTCTCGGCGGA
Organism: uncultured Dehalococcoidaceae bacterium; assembly: GCA_964414675.1. Lineage (GTDB taxonomy): Bacteria > Chloroflexota > Dehalococcoidia > UBA2979 > UBA2979 > W-Chloroflexi-9. Next base: position 18,667 of record CAYPYF010000017.1, read on the forward strand.
CATCGACTCGAAGAGGTCCGCGCCACGGCCGGCACAGTCGCCCACGTTGTCGCCCACGAGGTCCGCGACCACGGCCGCGTTGCGCGGGTCGTCCTCGGGGATGCCGGCCTCCACCTTGCCCACGAGGTCCGCGCCCACGTCGGCGGCCTTCGTGTAGATGCCGCCGCCGATCTGCGCGAACAGCGCGACGAACGAGGCGCCGAAGCCGAACCCGATCACCAGGAACGGCGCGATCGAGGGCGGATTGCCCAGCACGTTGCTGTAGACCAGGAAGATGCCGGAGACGCCCAGGAGGCTCAGCGCCACGACGAGGAAGCCGGAGACCGCGCCCCCGCGCATGGCCAGCGTGATCGCCTCTTTCAGCGACCGCTGCGCCGCCGAGGCGACGCGCAGGTTGGACCGGACCGAGATGTACATCCCGATGTAGCCCGAGAGCCCGGAGGCTGCCGCGCCCGCGAGGAATGCCACCGCGGTGAGGATGCCCTCCTCCGTGGGAGAGACCACCCGGTCACCGTAGTCGAGCGCGCCGCCCGCGAAGACGATCGCCCGGACGCCCTCCGACATGGAGGCCACCAGCACCCCCACGCCGACCGCGACGACCAGGGACAGCACGGCGATGGTGCCGTACTGACGGCGCAGGAACGCCATTGATCCTTCGAAGATCATGTCGGCGATCGCCTGCATCTCCGGCGTGCCGGAGTCCTTACTCAGGACGTTGCGGGCAAGCCAGAACGCAAACAAGACCGCGATGACGCCCGTGACGGGCACCAGCCATACGAGATCCATCTACCCCTCCAGTCCAGCCGCCAGCGAGGCAGATGCCTCGCCATGGCGGGAGCAGAGGGGTAGGGCGAGCGCACGGATCCCGTGCGAGTTCGTCCTTAGCGCGGTCAGAACCCTGCAGCCACGGCTGCGAGGTCGCCGATCCCGGCCCCTCTGCGCTTCGACGGGGCGGATAATACGGGCGTTGTCTGAACCGCGCGAGCGGGGACGGCGTCAGGGACCGCGCGTGGCTAGCGGCGGCGTCCCGGTACGCCGAAGCGTGGCCGGATCCGGCGGCGGAAGGCGTACAGCACCAGCACCAGGATCGCCCCGGCGCCGATGAGGCTGACCGAGATGATCGTGCGGAGTTGCGAGTCCTCCGCGGTGAACCGGTCCTCCAGGATGTCCTCTGGAGTGCCGATCGCCACGCGCTGGAGGTCGAACGTGTTGATCTGCAGCGCCGACTGCAGCAGCGCGACGTTGCCGTCCAATGACCGCTGCACGATCGCGTCCGCGGCCCATCCGAGGGCGATCGCGTCCGTGCCGCTGATGGACAGCAGCGCCCGGCCGGGCGCCCACGGCACCTCGACCTCCTGGATCGCGCCGATGCGCGAGGAGTCCAGGATCTCGGTCAGAGTACCTTCCTCCTCGACGAGCGCCCTCGATCCGCCCTCACGCAGGACCAGCGGCAGCACTCGCTCGAGCTCCTGCCCGAGCGGTGTCGAAGATGGGACGCCGATGGCGATCACATGGTTGTCGCCGAGGGTCTCGGGGGTCGCCTCCAGCACACTCTGCACCGTGAACACGTTCTGAGCGCCAAATGCCCGTCCGAGCGCGACCATCGTCAGCATCCCGGCGCGGAGCGCGTCACGGTCCAGTGCGTTCACCACGATGATCGTGTCGCGGATGCCTCGGAGGCCGGCGAAGGGATAGGGCAGGGCGCCCAGGTTGCTGCCGGTTGCCACGCCGCCCGCCTGCGGCAGCTGGATCGCGGAGTCGTCGTGGATCGTCAGCCACAGCCGTTCTGGCGCAGGCGACTCGCACGGCGCGAGGACGAGCGACTCCTCGAAGTAGAGGTTCGCCCGCAGCGTGATCGAGTTCGGGCCGATGCGCAGCGTGTCCCACGGCAGGTCGACGCGGTACGAGGCCCGGTGTGACTCCTCGTCGCGGATCAGCACCGTGGCGATCGTCTGGCCGTTCAACTCCACCAGGATGTTGGACCGTCGCGGGTCCAGCCCCTTCGGGTACGACAGCACGAGGTCGAGCTTCCCCGTCGAGTCGGGCGCGGCCGCCGGCGCGCTGAACGCCACCGAGACGTTGCCGGACTGCCCTCGGACGGTGCTCTCGCTCGTCCCGGCATCCAGGAACGTGAAGGTCTGCTGGAAGGCGGGCGTAACCGGCGGGATGACCGGCTCCACCAGCACGGCCTCCGGGCCGGCGAGGAGGGCGGACGGCTCGTCCAGGGTCAGGGCGTCGACGCCCCGCCGGACGGCCGCCTCGGTCTCCCCGGTGACCAGCAGCACCTGGTAGAGGTCATTCCACGGCGACTCCACCAGGGCCAGATAGCCGGAGTCCTCGTTCAGCTGGACGCCCAGCCGCGTGAACGAGTTGTCCGCGCGGTTGTACGTCGACTCGGTGTCTCGGAGCGCCTGCAACGTCAGCGGGTTTCGCTGAGGCGTCCCGATCAGGATCAGCTGATGGCGCGCCAGCTCGTCCGCTGTGATGTCGTTGACGCGCCGGATGCGCACCAGGTCCAGCTCGAAGAAGACCCGCGTCGCCAGTCCCGTCGCCAGCTGGTACGCGGCCGTCAGGTCGTCGCCGTTCGCGTTGTCCGGGATGCCGATGATGAGCGGCGCGACGATCGGGTAGCCGGCCTTGAAGAACGGATACGGGTACTGGGAGAGGTTCGGGGCCTCCAGCCGCGGGATCGGCGGGTCGTTCAGGAAGTCCATCTCGAAGAACGTGCTACCCAGGATCGTCGCGAACAGCGCCGCTCCCGCGGAGGACTCGCAGAACAGGCCCGTCGTCATGTTGAAGGTGAACGTCAGGCGGTTGAAGTCGTCCTTGATGAGGTCGGCCGGGATCGGCACCTCGTACGTGCCGCCCGTGACATTCGTGTCGTCGAGTTGCACCGCGAGCAGCGGGCGGTCGTTGAACGCGATCGCCACGGCGGACTGCTCCGGGTCCAGCAGGTTGGAGTGCGTCAGGTCCACGACGACGCGCGAGCCCGTGCCGATCTCGTAGTCACCGCTGCCGGAGAAGAAGATGTCGATCTGGGCCGCGGCCCCGAACGCCGAGGTGTCTCCCAGCCCGATGTCGTCCAGCGTGGTGATGCGCTCCGGGGCCTCTTTGACGGACTGCGCGTCGTCCGGCTCCAACTGCGCGTGCGCGAGGTCACCCGACGCCACGTGCAACACGACGGCGACCGCGACAGCGAGCGCCGCGCCCGACCACCACCGCGGTGCCCTCGGCCGATGAGCCTTCACTCGACGGAACGTAGCATCCCCCCGGACTACGGCGACTCGGAGGGACCCCGGTTTACTGAGACTCAACCGGCTCACCACTCGCCAGCATGCCGGGCCGGACGGCGTCCGTGATCGCGGCCTATCGCACCCCGAACCAGCGCGAGATCAGACTGCGGTAGTCGCTGCTCTCCCGATAGTCCTCGAGGATCTCGTCCACCTCCGCGATGAGGCCGGTGTTCGTGCTCGCGGCCGCGATCCCGTAGATCTCGCCGGTGTCGATCACCTCGGTCACCGCGACCGCCGTGTCGAGCGTCGAGCGATACCCGTTCAGTGCCAGGTCGGACAACACTGCATCCACCTCCCGCGCGCCCAGCGCGACGAACATCGCCTCGGTGTCCTCGAACGTCACGACACGGGCGTCGGTCGGGAGGTGGGCGAGCAGGTACTCCTGGCTCGTCGTGCCTTCCTTCACGCCGATCGCGCGCCCCCCGAGTTGCGACAGCTGTCCGTACGCCGCCTCGTCGTCCTTCCGGACCAGGACGGACTGCGAGGCGCTCAGGTAGGACTGGCTGAAAGCTGCCTCGGCGCGTCGGGCGTCCGTCACGGTGATCGCCGCGGCCGCCAGGTCGCATTCCCCGGCGCCGGGACGCTGCCAGATCCCGTCGAACGGCCCATCGACGATCACCAGCTTGAGGTCGAGCTCGTCGGCGATGTGCGTGACGATGTCGATGTCCGAGCCGAGCCACTGCTCGCCGGTCTGGAACGCGAACGGGTACTTCGGGGCGTCGACGCACACGCTGAGGGTGTCGTCCGAGATCAGTTGCACTTTGCCCGGTGTCGCGGTCGGTGTGCCATCAGTGGTCGCCGGCTCCTCGGCGCCGCCACCCGCGCATCCTGCGACCAGGAGGACGAAGACGGTGCTCCCGAGGAGCACGCCGAAGGTTCGGAACATCCGAGCAGACATGCGCGCCCGCCATTCAGGTCCAATCGCCGGTGAATCTCGCGATTCTATCCACGATTCTGCGGAGTTGCGCAGCGCGGAGCCCGGCTCTGCGATTCTGACGGGCGCCCACCGGCATGTGTCGGGCATATGTGCAACCTGTAACGAATCGGGTATAGTGCCCGGGCCTTGTGACAAAAGGCGCAAACCAACTGCCGAGCCACGTTGGCGGCTGCGGTAGAATCGGCGTTCCCCTTCAGGCGGGTGCGCCCAATATCTAGAGGACCCCTCCCGTGATCCCGACGCCACCTCCGACGCCGAACACCCCGCCGACCCTCCTGGTCGAGGATGTCGCTTCGTCGAAGGCCGCCTCCAAGCGTGGCGTCGACCTCGGCTACCTCGTGACTCCCGAGGATGCGCATGACGCCTGTGGTACCGGCTTCATCGCCGAGTCCTCCGGCGCCCGCACCCGCCGCGTCGTGGAGATGGCGATCCGCGCCGTCGGCGCACTGACCCACCGGGGCGCCGTGAACGCTGACCCGCTCACGGGTGACGGCTCCGGCGTCACGATCCAGATCCCCTTCGAGCTCCTCCAGGACACCCTCCGGGAGATGGGCTCCGACGTGACCTCGGACGACCTCGCCGTCGCGATGATCTTCCTGCCGCACGACGAGGCGAGCCGTCCGCAGGCACGCGCCATCTTCGAGGAGGAATGCGCCGGCACTGGCCTCGGGGTCATCGGCTGGCGGGTCGTGCCCTCGGACATCTCCGTCCTCGGGCCGCAGGCGCTGGACGTCCTCCCGGGCTTCGAGCAGTTGCTGCTCCGCCGTCCGGAGGACCAGCAGGGCCCGCAGTTCGACCGCTCGCTCTACCTCGCCCGCCGCCGTGCGGAGCGCCGCCTCAAGGCTGACGGGCTGTACGACTGCTACGTCGTCTCCATGTCCTCCACCACCGTGGTCTACAAGGGCATGATGATCGCGACGGCGCTCGCGGACCTGTACCCGGACCTGAAGGACGAGCGCGTCGTCTCCTCGATCGCGCTCTATCACCAGCGGTTCGCCACCAACACGCTGCCGTCCTGGGAGCTCGCCCAGCCCTTCCGGATGACCGCGCACAACGGCGAGTTCAACACGCTGCTCGGCAACCGGAACTGGATGCTTGCCCGCGAGCCCGAGCTTGGCTCGCCCGTCTGGGGCGACGCGGTCGACGACGTGAAACCCGTGATCACGCCCATCGGGTCGGACACCGCCTCGTTCGACGAGGTGCTCGAGCTCCTCGTCCTCTCCGGCCGTGACCTGCTCCACTCCGCGATGATGCTGATCCCCCAGGCGTGGGAGAACATGCCGAACCTGGATGCCTCCCTGCGGGCGTTCTACGAGTACCACGCCTGCCTGACCGAGCCGTGGGACGGCCCTGCCGCCATCGCCGTCAGCAACGGCGTGCAGGTCGCCGCGATCATGGACCGCAACGGCCTCCGCCCCGCCCGCTACCAGGTCATGCGCGACGGCCTCGTCGTCATGGGCTCGGAGGTCGGCCTCGTCGAGCTCAACCCGTCCGAGGTCGTCGAGTCGGGCCGCCTCGGCCCCGGCGAGATGATCGCCGTGGACACCGTCCGCCGGCAGTTCCTCCACAACGACGAGATCAAGAACGAGGTCGCGTCCCGGCGCCCGTACGGCTCCTGGGTGCGCCGCAACCTCATGTCGCTCCGCACGGACTCCCTCAACGGCCACGCCGCCGGGAGCGAGCACGACATCGAGACGCTGCAGCAGCTCCACGGCTACACGCACGAGGAGCTCGAGTACGTCATCAGGCCGATGGCGGAGGACGGCAAGGAAGCCGTCGGTTCCATGGGTGACGACACGCCGCTGTCCGTCCTCCAGGACCAGCCGCGGATGCTCTACACCTACTTCAAGCAGCGCTTTGCCCAGGTCACGAACCCCGCGATCGACTCTGTCCGCGAGGAAGTCGTCATGTCGCTGGACACGCTTCTCGGCCGGCGCCGCTCGATGCTGGAGTCCGTGCCGGAGGCGGCGCGCCTCCTCCACCTCACCAGCCCGCTCCTGGACGACTCCGAGCTCGCCGCCATCAAGCGCACGCAGAACGAGGACATCAAGGTCGCCACGCTCCACGCCCGGTTCCGCGTGGACGACGGCCCCAGCAGCCTCGAGCGCGCCATCGACGACCTCTGTGCCGCCGCGGTCATCGCCGCCGACGAGGGCCACACGGTGCTGGTCATCAGCGACCGCCTGGTGGACCGCGAGTGGGCGCCGATCCCGATGCTCCTCGCCGTCTCCTCGGTGCACCACCACCTGATCCGCGAAGGCCGCCGCATGAAGACGAGCCTGATCGCGGAGGCTGGCGACGCCCGCGATGTCCACCACTTCGCCTCGCTGCTCGCCTTCGGCGCCAGCGCGGTGAACCCGTACCTCGCGTTCGCGACGCTCTATGCCTCGCACGCGACGGGCGAGTTCGGCGACGACCCGATCGAGGAAGTCCTCAACCACTACGCGAAGGCCGTGGACACCGGCATCCTCAAGATCATGTCGAAGATGGGCATCTCCGCTGTCTCCTCCTACCACGGCGCGCAGATCTTCGAGGCGCTCGGCATCGGCCAGGACGTCGTCGACAAGTCGTTCTCCGGGACGACGTGTCGCATCGGCGGCATTGGCTACGAGCAGATCGCCTCCGACATCTACGACCGCCACCAGAAGGCGTTCCCCGAGACCGAGAAGCTCGCGCACGGGGGCTGGTACAAGTTCCGCCGCGACGGCGAGTACCACGCGTACAACCCCTCGATGTGGCGCGCGCTCCAGAACGTCGCGCAGTCCGGCATCGAGCACATCGAGGACGAGGTCGGCGAGAAGTCGTACCGCGAGTACCTCGACGTCCTCGGCAACGCGCCGGCCGGCGCGTTGCGCGACCTCCTGAGGTTCGTCCCTGACCGCGAGCCGGTCCCGCTGTCCGAGGTCGAGCCGGTCGAGGCCATCACCCGCCGCTTCGTCACCGGCGCCATGTCGCTCGGCGCGCTCTCCCCGGAGGCGCACGAGGACATCGCCCGCGCGATGAACCGCCTCGGCGGCCGCTCCAACACCGGCGAAGGCGGGGAGGACCCGCGGCGCTACAACCCGGACGGGGACAAGCGCGATGCGAACTCCAAGATCAAGCAGGTCGCCTCGGGGCGCTTCGGCGTGACCCCGGCGTACCTCGTCGCCGCGGAGGAGCTCGAGATCAAGATCTCGCAGGGCTCCAAGCCCGGCGAGGGCGGGCAGCTCCCGGGCACGAAGGTGAACCCGTACATCGCGACCCTCCGGCATGTCATGCCGGGCACGCCGCTGATCTCGCCGCCGCCGCACCACGACATCTACTCGATCGAGGACATCGCCCAGCTCATCTATGACCTGAAGACCGTGAACTCCCGCGCGCGGGTCTGCGTAAAGCTCGTCTCCACGGAGGGCGTCGGCGTCGTCGCCGCGGGCGTCGCGAAGGCGTACGCGGACATCATCCAGATCTCCGGCGCCGAGGGCGGCACGGGCGCGAGCCCGCTGTCCTCTGTGAAGTACGCCGGCTCGCCGTGGGAGATCGGCCTCGCGGAGACGCACCAGGCGCTGGTCATGAACCGCCTCCGCGGCCGCGTCACGCTGCGCGCCGATGGCGGTATGCGCTCCGGCCGTGACGTGCTCATCGCCGCCATGCTCGGCGCGGAGCAGTACGGCTTTGGCACCACCGCGATGATCGCCGTCGGCTGCAAGATGGCCCGCCAGTGCCACCTGAACACCTGCCCCGTCGGCGTCGCGACCCAGCGTGAGGACCTGCGCGCCAAGTACTTCGGCACCCCCGAGATGCTGGTGACCTACCTCACGCACGTCGCCCGCCAGGCGCGCGAGCTTCTCGCCAGCCTCGGCTACCGCAGCATCGACGAGGTCATCGGCCGCGCCGACCTGCTGGAGCAGATCGAGGGCGACACCGCCCACCGCTGGCACCGCCTGGACCTCTCGCGGATCATCAAGCCGGTCGACCCGGAGAACCGCGAGCCCCACAAGCGCGTCGTCGAACGGAACGACCGCCCCGACTGGAAGCGCCTGGACGACGAGATCCTGCTCGAGGCGCAGGACAACATCGACTCCCGGAAGCCCGTCTCGCTGTCCTACAACCTCAAGAACACGGACCGCACCGTCGGCGCGCGTCTCTCCGGCGTGATCGCGGAGCGGTACGGCGACACCGGGCTGCCGTACGGCACCATCGACCTGCAGTTCCACGGCTCGGCGGGCCAGTCCTTCGGGGCGTTCCTCTCGCGCGGCGTCCGGCTCACCCTCACCGGCGAGGCGAACGACTACGTGGGGAAGGGCATGGCCGGCGGCGAGATCATCATCCGTCCGCCGAAGGGGACCAACTTCGACCGTAGCCCTGCTGTCCTCGTCGGCAACACCGTGCTGTACGGCGCCACCGGCGGGAACCTCTTCATCGCGGGTGCCGCCGGCGAGCGCTTCGGCGTCCGCAACTCGGGTGCACGCGCGGTCGTCGAGGGCATCGGCGACCACGGCTGCGAGTACATGACGGACGGCGTCCTCGTCGTCCTCGGCGACACCGGCCGTAACTTCGGCGCAGGCATGTCCAACGGCGTGGCCTACATCCTGGACGAGCGCGGCGACTTCCGCTCCCGCGTGAACCAGGAGCTCGTCGGCCTCTCGCAGGTGACGGACCCCGAGGACATCGAACTCCTCGAGGCACTCGTGCGCCGCCACGCGGACGTCACGGACTCGAAGCGTGCGAAGGCCCTCCTCGCGGAGTGGCGGCTCGCGCTGCCGAAGTTCTGGAAGGTCGCGCCGAAGGTCAGCCCCACCGAGGAAGGCGCCCAGACCGTCGTGCGCCGCCACCTCACCGTCCTCGCCCGCTTCAAGCCCGTCGCCGTCTCCTAGCTCCTCGCCGCCCCCTCCGGCTCCGCCCCCCTCCGGATTCCGACCCCCCTCCCCACACGGGGAGAGGGCAGGGGGGAGGGCTCCGGGCTCCGGCAACCGCTCGTCCGACAAGAAGAAGGGCCGCCCTCTCGGGCGGCCCTTCTGATCGGTGCTCAGTCCACGCTAGGCGCTGTAGCGCAGCGCCTCCGCCACCGACACGCGCGAGGCGCTTCGGGCCGGGATCAGCGTCATCACGGCCGTCGCGAAGTACGCGACGCCCACGATGATCAGGATCGTGCTGATCGGGAAGGAGAAGTTGATCTCCTGCCCGTTCGTGAAGTCAGGCGACGTCATCAGGTTGTAGGACAGCGCCCCTCCCAGGACGAGCCCCATCCCGATGCCGGCGACCGCGATGAATGACGACTCCAGGAAGAACGAGATCGCCACGAGCCGCCTCGAGTAGCCGATCGCCCGCAGCATCCCGATCTGCTGGCGGCGTTCCGCCACCGTCCGGAACGCGATCACCCCGAGGGCTGCGATCCCGACCACGAGCCCGAGGCTCATGAACGCTACGAACAGCATCGAGAAGGCGTTCTGCTGGGCCGTCGAGTCGTCCAGCAGCTTCTGCAGCGAGTCCGCCTGTACGCCACGCTCCAGGAGCGTGGACTCGATGCCCTGGGCAACCTCGATCGCGTGGTCACCTCCGCCGACGGCGTCGACGAAGTACTCCTGCGCCGGGTTGTCCAGCACCTCGAGTGCCAGCGACTCAGGGACGAAGACCGAGATCCAGCTCGGCACGATGCCGCTCGTGAGGGCGGAATCGACGACTCCGATCACCCGCACCACGCGCTCCTCGCCGGTCTCCTCATCACGGATCGTGACGGGGATCGGCTCCCATGGCGCGGCCTTCAGGTCGCCGACCGAGCCTTCGATGCTGAAGACCTCGTCCGGGTTCATGAAGTTGGACGTCTGTGTGAACTCGAACACCATCTCGTTCACCACCGCGACGTCTGGCTCGGTCGCCAGCGCCTCCATCACCGCGGCGGCGCCCGCGTAGCCCGCGGCCGTCGTCGCCATCTGGAAGTCCGAGGCGGCGACGAAGTCCGGGTCGACTCCGGTGACACGGTACGAGAAGAACTCGTCGCCCTGCTCGTTCGTCGGTCGCATCTCCGCGAGCCCGCTCACCGTGTGGCCGAACGCCTCGATGTTCCCATCGACGTCGAACCCGGACTCGGCGAGGGTGCCCGCGAAGTCCTCGATCGGGTTGTTCGCGTTGGTTGCCACGCGCACGTCGAACCCGCCTCGGGCGTTGTCGCCCAGGAAGAGCTGCGTGAAGTTGTGGTTCAGCGTCGCCATCACGACCAGGCTGAACATGACCAGTGTGAACATCGCCAGCGTCATCCCGGTACGGAACTTCGCCGCGAGGGGGTACGAGATCGCCGTCCGGATCGCCGGGGTGATGCCGCCGAAGATCTTGCGGAGCAGGCCCAGCGAACCCAGCAGGCGGTCCGCGTTGAAGATCACGAACAACGTGCTCGCCGCCGTGATGCAGACCCCTGAGACGAAGAACATCTCGATGTTTCCGACGATCGGCTCGTGCCCCAGGCCGAGGAGCCCGAAGGCCCCATCGATGGGATCGGTGTACCCCTTGCCACCCTCGAAGAACAGCGAGAACGGCAGCGGCAGCAGCCAGTACCAGATCGTCAGCGCGGAGATCGTTGCGAACGTCGGCCGCGAGGGCGCTCCGTAGTAGACGGCGAGCATCGCGACCGCCAGCAGCATCAGCGTCGTGCCTGCGGTGTAGGCGAACGCCTGGCCGGAGACCCAGCCGCCCCACCACGTGGCGAGGGCGCCGATGCTCAGCATCACGATGGCCCACGAACCCATCGACCGCCGTCGCGAGGCGGCGCGGTTGAAGCGCGTCCAGAGCCGTCCGATGGGCGGGATCCGCGTCACGAGCCATCGCACGAGCGGGATCAGGCCAAATGAGACCACCGCCAGCGTGATCCGGAACAACAGCCAGATCGCCCCGAGCGCGCCGAGGACGAGCGTCTTCACGGACCGGTCCGTCGCCTTGAACGCCTCCGGCTCCGGGATGTCCCGGATCGCCCGCACGATGTTGATGTTGGCGGATCGCCAGGATGAGAACGTCACCGTGATGAACGTGATCACCAGGCCGAGGCAGTACGAGATCACGAACCCGACCGGGTTCACGTGGAACGTGATCCCCAGCCCGAAGTCCGCCGCGATACTCCCCATCACCGCGATCAGCCCCCACGCGACCGCGAGGCCGAGGAGGGCGCCGACGAACGCCGAGGGGATGTTGTAGGCCATCCCCTCCGCGATGAACGTCTGCGTCAGGTGCATGCGCTTCATGCCGACGGCACGCGCCATGCCCATCTCACCGCGGCGTTCCGCCGCCAGCATGATGAAGGTCAGGAAGATCAGCATGATGCCGGCCGCGATTGAGAACAGGCCGAACACGAGGAAGAACGTCACGAACAGCGAGCCCGCGAGTTCGGCGAAGCCGACGAACTCCGCCTTGCTCACGGCCACCTGGAGGGGCAGCCCCTGCGCCTCGAACGCCTCCTCGAAGCGGTCTTCGACGACGCCTGAGAGGTCGACCGAGTCACGGACGCCACCGGTCACGGAGACCACGATCAGGTTCGGGTTGGCGTCGTCACCCTGGACGAACGAGCGGAGCGTCTCCTGCGAGACCACGATGCCGCCGCCGCCCGCCTGGCCGCCACCGGCCCGCGAGGTGAGCGCGTTGTCCTTCACGACGCCCACGACCTCGAACTCGTGCGCGCCGCCCTGGTAGCGGATGCTCACCGTGCCGCCGGTCTCGACGAGGATCTCCTCGACGAGGTCCTCGGACACGAACGCCTGGTTCGGCCCGAGGGCCGAGGCGCTCAGCTGCTCACCGTCCGGCGAGGTCAGCCCGTGGAGGTCGTCGACCGTCGCCGGGTCGACCCCGACGAGGATCGCGAGCGGCTCGGAGAGCCGTGCATCCTCGTTGATCGCAGGCACGTCGAGCTGCATGAGGCCGGTCACCGCGTCGACGTCCGGGTCGTTCGCGCCCATCTCGCGGACGGCCTGCACCTCGGCGTCGGTCATCGTCTGGCCGGGCTCCGCCCGGTCGCGGTCGAAGACCACGAGCAGGTCAGCCTCGCCCAGCTCGTCGTACACGGTGTTCGTCACCGAGTAGCCGACGGTGTCACCGGTGGCGAACGCGGCGCTGATGATCAGCGTCGAGAGCATCAGTCCGATGACGATCAGCACCGTCTGCGTCTTGCGGCGCGTCAGGTTACGGATGCCCATCTTGATGAGCAGCGGGTTGCGGATCCCGATGTAGGCGAGCACGCCGAAGATCGCGCCCACCATCGCCAGCAGGACGATCAGGATCGAGGTCAGCGGGACGCCGAAGAGGCTATCCACGGATGGCCCCCTGTCCCGCGGGGACTTCCTCGCTCTCGATCAGGCCGTCGCGCATGTGCACGATCCGGTGGCAGCGCTCCGCGATGCCCGGGTCGTGCGTCACGATGACGAACGTCTGGCCCTGGTCACGGTTCAGCTGCTGCATCAGCGACATGATCTCGTCGGCGGTGTGAGAGTCCAGGTCACCGGTCGGCTCGTCCGCCCAGATGATCGCCGGGTTGTTCACCAGCGCCCGCGCGATCGTCACGCGCTGCCGCTGGCCGCCCGAGAGCTGCGCCGGCTTGTGCGTGGCCCACTGTGCGAGGCCCACGCGGTCCAGCATCGCCAGGGCGCGCTCACGCGCCTCGGACGGTGCGGTGCCGGAGACCAGCAGCGGCAACTCGACGTTCTCCACGGCGCTGAGCACCGGCAGGAGGTTGTAGAACTGGAAGATGAAGCCCATCCGCTTCGCGCGGTACTCCGTCTTCCGGTCGTCGTTCAGCGTGTTCAGGTCAGTACCCTCGATGAGGATCTCGCCCGAGGTCACGTCGTCGATGCCGGACACGCAGTTCAGGAAGGTGGTCTTGCCACACCCGGACGGCCCCATGATGGCCAGCATCTGCCCCTTCGGGACGTCGATGGTGAGCCCTCGCAGCGCTTGAACCTCGACCTCCCCGGTGTGGTAGGTCTTCACGAGGTTCTCCACTGCGATGATCGACTCAGGCATAACTCACCCTTTCACGGCCCGACACAACGTGTGCGGCCGAGATCAACCGAAAAGCAACGCATACTACCTGAATGCCGTGCCACCTTCCGGTCAACCGGATCGCGGCGGATTAAGGAGGACGCGGGTTCGATTCTGCGGGGAGATCGAGTCAGGCGCCCTCTCTCGTAAGGGGTAATTTGCCGACTACGAGACTCGTTATGGGGCGAAATCGCTCCTGCCACCGTACGCCACCGCCTCCCGGAGGTCGGGGGCATGCTGGCACTCGTCGGCATCGAGCCTGACCGGCGCCGGACGTACACTCCGTATGCCAGCGTCCTCGACCGCTCGATTCGGGGCCGAGGGCATCCGGAGGACCTATGGCATTCGGACTGCTCCTCGTCGTGATCGGTGTGCTCTTCCTCGTCGACTCGCTCAACCTCATCAAGGGTGTCGGGTTCGCCGAGCTGTGGCCGGTGCTCCTTATCGCCATCGGCGCGGCGATCATCTATGACCGTGTCCGCCGCTCGTGGCGACGGCGATGACCGGATGACCTCCCGCCTCCGCGACGTACTGGCGGTCACGGTGGGCCTCTACCTCATCGCGCTCGGCGGCCTGTTCGTGCTGGACAGCACCGGCGTCCGCGACCTCGTCGTCGGCGAACTCATCGAGGGTGCGTTTGGACTCGCGCTCATCGCCCTCGGCATCCTCTCCTGGCTCGCCGCGGTCCGTGCGAGGCGCTTCACGCGCCGCCTCTCGCGTGCCTTCGGCCACGTGAAGTCCGCGGGCGAGTGGCGCCTGGACGATGCCGTCGTGCGTACCGTCATCGGCGATATCCACCTCGACCTCCGTGACGCCGAACTGCCCGAGGGCGAGACGGACCTCACCCTCCTCTGCTGGCTGGGCACGATCCAGGTGCGCGTCCCGGCGGACGTGGGCCTCGATGTGGAGGCGCAGGCCTTCGTCGGCACCGTCGATGTCCTCGGCGTGCGCGAGGAAGGCGTCATCCGCGACATCAACGTCCGTACGGACGACTACGAGACGGCACGCCACCGCCTGAAGTTGCGGCTTTCGACGGTGATCGGTGAGCTGATGGTGGTACGGTCAGAGCGATGAACGACCACGACCGCCCGATCCCGGCCGGCGCGCCACCGAAGCTCCAGGCGCTCGACCTCGCCGCGCTCCGCGGGCTGGGGGACACCCTGGACGCTCTCGTCTGCGACATCGACGACCCGGACTGCGAAGCGCCCGCCCTCGCGCCCGTCGAGTCCGACCGACGGCGCACCGAGGTCCTCGACGCTCCGCCCGAGGGCCTCGACGCCCTCGACGCCTAGAGCGGCCTCCGCGCCTTCAGCACCACCAGTGGCAGCGGCTTCGGGACCGACGGCCGTTGCTCCTCGATGACCTCGAACCCGCGCGCGATGAACGCCGCGTCGGTCGCACGGTCGAGGTGGCACCCGTCCGCGACAAACCCCCACGCAGGGTTCAGCCACCCCTGCACGCGCGCCTTCCACGGCGAGGACGACCGCACGTGCTCGAAGATGCGGAGCGCGCCACCGGGACGCAGCACCCGCCACGCCTCGTCGACGGCGGCATCCAGGTCGGGCACGGAGCACAGCACCAGCGTCGTCACGTACGCGTCGAACGAGGCGTCCTCGAAGGGCAGTGCGGTCGCGTCCGCCTGGCGCACCTCGATCGTCGCGCGGAACGGCTCGGCCTCGCGGAGTGCGTCCTGCGCGAGGCGCACCATGCCCGGGTTGTAGTCCACCGCCGTCACCCGCGCTCCAGGCCCGTAGTGCTCGAAGTTCGTCCCCGGCCCGCACCCGACGTCGAGCACGTCACCCTCGAGGTCACCGAGCAGGTCGGCCCGGATCGCGGCCGTGACCGGGCGCTGGGCGCGGTCCACGTACCGGTAGACCCAGGCGAACCATCGCTGTCGCAGCCGCGAGTTCGTGCTCATCGCGTGTGCCTCATAGCGGGGCCTGACACACCGGGCAGTCCACCTCTGGCCCGACCGTGTCGACGCCGAACCCGGCCAGCAGTGATCGCAGCATCACGAGCGGCAGCCCCACCACGTTGCAGCGGCAGCCCTCGAACCGCTCGACCGGCGCGAACGCCGCGTCCTGGATCGCGTACCCACCGGCCTTGTCGAACGGTGACCCCGAGGCGATGAACGCCTCGATCGCCTCGTCCGGGTACGCGCGCATGTAGACCGTGGTCGCAAGCCAGGCCGACTCCACCTCACCCCGGCACGCGACGGCGACGCCCTAGAACACCTGGTGGCCCCGCCCACGCAGCGCCAGCAGCATCTCTCGCGCCTCCGAGGCGTCGCGGGGCTTTCCCAGCATCCGGCCGTCGAGCACGACGATCGTGTCGCTCCCGATCACGAGCGCCTCCGGATGGGCAGCCGCGACCGCCTCGGCCTTCCGTCGCGCGAGCAGCTGCGCCGCCAGCGCCGGATCGCTCTCGTCCGTGCTTTCGTCGACGTGCGAGGGGACGACCTCGAAGGTCACGCCGAGCGCCGTCAGCAGCTCGCGCCGTCGAGGGGAAGCCGAGGCCAGGATGATCGGAAGGAGCGTCTGGGGCATCCCTCAGAGCCTACTCCGCAAGCAGGCCGTGGGAGGACGCCGGCTCGAGGGTGGCTGGTCTGCCGCGCCATTCGGTACTCAAAGAGGACTACCCTCACGCAGGCATGAAGTTAACGTGAGAAACCGGGTTGGCAGGTAGGAAAGGCACTTGATGCCTCGCGTGCTGGTCGTGGAAGACGAGCCGTCTCAGCAAGTCCTGGTCGGCGCGATCCTCACCGACGAGGGGTACGAGTTCTGCATGGTCGATTCCCTGGCCGCGCTTGCTGCGCATGGCAAGGTCGAGCCGCACCAGCACGACATGATCATGACCGACATGAAGCTCGCCGACGGGGCCTTCTCAGTTCCGGAGGTACGAGAACTCGGCGAACGTGAGGGCGTCCCTGTCCTCGTCGTCTCCGGGTCGCGAGACGCGGCCCTGACCGCGTCCGCCGAGGGCGTCGCGTTCGTCTCGAAGCCGTACGAGATCGACGACCTCATGGACGCGATCCGCGGCCTCGCCCCTCCGCCGTAGTCCGGACTACCGGTCGAGGACGGTCACGTTCTCGATGTGCGCCGTGTGCGGGAACATGTCGATCGGCTGCACCTCGCGGATCGTGAACCCACCGTCCACGAACAGACGGAGGTCTCGCGCGAGGGTGCCCGGGTCGCAGGAGACATAAACGACGCGCTTCGCGGCGGAGTCGATGATCGCGTCGATGACCCCCGGGTAGAGGCCGCTCCTCGGTGGGTCGATCACGACGACGTCCGGGGAGGGCGTCATGCCCGGCAGGGTGGCCTCCACCTTGCCGACGATGCGCGTGACGTTCGTGAACGGCTTGAGGTTCACCGCGGCATCGTCGCCGGCGGCGGCGGACTCCTCGATCGTCACGACGTGGTCGACGCTGCTCGCGAGCTGCGCGGCGAACGTGCCCACGCCCGCGTACGCGTCCACCACCACGCGAGCCTTTGCCTCCAGCACGTGCTCGACGACCAGCGCCACGAGGCGCTCCGCCTGCACGGTGTTCACCTGGAAGAACGCCGGGCCGGACACCCGGTAGTCCACGCCGTTCAGACGCTCGGTGTAGTTCGCCTGCCCGCTCGCCAGCTTCGGGCGGGGGCCGGGACGCCAGTGCAGGTGCGGCTGCACCATCTCGTCGTCGGTGTTCACGCCGACGCGCACGGACAGCTGGCGCGCCTGCATCGTGTGGTCCTGCGCCGCCTGGAGCACCTCGTTCACCCGAGGATGAGCGATGAGGCACTCGTCGATGCGCATGAAGCGGTGCGTCCCGCGCTGCATGAACCCGATCTCGCCGTCACGGCGCACCGTGAAGCGGTTGTGGTTGCGGTACCCCCACGGCTCGCCCATCCCGAGCATCGGCCGCACGAGCACGTCCACCTCCTCCGAGGTGAACCGGCCGATGCGGCGCAGCTGGTCGCGCACCACCTCGGCCTTGAGCTCCAGCTGGCGGTCGTAGGCGATGTGCTGTAGCTGGCAGCCGCCGCACTTGCCGAAGTACCCGCACGGCGGCGCGATCCGGTCCTCGGACGCCTCGAGGACGAGCACGGCCGTGGCCTCGATGTAGGACGCGTGCGAGTCCGTGATCTCCGCGATGACGCGCTCACCCGGGATCCCGAACTCCACGAAGACCACGCGCCCGTCCGGCGCATGCCCCACGGCCTTCCCGCCCGAGGCGAACCCGGTGAGGGTCACCTCGATCGGCTCGAGCGGGCGGTTCACCTGGCGCTTCGCGCCGCGGCTCTTCGCCGCGGGCACCGGCTCTGGTACGACGGCGGTAGGGATGACTGGCGTGGGGATCGTCATGCATCCATCGTACGGAACGCGTCCCCTATAGGATGCGCTCTCGGATACGCGTACCTCAGTGCCACCACGGAAGGCCCCCACGGAAGGATCGAGGATGCCGCGCGCCACAGCTTCGCCGGACAGACCCGCGAAGGCCCTCGTCGACCTCGCGAAGGCCTACGTCGGCCTCCCGACCGGCTCGTTCAACGAGCGTCGCGTCCACGACTTCCTCCGCGCGTTCGCGGATGCCCGAGGGCTCTCGTACCGAGAGGACGCCGTCGGCAACGCGGTGATCGAGTACCGGCGCGGCCGCAGGACCACCCCGCTCGTCCTCGGAGCGCACACGGACCACCCCGGCTTCGTCGTGACGAAGGTGAACGGCCGTCGCCTCGACCTCGAGTTCCGCGGCGGCATCCCCGGCGAGTATGGCAAGGGTGAGCGCGTCCGCCTCTACGCCGCCGACCCGACGACCGCCCCCACCCCCGATCGGGGCGACTCCACCGCCGTGATCACCTCGACCGGCCTTAGCAACGCACCGACACGATGGGCGAAGCGCCTGGTCTCCGCGAAGGCGACGCTCTCGTCCGGATCCACCGCCGAGGTCGGCGACCTCGCGCTCTGGGACGTCGAGCCGGCCCGCGTCCGTGGCGCCATCCTCCACGCGCGCTCCTGCGACGACCTCGGGGGTGGCCTTGCGATCCTCTGGGCGCTGGACCAGCTCGTGCAGCAGCAGCCGGACGCGCACGTCCTTGGCCTGTTCACGCGCGCCGAGGAGGTCGGCCTCGTCGGCGCCGCTGCCGTCACCACGACGGGGCTCCTCCCGGACGGCGCGCTCGTCGTCGCGGTCGAGTGCTCCTCGATGGCCGGGGGACGCGCCGAGCAGGGCGCCGGCCCGATCATCCGCGTCGGCGACGCCGGCCACATCTTCTCGCCGCGGATCACGATGTGGATGGTGCAGGTTGCCCGCGAGCTTGAGCAGGCCGACCCCGCGTTCCGCTACCAGCGCAAGCTCATGGACGGTGGCACCACCGAGGCCACGGCGTACGACCTCCTCGGCTACGAGAGCGGCGCCGCCTGCCTCGCGCTCGGCAACTACCACAACATGGGCCCCGAGGGTCGTGTCGCCGCGGAGACGATCCACCTCGGCGACGTCGAAGGCCTCTCGCGGTTGTTCGTGGCGATGGGCCAGAACACGCGCCGGGTGGACGAGGTCTACGCGACCGCGCAGCAGCGGTGGCGCGGCATCGCGAAGGACGCCGCGAAGCGCCTCCGCACCGGCGCGTGACGCGCGCGCCCGGTCAGTCGACGAACGGCGACGGCACCAGCGTCACGATCAGCACGAGGACGCCGAGCACGTAGAAGATCTGCACCCCGAGGGGCAGGTCACGGAACCATTTCCAGAGTCGCATCGCCGCCTCCCGTGCGTCCGCTACGCCACCGGCACCGACTGGATCATCTCCAGCATCGCCGGCACCACGATCTCCGGCCGCTGCGCCGCCTGCCCGTGGTCGTCACCCTGGAGTTCGATGACGCGCAGGTTCGGGTTCAGGTTGCGGGCGAGGAGGGCGCCCGCGTGCGGGTTGTCCTCGGTCCCTACGTAGACCAGGATCGGCCCCTTCGCGAGGCGGACCGCCTGCTCCGCGCCCTGCCACTTTGCCCGCTCCGCGTGCGCCGCCTTCAGCGCGGCTCGGTCCTGCAGGCCGGCGTCGTCCGCCGCCTTCACGTGCGGGTTCCGCTGCAGCGCGCCGTTGTAGTAGGCGTCGAAGTCCTCGGTGGCCCGGTTCGCCGCGTCGGTCGTGTCGCGCATCGGCATCGAGCCTCCGATGGTCCAGGAGAGGAACCGCTGCGGCGCGTAGATCATCGTCGCCCAGCCGATCGTCCCGCCCATCGAGTACCCGTGGTAGTGCGCCAGCTGCACGCCCTCGGCGTCCATCACCGCGGTGATGTCCAGCACCCGGGCGCGCATGTCGTACGCCTCCGGGTCGTGCGGCTTGTCGGACGCCCCGTGCCCGCGCGCGTCCACCAGCAGCACGTGGAAGTCGTCCTTCACCCGCTCGACAAACCCGCGGTCGCGCCACACCTGCAACCGCCCGAGGAACCCGTGCTGAAACACGATCGTCGGCTTGCCCGGCGTCCCGTCCACCTCGTAGTGGACCTTGACGCCCTCGTTCTCTGCGTACGGCATGGCTCGCTCCTCGGTCTGCCCGGTGGTTCTACCACGATCGAGGTGGCGGGTGTGCCGGGTCTGGGAGCGGGTCGAGTCGCGGCCGCGGCCGCGGCCGCGGTCGCGGTCGGGGCGCTCGTGCTTCGCGGGGTGGTCGGGCGCTCGTGCGTCTGGGTGTGGTCGGGCACGCGAGCCCCCCAGGACGCACGAGCGCCCCAACCACACCCAGACGCACGACGACGCCTTCACCGAGGCCTCCCGAACCCGTCTCCGGCAAGCGCATCCCAATCCCCGTCGATCAGCGCCTGCTTCTTCCGCCGCGACCACCCCTCGATCTGCCGTTCCCGCCGAAACGCCTCGTCCCGGGACGCAAACGCCTCAGACCACACCAGCACGACCCGGCCGCCGCGACTTCGTGTAACCAGGAAGCGCGCCCGCTGGTGTCCAGCAAGACGCGCTTCGAGGTCATCCGTGTGCCCGGCGTAGAACGTGCCATCCGCGCACCTCACGAGGTACGCCCAGAAGGCCACGCGAGGAGTGCTAGTCCCCCAGCGCGGGAATCTTCCGCAGCTCGGCGATGATCTCCTTGATCTGGGCTTCCTCGTCCGGGTTGGAGGGCTCGGCGGCGAAGTTCACCTGGGTGTTGATCCCCGCGAACTTGTCCTTCATCCGCGTCGGCATCTCGTCCCACGTCCCGATGACGCAGAACTCCTCCATCATCTCGTCCGTGATCAGGCCCACCATGTCGTCCCACTTGCCCTCGATCGAGAGCCGGTGGAGCTGGGCCGCCTCGTCCGCCCAGCCGTGCAGCTTCATCACGTTCCCGTACGAGCGCGTCGAGGCGTAGAACGAGATCTGGCGACGGCTGCGTTCCTTCGCCTTCGCCACTTCCTCCTCGGTCCGGCCGGTCACGATGAAGCCGCCCCCGCGTACCTCGGACTTCGCCGGGTCCTTGCCCGCGCGCCGGGCGCCCTCGTGCACGGCGGGGATGAGGACCTCGCGGATGTACTTGAAGGTGCTGAACCCGTGGATCGCGATCCCGTCGCAGACCTCGCCCGCAAGGCGGGCGTTGAACGGGTTCACCGCCGAGACGATGACCGGGATGTCCGGGTGCTCGATCGGGCCGGGGTTGAAGAACGGACTCGTCAGCTTGTACTGGTAGTACTCACCCTCGTAGTCCGGCTTCGTGCCGTTCTGCCACGAGTCCCAGATCGCCCGCATGCAGTTGATGTAGTCGCGGAGCCGAGGCCCAGGCGGCGCCCACGGGACGGAGAAGCGCCGCTCGTTGTGCCCCTTCACCTGCGTCCCCAGCCCCAGGACGAACCGGCCGCCCGAGTAGTTCGCGAGGTCCCACGCGATGTTGGCCGTGATGTGCGGCACCCGAGGGAAGGCGATCGCGACGGAGGTCGCGAACCGCATCCGCTCCGTGTGCTCCGCCACCAGCGTCATCGGCAGGAACGGATTGTGCTGGGTCTCGCCCACGGACACGATGTCGTAGCCCAGCGCCTCGAGTTTCCTCGCGCGCTCCGGCACGCTCTTGAGGTCCGATCCGATCCCCGTCCCCACGGTCATCGACATGGCACGTCCTCCTGCGGTCTCCCGGTAGTTAGGTGTGGTCTCGCGCGTTCAGGCTGCGAGCGGGCGGATGGTAGCACCGCCGATTGAGGCACAACCGCCCCGCCGAGGGGTCGAGCTACCCGACGCGGACGCCGTACGGACGCACCTCGATCGCGAGGTAGCGACGGATCACCTCGGCGCGAGCGGCCGGGTACTGGCGCAGGTGCGCGGCGTAGCCCGCATCGATCTGGCGGGCCAGCACGGCCTGGTCGTCGTCCCCCGCCGGCACGCGCAGTTGCAGCACGATGCGGTCACGCTCGCGCACGAACGCGAGGTCGGAGCCCAGCCGCGGCGGTGACGCGTCGTCGATGATCCGCACCAGCGCCTCCAGCACGCGCCACAGTTCCGGCACGTCCGGCCGCACCAGCGTCGCCAGCGCCTCGGCGTCCGCAGGCACGCCGAGGCGTTCCTGCAGGACGAGGCGACGGTCCTCGCGGAGCCAGTGGCGGAGGAGCACGTAGATCGCGACCGCCACTACGGCGCTGCCCGGGAGCCAGAGGATGAACCCGGCCAGGCCCTGGTCTGACAGCGGCGTCAACCCCCACGGCATCGGCGTCTCCGCGAACCGCTCGTAGAACGCGTCCGTGGAGAACACCCACACCGCCGCGGGGAACTTCGGGAACACGAACGGGAGCACGAGGTACCCGAGCGCTGGGAGGTACGGCAGACGTTCGCGCTCCGGCCCCGGGCCGACCAGCGGCCACCAGTAGAGGACGCCCGTGACGAACCACAGCGTCCGGATCAGCGCCTGGTTCAGCGCCGTGGCCTCGAACTCGTCCACCACCCACTCGCCGTGCGTCGCCCACGCCGCCGCCGCGAGCATGATCGCCCCCACCCAGGGAGCGCTCACGGACCGCTCGAGGATCCGGCGCGGGAGCCCGCGTCCGCCCGCCGTCCAGTGCGGGATCCCGAGCAGCAGGATCGGCGCAGCGGCCAGCGTGATCAGCATGTACTGGAGCGAGCGGCCACTGATGCTGACCTGCGCGATCGTCCCCACGGGCCAGCCGAGCGTCAGGACGAGGATCGCGGTGGCGCCCAGCAGCAGGCGCCATGACCTCGGGGCGATGCGCCGGCCTCGCAGTCGCGCCGTCGCGAGGACCGTGGCGATCGGCGCCAGTCCCATCGCGGACGCAGCGACGTACAGGTCGGGCGTCCACGCCCACGCATCCGGTACGGCGGGCCACCACGCGATCGGCATTCGAGACTCCGAGGAAGGCTCAGGCGGAGGTCATCCCTCGGACGATCGTACCCGCGCTACGCCGCGTTACTTCTCGGGCCGTTCGAGGACGCTCCACACGGCCTCCTCTGTCGCCTGCTCCACGCGCCCTTCGCGCAGGAGGCGCACCACCAGCCGCGTGTCGTACCCCGTCGTCAGCATGTGCGACCGCAGCGACTGGATACGCTCCTCGGCGCCGAGGCACACCGCGAGGATCAGCTCCCACTCGAGGGGCGTGCAGAGCACGCCCGCGCCGCCGACGTCGACACGTACCCGGTCGTCCCAGAGCGAGGGAATGTCGCGCGGCGACAGCGACTCGTACGGCCCGTGGAAGACGGGGTCGCCGAACACGAACACGGGCACGTCGTGGCGCATGAAATGCAGTCGGTTCGCGGCAAGGTGGCGGCCCTGGCCCCAGTCAGAGGGGACGCCCAGCATCTCGCCCAGCGCGATGATCGCCGGCTCCGTCGTGATGAACTCAAGGTTCGGGGAGTGCGCTTCCACGCCCTGCAGCCGGATCGCGGTCGCGCCGATGAGCGCCCACGGCGCGTCCGAGGCGGCCTCCTCGATCACGCGCACCAGCGGTCCCAGCACCTGGTCCTGGTGTGACAGCGGGTCCCAGCCGGGGTCAAACGTCACGCGCGCCGCTCTCCCACCTGGTGCGCCGGAGCGCCTCCTGGATCGAGCCGAATTCAGCCGGCGAATGCGAACAATTTCGGCCAGCAGAGCATACGAGGGACGGCCGTTACACGCCCGGGCCTGATGTCCCTCGTCAGGTGCGAAGATGCCATGGGAGGCGCTCATGGACGACACACCGGACACGACGCAGGACACCGCGCAGGAAACGACGGGACGCATCGACGGCCCGTTCGATGTCTCGTTCCGACCCCTCGTCGAGGCCGACCTCCCCGCGGTCATGCGCTGGCTCGCCGACCCGGAGGTCGTGCAGTTCTATGGCGATCCGCCCGCCGACCTCGCCGCGGCGCGGGAGGACTACGTCACCCCCAGCCTGGACAGCCCCACGTGGCGGTACGTCATCGAGTGGCGCGGACAGGGCGTCGGCGAGATCCAGTACTACCACCGCTACGCCGGCGAGGAGTACGAGTGGGACGCGGGCATCGACATCTTCATCGGCGACCCGGACGCCCGGGGCCACGGCGTCGGCCTCGAGGCGATCCGCGTGATGCTGCGCTACCTGTTCGAGGTGAAGCGCGTGCACCGCGCCCTTATCGATCCAGAGGTGGGCAACGAGCGCGCGGTCCACGTCTACCAGCGCGCCGGCTTCCGCCTCGATGGGTTGGTGCGACATAACGCCTTCGAGCACGGCGAGTACGTCGACACCCAGTACCTGACCCTCATCGAGGACGAGTGGCCCGAGGCACGGTCGCGGTGGGTGTCAGAGCGTGGCCCGATCGAATGAGCGCGCCCGGGGTGGGCCGCCGATAGGCGATTGTTACGCACGGAATGAGAGCATCCGCGAATGGCTGACCAGGTCGAACTCGATGTCCTGAGGTTCACGGTCTCCG
>CAYPYF010000018.1:0-41500 GCA_964414675.1 uncultured Dehalococcoidaceae bacterium
GGCGCGACGGCGGCGATGTCACGGGGGGGGGGCAGCGTGCAATACGCTCCTCCACGGTCAGTCCACGGGGACACTCACCTCGCTCCACACACGCCTATTCGGCGCTACGGACGCTTATCTGGCACGACAGCGGAGCAGCGATGTCGCGAACAGGTCAGGGCCTAGGCGACATCGGCGCCGTATGGCAAGCGACTACTAGTCCGACCGGAAGGAGACGAGCCGCTCCACTAGGACAGGCACCAGTTCGAATCCAGAGCAACGGTCGGGTGCGGTCCCACCTCTGAAACGGCGCCAGCGTCACGAGTACCACCGAAGGGGCGAGAAGCACACGAGCCACCGGCTCGGACCAGGTGCTCAGAGCGAAGGGCGTGGACGAGTGGGGCCTGACCGCTGGACGCACCACTGACTCGCCGAGCCCAGACCATCGGTTGAAACTGGCGCCATGAGCTGCAGCGATTTGTGTTCCCAGAACACGCGTGCTATTAGAGCCGAAGTCCTATGGAAACTATTGACGCCGAATCGCCCCGTCAGAAACCGATCGAGTTGTCGGATGTCGTCCTTCCGTCAGTGCACACGTCCGTTAACCTCGCGGGACCTCCTGTTCCTCCTAAGCATCGCGTCTACTTCTACTCCAGCGACGAGTGGGAAGAGTTTCTCCGCGAGTGGGTCACGACGCTCGAGCCGAAGTACGTCCAGGTGAAGCGACTGGGGGGCCCGGGCGACCTAGGGGTCGATAGCGCTGGCTTCAGGACGGAGGCAGGTTTCGAAGGGGCCTGGGACTGCTTCCAGGGCAAGCACTACAGCAATGCGCTGAGGCTCGGGGATGCTCCGCCCGAAATCCTGAAGGTCTTCGTACATGCGGCTCGCGGACAGTACACGTTACCTGCGGCATACGTGTTTCTCGCGCCCCGCGGCTGCGGGACCACCCTCGATCGGCTTCTTAGTCGCCCCGTCGAACTTCGCAGCAAGTTTGTCTCTGTGCTTGACGATGGCGGTGCGCTAACCGACGGGTTGAGCGATGCCGACCTCGAGCAGATCAAGGCCCTCGCATCAGAAACCGACTTCGCGATGTTTCGATCGGCTCAGCTCGATGATGTACTTGCTGGTCATCGCAAGACGCCGTACCACGCTGGCCGCTTCGGCACGTCATTGGCGCCGCGCCCCCCCAGCTGAGCAACCACCGGACGCGTTCGAGGTGGGCGAGACTCGCTATGTTGATCAGTTGCTGAAGGTTTATGCCGAAAAGTACCCCGCAGAGGCGCTCGATCGCGACGTCGTCTCTAAGCACCCGCTCGTTGGCAAGCACTTCCGACGACAACGAAAGGCCTTCTACAGCGCTGAGGCGCTCCGCCTCTATGCCCGAGACTCTGTTCCGGAAGGGACATTCGAGGCCCTGCAGAGTGATGTCCATGCGGGCATCGTGGAGATCGCTGAAGCAGAGCACGATACTGGGATGGCGCGTCTCGTGGCGGTGCTGAGTGGATCCGCTTCGATTGACCTCTCGAGCCACGCCCTGATGACTGTCACGAACACTGAGGATCGGAAGGGCATCTGCCATCAACTGGCGAATGACCAACGGCTCTCCTGGATGAGTGTTCGATAAGTGACGACCCCGCTTAACGGTTCGATAGAGTTCGCAATCAGAGCCCTCATGCTGCTCGTGGAGGCCTTCCCGCGCCCCTTGGATCTAAACGAGCTCGTCCTGCTCGACCACGGGATGGTCCACACCGCAGACCTGGCTGGTCCGCCAAGCCTGCACCCACACCGCTGCCCGTGCGGATAGGAGCGCTCGGCGTCCGGCGCCAAGTTCTCGAAGAAGCGATACAAGTTCTTCTCCGCGCGGAACTAGCGGAGATCGTCGCCGAAACAGGGGGCATCCGCTTCCGGGCGGGTGAGAACAGTGAGGGATTCCTGGGCTTGCTAGAGTCAGCACGCGCGAGGGAACTCTCCGAGCGGGCCTGATGGATCACCGCTCGCTTCACCCCATTCAACGAGGAGACTCTGCGTTCGGGCATGCGGTCGATTCTGGCCGACTGGTCGGCGTCGTCGACTACCACGGCGTCTCACGCGAGCTAGAGGCCGCCCTCGCGATCTTCGACCGCGGCGACATCGAGGAAGCGCTCACGGAGCTGCCCGAGGATCCCGGCCCGGTGATCCAGGCCGCCGCCGACCGAGCCGAGTCGCACTTCCGTGGCCTCGATCTCAATGACGCCTGGGCCTGCGTCCACCGCTTCGATGCCGATACCAACACTGAGGGCGACTACAAGGCCGACCAGTACGAACGCTTCGACCAGGACTACCGCGACTTCTCAACGCTGATGGACCGCTTCCTCCCGGAGCCGGCCGCGCTTGCCTACCTCGACCGCCTGAAGCGGCTCACCGTGATCCGCTCCTACGCGCGGGCCACCTTCCTGCGCGAACGCGCCGACATCGACTGGACCGCTGTGGGCGCGAAGGTGAAGCAGCTCCTCGACTCGCGCATCGACGCGACCGTGCGGGAGCTGATGGCGCCGGTCTCCGTCCTCGACCAGGACTTCGAACAGAAGATCGCGCGCCTCCCGCACGACGAGGCGCGCGCCTCGGTCATGGAGCACGCGATCCGCGCGCAGATCAAAGAGCGCGTCGCCGAGAACCCCGTGTTCTACGAGCGCCTCTCCGAAGCCCTCGAACGGATCATCCGCGAATTGCGCGCCCGCCTCATCGACGCCGCCGAGGGCTGCAAGCGACTCGCCGTCCTGCGATCGCAGATCAACCGCGAGGAGGCGATCGCGGCGGAACATGGCCTGACGCCGGTCTCGTTCGCGGTCTACGGCCTGCTCTCAGGGGACACGCCTCGCGATGCCGAACGGGGAGTCGCCGAAGAAGGCGAAGGATACGTGGCTGAGTTCGACGAGAGGTTGAAGACGGTGGCACGTGACATCGACGCCGTCCTTCAAGAACATCGCGCGATCATCGACTGGCGCGAGAATCTCGACGTCCAGCGCGAGATGCGACGTGACATCAAGCGCCTCCTCCGCGATACCGGCCGCTACGCCGAGGATGAACTCGACGAGCTCGTGCGGCAGGTGGTGGAGGTCGCCGGAGGCGTCTCACATGACCGAGCAGGGTGAGGTCCGATTCGGCGACGCCAGCATCCACTACCGCGTCATCCGTAGCCCCAAACGGCACAAGACGATCGAGATCACCGTCGATGAGCCGGGTACCGTGATGATCGCCGCACCGATGGACACGTCGTCGGAGCGGCTCGAGGCAACGGTTCGGCGTCGCGCGAAGTGGATCGTCCAGCACGACGGCGTCGCAGTCGCCTCCCCACCATCGCGCCGTTTCGTCAGCGGAGAGTCGCTCCCTTACCTCGGACGCTCCGTGCGCCTGACGGTTCTCCCGACGGATGGCGACCAGGTCGCCATCCGTTTCCACCACTGGCAGTTCGACGTTGATGTGCCTCGACGCCTTCGCGGCGAAGAGCGACAAGTCGCGATCCGCTCCGCCGTCGAAGCCTGGTATCGCGAGCGCACCGCGCTCAAACTCCCACCCCGCGTCGAGCGGATCGCGAAGTTGCTTGGCGTTCGCCCAAAGGCGATCCTCGTACGTGGCCAGCACGTCCGCTGGGCGAGCTGCGGGCTAGACGGCACGCTTCGCTTCAATTGGCGTGCGGTGATGGCCTCACCCGCGATCCTCGACTATGTCGTCGCTCACGAACTCGCCCACTTACGGATTCGCGCCCGCAACGCCGAGTATTGGGCGATAGTGGGGCAGGCGGTCCCGGACTATCGGGCGCGGCGGGAGCGTTTGAAGCAAGCGGGACGCTTCTTCGGCTTCTAGGGAAGCTAATCGCCTAATCCTGCCAGCGAACTTGAATGCGCTCTCGGACTCGCACGCGCTGTTCCACTCGAGCGGATAAGTCCACTCCTTCGCGTGGGGCATCCGCCCCGATCGTTGCACCGGAGGTTCCCTAGTCTTCGCCAGCCTCAAGGGCGAACGACGAGATCGAGGACGCCCTCGGCCTCCCGCCAGTCAACGGCTCCGGGCGCGGCGCCGCCTGGGCGATCCGCTCGCGACTCTCGGCTTCATTCCAACCATCATTCGGCAAGTACATAGCCAGTGCTCCGACCACCCTCAGGCCCACGCACGAGAATCCCCAGTTCCATCAGGGCGTTGATGTCGCGCAGCGCGGTGTCGGGTGAGGTCTTCGCCAGCGTCGCGTACTTGGACGTCGTAAGCTTCCCCTCAAACCCATCGAGCAGCCGATTCACAATCAGCACCTGCCGCTCGTTCAGTCCCGCCTGCCCGTAGCGCTCCCAGAAACGGGCCTTGCGGAGGATCGCCTGCAGGCTGACCTCGGCCCCGTCGATCGCTCGCCCGAGACAACGGAGAAACCACTCCATCCACGGCGTGACATCCATCGTCCGGCGCTGCGTGTGCTCAAGGATGTCGTAGTACTCCCGGCGTTCTTCGCGAATCTGTGCCGACATGCTGTAGAAGCGATGCGGGCTGTCTTCGGCGCGGGCGAGCTGCATGTCGCAGATGGCCCGCGCGATCCGGCCGTTGCCGTCGTCCATCGGGTGAATCGTGACGAACCGCAGATGGGCGAGCGCGGCCTTGAGCACATCGTCGAAGTCGGACGGAGCATTGAACCAGTTGAAGAACGCCTCCATCTCCTCGGGAACCCGCGGCGCAGCAGGGGCTTCGTAATGCACGCGCTCGCGACCGATCGGACCGGAGACCACCTGCATCGGCCCCTTCTGATCGTCTCGCCAGGCTCCGACGACGATGGGCATCATGCCGCTGCGTCCGGTCGGGAACAGGGCGGCATGCCACGCGAACAACCGCTCGGAGGTGAGTGGCTCGAGGTAGCGCTGGGTGGCATCGAGCATCATCTCGACGACACCTTCGACGTTCCGATCGGCCGGCCTGAGACCGGCGATCTCGATCCCCAAGCGCCGCGCGACCGAGGATCGCACCTGCTCGGCGTTGAGATGCTCGCCTTCGATCTCGCTGCTCTTCAACACATCGGTCGTGAGCGTTTCGAGCTCAGCCTGGGCTCGGAGTTCAAATCCAAGGGCCTCCATCCGGCCCATCAGGTACCCCTGCTTGTGGCGGACGTCGGCGAGCAGCCCGGCGAGTCGGTCGCTATCCCATGACCAATCCGGCCAATCGTCGCGTTCGTAGAGATACATTCTCCGCACTCCTTGCGGAGAATGTACGCCCTATTCGCCGTACCTGCCACATTCACCGCATGATATGCGGCGAATATATAGCGAATTCACCGCATCGCGGATGCCTGGCGATACTGACGGAAGCGACACAATTCCCCAGATGGTGCCTCGCCCGACGTTGGCGAGCGAATCGCCCGTCGTGGGTGCATGCCGAGCAACCATCACCTCAGAACGACATCGACGGCCACGGGTGTACTGGCTCTCCGATCCCATCGTCATGGAACGACAGCCCGCGACGAGTACGGACGTCTCGATCACCATCGCTCGCGATCGTGGTGAATGACCCCGATGCTCTCCTCGTTCGAGATCGATCCGCCGTCTTCGACCACGGCTAAGGGAACATCGTGAGCACCGATCACGACCTCGGCGGCACGGCGCCGCTCTAGCAACACGCCCTCGGCTGTGGCGATGAGTTCGAGCGTCCCGCCGGCCGCCACCCCCAACCGTGTGCGCTCCCGTAACGGGATCACGACGCGGCCCCCCGGCGATCCACATTGACCTGGACGCGTGTCATTCGCGTCTCCTGACTCTGGCCCTATGCCGGCATCAACGCCAAGCACCCGCCGACCGGATCCCGGACGGCCGCATAGGTGATCGTTCCGTCCTCGCCGAGCATGCTGTAGTCGGCGTAGCGCTCGTCCTCGTCGTCCATCTCGACATCCTGCACCACCATCCGACGACCTCGCGGTAGAAGTCTCGCGTTGCGTCCGCATCCGCGACCGTGAGGTCGAGCCACGCGAAACGGCCTGCTGGCTGCGACGTAGCACGAGCACCTGCGGGGATCGAGTCAGCGGGGATGACGGGGGATGAGGCCGAACGCGGCGCCGTTTGGGTCGAGCATGACCGCCCACTGGCTCGTGCCGTCGTCATCCCGCGCGTGCGTCAGCTCACTCCCGCCGAGGTTGCGCGCGCTGTGCGCTGGTCCCCACGTCGGCGACCTGGATGTGCGGCGTCCACTGGGGAGGCAGGCGCTGGTGCTCCGCGCCGCGCGCACCGAGGCCGATGATCGGGAGCCCGAGGTTGCTCAGCAGGTCCTCGCCCCAGGGCGGGATGGTCAAGAGTCGGACGCGGTGCTCAGGAGATACGCCTCCGCCTTGCCGGGCACCCGAGCGGTCGGCGCCGGCCTCGTCCGATGGGGGCTGCCAGGGTCGAGGCCGAGCTCGCCGTGTAAGGACAGCCACTCGGTCTCGATCGACCGCCGGCGAAGAACCGCGACGGGAGAGGCGTGGTCAGTGGGGGTGACCGAAACGTTCGGCGTAGGCCCGGCGGTAGACCCACTGGTAGAGTCGTAGAGAAACGCTCGCGATTGCTCGGGATCGGGCACTCGTTGTCGCGCGACCTTAAGACTAGGCGTCTCCCGGAACGAACGGACACTCGGACAGACCGCGTCAAGGCGGAGCTGCCCCCGTTCACTAGCGACATCCGCAGTGGACCTGCAGCCCACGCGTGGAAAGCGTGCTGACGTGTCAGCTGGGGGCCGATCCTTGACGCGCCGAGCAAGCATGGCCGCAACCGATCATGCCGCGTCTAGAAGACGCCCGCGTCGATGAGGCCTTCGATCCGCTCCTCGTCGAGGCTGCCGATCTCGCGCAGCGGTCCGATCTGCGGCTCGAGGAACGAGGGCTCACCGCTGAGGATGGCGGCGGGGGTAGCGCTGAGCTTGATCGGGGCGGAGTTTGTGATCTCTGCGACATCGGCGAGCCCCGGAACCTTGAGGCCGAGCGCCCGTCGGTACCGCAGGTGCGGGTCCTCAAACTGTTCGAGGTTCGACCACGCGGGAAGCACGGCGAGACCCGCTCCGAGGAGTGCAGCCTCCGCAACGGACGGCGACCGTTGTGAGGTCCACGCCTCGATCGTTGTGTCGATGGCGTCGGCCCCCTGGACGCGGTCGTCCAGGGTCGGGTACCTCGCGACGAGGTCGGGTTGCCCAATGAGGCCTGCGAGGGCGTTCCAGTCGTCGTCGTCCTCGACCGTGAGTGCCACCCATTCGTCCTCGCCCGCACACCGATAGATGCCTTGCGGCGCCATCGACGAACTCTGGTTTCCGCGCGGGATGGGGAGGCCGGCCTGCGCGTCGAGGAGTCCCTCGAGCGCGTGGATGAGTGGAGCCTCGCCCTGGGCCAGGTCGAGGTGACGACCAACGCCACTAGCCTCGCGCTCGTGGATTGCAGCGACCGACGCGTAGAACCCGTACATCCCCGCGATCGGGTCAGCCTCCGACATGTCTTCAACGGGGGCGGCTTCGCCGGGATACCCGAGGAGCGACTTCGTCCCGTACAACGAGGTCAGCGACGGTCCGTACGTCAGGACACCAGACCACGGGCCCGCGTGTCCAGCCGGTGACAGGGACACCATGATCAGTCTGGGGTTCGCCTTCTGTAGTTCCGAGTATCCGAGGCCCCACTCGCGCATGACCCGCGCGGTGAAATTCTCGACTAGGACATCAACCTCCGACGCGAGGAGCGCGACGATCTCACGGCCCTCCGGCCGAGCAAGGTCGAGGGTGAGCGGACGCCGGTTGCGCATGAGCGAATCAAGTAGTTCCAGCGTCTCGCCCCGCGTTGAGGTCGGACGGGATGCCTTCATCTGCAACTGACGCGCGTGCTGCTCGACGGCACGTTCCCGCGAGTCAACCTTGATGACGTCCGCTCCGTAGTCCGCGAGCAACTGCACGCACAGCGGCCCAGCCCAGACCTGGGTGAGGTCGAGTACACGGATGCCGGAGAGTGGGCGTGCTGCCTCGTCAGTCATCCTCGCGTCCCCTCAAGTACTCGCTGCTGCCTCGTCGGAGAGGCAGGCACTTTGAAGATCCTCCCGTCGAGCGGCACCTCGTCCCAGAAGCCCCTCGTGTCGAGATGGGGCTCCGCGAGGACCTCTTCGAGCGTGTTGACCGGCTGGAACGGCACACGGATGCGCTGGAAGAGCTCGAACAACTCGGCCCGAGTGAACTTGCTAAGCCAACCGTTGATGATCCCCTCGAGTTCCTCGCGGGCCTCAGGTATCAAAGGTGCGCCCCGCAGGTTGAACCGGGGTTCGTCCAAGAGGTGGGCACCCCCCATCTCCTCGAAGAACCGCTCCCAGTGCTTGTAGAGCAGCGTCACCAGCGAGACGTAGCCGTCTGCACAGCGGAAGGTTCCGATGATCCCTGTCCCGAAGCGATGCCCATGGCGCTCGCCGCGGACCATGCCGCCGCCGGCAGCCTGCGCCACACCGTTCCGGTTGTACACATTCGTAACGATGTCCAGTGTTGAGACATCCACATGCTGCCCTGGCACGTCCGCACGCAAGGCGAGCAGGACGCCGGCCGCGGTCATGAGCCCGCCGACGTAGTCGACAGCGTCGAGCGGGAACGTGAGCGGCGCCTGGTCGGGGCGCCCCATCCGTCGAGCGACCGAGCCTGCCACCGCCTGTAGCGAGAATCCGCGGCGCGCTCGATACGGCCCCTGGCGCCCAAACGTCGACACCGACGCGACGATGCGGTCCGCGGCGACGGCCTCTTGAAATTTCTCGGCGATCGCCTCGTACTCCGGCCATCTCAGGCCTTCGACGATGACCGCGGGCTCGGCGATGTCCACCTGATCCATCGTGTCGACCAGCGACTTCCCGCGGTTCAACGCACCGAACATCAGCCCTCCGGACTGTCGGCACAGACGATCACGTGGCGACACAACCTTCGTCACGGAGGCGCCGAGCGTCGAGAGCAACCAGCCCGCATAGGCTGGCCCGATGCCTTCCCCGAGCTCAAGGACACGAATCTGGTCAAGACCCGTCACGACGACCTCCTAGTTGTTGTCCGCGACATCGAGCGCATCCCTCAGGCCGTCACCCAGCAGGTTGAAGCCCAGCACCGCGAGCGCCAGCGTGAAGCCGGGGAACCAGATCATGTGACTGGCCGTCCGGATGTAGGCGCGACCGTCCGAGATCATTCCGCCCCATTCCGGAGTCGGCGGTGCGATGCCCAGGCCGAGGAAACTCAGTCCCGAGACGATGAGCAGGACGCCCGCCAGTTGCAGCGTGCCCTGGATGATCAGCGGGGTCGCCGCGTTCGGAAGGACGTGCCGGATGACGACCCGCGGGGTTGTCGCCCCGAGTGAGTTCGCGGCCTCGACATATGGGTACGAACGGATCGAGAGGACGACCGATCGCACGACACGGATGTAACGCGGCACCGCGCCGACGGTGATCGCGATGATGAGCGACTGCATGCTCGCCCCGACGCTCGCGACAATGGCGAGCGCGAGGAGGAGACCGGGGAAGGCCATAACCACTTCGCAGACTCGCTGCACGGCGGTGTCGACCCAGCCGCCCCGGTAGGCGGTATAGGCACCGATGACGGCGCCGAGCGTCACGCTGATCACCACGGCCACGACGGAAATCCCGAGCGATACCCGGCCCCCGTACACGACCCTGGAGAAGATGTCCCGCCCGATCTGGTCGGTCCCGAACCAATGGTCTGCGGACGGCCCCTCACGCGACTCGGCGAGGACGCCGCGCACGGGGTCGTGCGTCGCGATGAGCGGCGCTGCGGCCGAGACGAGCACGAACATCACGAGGATGCCGAGCCCCGATACCGCGAGCGGGTTCCGACCGAAGCGACGCCCGGCGCGGAACCAGGGATTGGATGACCGGTCACGTCGTTTCGTGATGGGGACAGGGGGCGTGACTACGCCAGCACGATCAGCGACTGCCATAGCGAATCCTCGGATCAATCCATGCGTAGGTGAGGTCGACCAGCAGGTTCACCAGCAGGAATGATGCGCCGATGACCAGGACGCCGCCCTGGACCATGGGGTAGTCCCGCTGATTGAGCGAAGCGACGACCAATCGCCCGACTCCGGGGAAGTTGAAGATCGTCTCGATGATCACCGTCCCGCTGAGGGCGAAGCCCGCCTGCAGTCCGATCACGGTCACCACCGGGAGCAGGGCGTTCCGGAGTGCGTGATGCGTGAGGACTCGGACCTCGCTCAGTCCCTTCGCGCGGGCCGTGCGGATGTAGTCCCCATGAAGGGTGTCCAACACGGTCGCCCTGGTCATCCGCATGATGACCGCGGACTCCCGGACCCCGAGCGCGAGCACCGGGAGGATCAGATGCCTGGGACTCATCTCGGCGGTGGACGGAAGCCACCTGAGCCGCTCTGAGAAGATGAAGATGAGTGCGAGGGCGAGCACGAAGTTGGGCAGCGCCAGACTTCCGGCAGCAAACGTCTGGCACGCCCAGTCGAGGGGCGACCCCCGTTTCGCTGCAGCCGCCACCCCCATCGTTATTCCGAGGACCGAGGCCAGCGATAGCGCCATGAGCGCCAACGCCATCGTCCTCGGGATGCGCAGGCGCAACTCGTACACCACGGAGTATGGCGTGTACGCCGAGGTGCCGAGGTCGCCCTGGACGAGGTTCGCGACGTAGTCCACGTACTGCACAGCGACCGGGCGATCCAGGCCGAGTCGCTCCTTTACCTGCTGCACCTGCTCCGGCGTGGCGTCCGTGCCGGCGATGTTGCGCGCAACATCGCCGGGCACGATCCGCATCACGAAAAAGACAAGTGTGACCACTCCAAGCAGCGTGGGCACCATGAGCAGGAGGCGCCGAATGACGTACTTACCCATACTGCCCCCCCGACATCCTCTGGACTCGCGACATACCTAGGCGTCCTCGAGCCAGGCGTTCCGGAGGTCCCAACCCTCGCGTGGCTGCTTCATCCCCTTCAGACGCTTGTTCCAGGCGACGCTGAAGTAGGAGTAGGTCAGGCCTGAGATGCCGGCTTCCTCGGCGGCGATGCGCTGCACCTCGTGGAGGAGGGGAGCCCGCGTCTCGTCGTTCACGTCAGTGACGACCTGCTCCATCAGGTCGAAGACCTGCGGGTTCGACCAGCGCGCGAGGTTCCCGTAGCCCGTCCCGTCGCCGACGATCCCGTGGATACGGTTCGCGGACTCCGGTGCCATGGTGAGGTTGCCCAGGAGGAAGTCCCACTGCTCCAGCTGCCCGGGGTCAGTGGCGATCCAGAACTGCGTCATCGCCGGGTAGTCCGACATGATGTTCAGGCTGACCTTCAGCCCGATGTCGGTCAGCATCTGCGCCATCGCTTCCGCGAACGCGTTCTGAGCGGTGAACGTGCCGGAAGCCGTCAGGAACTTGATCTCGTAGTCCCAGTCCCACCCATTCTGCTCCAGGAGCGCCCGCGCGCCCTCCGGGTCGTAGCCCGCCTGCTGCTGAGGCTGGTAGCCGAACTGGACAGGGTGCATGAACGAATCGGCGACCGCGCCGATACCGCTCCACACGTTCTGGACGAGTGCCTCGCGGTCGATGGCCATCAGGAGGGCGCGGCGGAACGCGCGCGCCGAAGGATTGTCCGACGGACCGAACGGAGTCCGCGTCGTGTTGTAGATTAGTTGCTGGACCTTCAGGGCCTGCTGGTTGCTGACCTCCAGACTGGGTTCAGACTTGATGCTCTCGATATCCCACGGCGGCACGTTGCCGATGAGGTCTGCCTCGCCGCTGACCAGCTGCGTGACGCGGACGGCGTCTTCCGGGTTGACCCACGTGGAGATGGCATCCAGGTACTTCGGGCCGCCGTCCCAGTAGTCGTCGTACCGGACGACATCGATCCGCTCGCGCGGGATGAAGCCGTCCACGATGTATGGCGCCGCGGTCACCGGACGCTCGATGCGATCGAGCCGGAGTCCGTACGGATCCGCCGTCGTCTCATACGACTTCTTGGAGACGATGGCACCCAGTCCGCCCGCCAGGTCGTAGATCATGTCCGGGTACGGGGCCGCGAGTGTCCACTTCGCCGTGAGGTCGTCGACCACCTCGGGTTCCGGGAGCACCAACGGCGTCCGCCCACCGAGGGGGTAGTCCGGCAACTCGCGGTTGTGTCGCGACATGCTGTAGGCGATGTCCTCAGCCGTGACGGGATTGCCATCCTGGAAGTGTGCGCCGGGCTTCAAGTGGACGACGTACGTCGTCTCGTCGGGCCGCTCGATCGACTCAGCGAGGCGAAATCCCATCTCGCCAGTGTCGCTGTCGTAGGCCATGAGGTGCTCCTGCATGAGGAGCCCCACCGCCGCGCTGTCACCGATCTGGCTGGAGTGGGAGACCGGGTCGACGCGCTGGAAGGACAGCCCCGACTGCGTGAGCACGCGGATGCTGCCGCCGCGCTTCGGCGTCCCCGCCGCCTCTGTTGCTGTCGCCGACGCTCCACCGGCACCGCCCGACGATCCGCCCGTGGTGGCGGTGACGTCTGTCGGCTCTTCGTCAGAACCGCACCCGATGAGTGCCGCACCGGCCAGTCCCAGGCCGGTCAGCACGCCGCCGCGCAGGACGCTGCGGCGATTCCATCGACGGTTCCAGTAGTTCACCTCGGCCATGTCGTTCGTCCCCTCCTCCGCCCGAGTGGGCGGTCTAACCCCTGGACGCCCTATGCCTTCGCTTGCGCGACGATCGAGTTGACCCTTCCATCCGAGGGATCACGCATCTGGTTGTCACCGGAACCAGCCATCATCAACGTGTGCGCCGTCTCGATGTAGGAGGCGAATCCGTTCTGGTCCTCCACGCCGTTGATCGCGCGCTTCATGATTCGGTTCCGGAACGAGTCGGACGCGGCTACCCGGTCGGCGTACGCGTCCACCTCTGCCTCCAGCCGGTCGTCGGGGACGACGCGGTAGACCAGGCCCATCCGATGGGCCTCGTCGGCGCTGAGGAACCGGTTCTCGAACAAGGCCCCCTTGGCGTTCCGGACGCCCATGTCCCAGGGGACGCTGAAGTACTGGAAGTGGGTCGCGAGGAACTGCGCCCCTTCGCCGGCGATGATCACGTCCATCGCGGAGGCGAGCATCCATCCAGCGAAGATGCAGTGGCCCTGCACTGCGGCGACAGTGGGTTTGGGGTTGTTGCGAATCCGCAGGAGGCGGTCGACATCGATCGAGTGCGACCGCAGGTATCGGTCCCGCGAACTGTCGCCCCATGGGCGGGTCTCACGGTCAGCGAGCTCCTCGGGGGTTCCGAGGTCATGCCCTGAAGAAAAGGACGTCCCGGCGGCCTTTAGCACGATCACCGCAACGCGGTCGTCGGCTGCCGCAAGGGCGAATGCCTCGTCGAGTTCTTCGCTGAGACGGCGGCTCAGCGCGTTCCGATAGCGAGGCCGGTTGAGGGTGACGGTCGCGACGTGGCGCCCCTCGTCTACGGCATACAGCAGGAATTCGAACTCCTGGCCAGTCATCATGCCCCCTCAGCACAACTGTGATTCGGTGATCAGATGCGGAACTTTAGTAACGTCGTTACTGCTTGTCAAGAGACTGAAATCCCTGATATGAGATTCTTATGAAGTCGCCGTGCCAAGATTGTGGAACACATCACACATCCAGGGATAGGCTGTCGTCGTGACACGCCGCGTATGCGAGGCGTTTTCGCGGTCGCAGTCGGAGGTGAGCCCTTGGCCGGCGTTCTGGTACCCCTGGATGTACTTGCGGAGATCGCGCGTTCGCACGAACCGATTTCCGCCCGCGACCTCACGCGCAACCTCAAGATCGGGCGTGCCACGGTGTACCGCGTGCTCGCACAACTCGAAGAAGCTGGCTGGATCGCCGGGACCGGCAGCCCGAAGGCCTACTCCCCCTCGGTCCGACTCATGGAGTTCGGGGTCGCCAGCCTCGCCCAGTTGCCGATCCGTGAAGTGCTGCTGGCGGGGGCTCTACGCCTCGCCGAACTCACGGGACACAACGTCCTGGTCTCCGTCCCAGACGGCCGCGATGTCGTCTACCTGGAGCGCACGAGCTTCCGGGGCGGGCGGCCCAGCCTGGTGGCGCTCGCCATCCGCTTCCCGGCCATCGCGACGGCGCCCGGCAAGGCACTGCTGGCCGCCCTCCCACACGAGCAAATGGAGGCGCTTACCGCGCGGCCGGTCCGGCGTCTCACTTCTGAGACGATCACCGACCCTGAAGCCCAACGAGCCGAGGTCGAGCGGACACGGGAGCGTGGGTTCGGGGTGGCCGACGGCGAAGCGCAGGAGGGGGCCTCCGGCGCAGCGATGGTGGTCTTCGACTCGTCCGGAACCCCGGTGGCCTCCCTGAGCGTCGGCGGAACGGGACTCGAGCCCGACGAGGCCATCCTGGTCGCGCTCAGGGAAGTCACGGAACAGGTCTCCATCGAACTGGGCTACCGGCCCCCCGTGAGACACGGCGTGGGCTAACGCGGAGGAACTCATGGACCGTCCAATGTTGGACCAGGCCGTCGGCCTGGCGGGACTCTCGATCCCATCTGAACAACGCGTGGACTGGATCGACCGACCTCCGGTGCTCCCATCCCGCCTGCGGCTCGACGACGGCGCGAGTGCGCTCCAGGCGCTCATCGGTAGCGCCGCCTCGTCGCTCTGGGAACTGCGCGCGGGACGTCGACAGGACGTGATGGTCGATCCACTCCTGGCGGTCGCCTCGCTCTCGAGCGGCCGCTTCTGCACGGTGGACGGGATGTCCGCCGAGCAGGTCGCGATCCATCCGCCCGCCGCGCCGCGGGGCCACGTCCCAACGACCGGATTCTTCCAGTGCCGCGATGGTCGCTGGATCCATCTCCAGTCTGAGTTCCCGAGGCTGGTCGAGGGCCTGCTGGGCCTGCTGGAATGTGACGACGATGCGGCGTCCGTCACGACGGCGGTGGCTGGATGGAATGCGCTGGACCTTGAAGACGCCCTCGCGGAACGCGGCCTGTGCGGCGCGATGGCGCGTACGTATGACGAATGGCTCGCGCATCCCCAGGGCGCACTGTTGGAGACCCTGCCGGCAGTCGTCGTCGAGCGCATCGGCGACGGACCGATCCGGCCGCTGGACAGCGGAGGCAGGACGCCCCTGTCCGGGATCCGCGTGATCGACGCGACCCGCGTCCTCGCGGGTCCCACGGTGGGGAGGACGCTCGCATCCCTCGGGGCCGATGTCCTGCACATCGCCAGCCCGAGCCTCGTGACGATGCAGGTCACCGAGGTCGATACGGGACACGGGAAGCGTCAGGCGTTCGTCGACTTGAAGACACCCACGGGGCAGGCCGAGCTGAACGACCTCCTCGGAGATGCGGATGTGTTCTCCCAGTCGTTCCGCGCCGGCAAATTTGCCGCACTCGGCCTGACTCGGGAGGCGCTGGCGGCACGCCGTCCGGGCCTGATCCAGGTCAGCGTGAACTGCTATGGCCCGCAGGGGGAATGGGCCGGACGGCCGGGATGGGAGCAACTCGCCCAGTCTGCGACGGGTACCGCCCTGGTCGACGATCCGGAACGGCCGGCGCTGACCGGCGTCGCCGCGAACGACTACGGGACGGGATTCCTCGGCGCGATCGGGGTCATGGAGGCGCTCCGCCGACGCGCGATCGAAGGGGGATCCTGGTCCGTGAGCGTGTCGCTCTGTCAGACCAGCATGTGGTACCTGCGGATGGGCATCCGCGAGGCGGCACCGGACTCGGCGACGGGCCTCGATGGCGCGAGCGCCTTCCTCGAGGAGCACGAGTCAGCATACGGGCGCGTCCGACATCTGAAGCCGGGCGTGATGCTCTCTGAGACGCCGCCGGCGTGGTCGATCCCCACGTCGCCACTCGGCTCGGGCCGAGCCGAGTGGGCCTCCGCGGGCCGATGAATCGGTGGTGCGGGCACGGGGGCCAGTCGCCCCCGTGCCCGCACCTGAAACTACTTCGTCGAAGGCCGGCGCTTCTTGAAGAATGCGGCCAGCGCCGCGTTGAACTCGTCGGGCTTCTCAAAGTAGGTCGAGTGGCCGGAGCCCGCGACCTCGACAAACTCGGCGCCGGGGACGACGGCGGCGACATCGCGGACCAGTTCTGGCGCGGCGACCGGATCCTCGCTCCCGACAAGGAAGAGCGTGGGCACCGTGAGCGCCGCGACCTGGTCTTGGGTCGCGCTCTTCGCCGCGAACGCCTGACCGCGCGGCGGGTTCAGCCCCTGGATCTGTCGATAGAGGAACGTCCGAACGGGCTGATCGGTAAGGAAGGCCGGCGCCATGTAGCCGGTCAGGATCGTCGCCGCCTCGCGGGCCGCAGCGAGGCGCTCCTCGCGGAGGCGTTCGCGCTTGGGCTGCAGATCGTCCCAGACAAACATCCCCAGCGTGTCGCACATGGCGAGCGCCCAGACGCGGTCCGGGTGCGCGAGCGCAAACTCGGACGCCGTCCGCCCTCCCATCGACTGTGCCACGAGGGCGACACGGTCGATACCGAGGTGCGCGAGGAGTTCCTCCAGGTCCGCCGCATATCGGTCGTGTCCCTCGCCACTGTGGTCGATCGACTGACCGAATGCGCGGTGGTCGATCGTGATGCAGCGGTACTCGTCGCGGAAGACGGGTACCTGCTGCCACCATGACATGTGGTTCCCGCCACCTCCGTGCAAAAAGACCACCGTCTCCGGTCCGTCACCGTGAGACTCGTAGTACAGGTCAACTCCGGTCAAACTCACCATCGGCATCGGTCGGATCCTTCCCGTGGCGAACACCACGTTGTCTGAACGGCACAATCCGGCGTCGTGCTACAGGACGCCCTCCGAGATCAGCTTCTCCAGTCGGTCCTCCTCGAAGCCCAGGTCGCGCAGGACCTGCACCTGCGGTTCGAAGAACACCGCTTCCGGCGTATGCAGGGCGGCGGGCGTCCTGCTGAGCTTGATCGGCATCGCGTTGCCCAGTTCAGCGGCATCCGGGATCACGTCCGGGACGTCGATCGCAGTCGCACGCCGCTCGCGCAGATGCGGGTGCTCGAACTGATCGATGTTGTGCAAGAGGGGGAGCACGGCCAACCCGGCGGCCGCGAGACGTGACTCGACCATGAACGGTGAGAGACGAGACGTCCATCGCTCGATCGCAGCGTCAATGGCGTCGTGGTTCGCGAGTCGGTCCTCGACCGTCGGGTATGCCTCGGCCAGGGCGGGCTGGCGGATGATTCCAGCGAGCGTCCGCCAGTCGGCGTCGTGCTCGACAGTGATCGCAACCCACTCGTCGTCGCCAGCGCAGCGGTACATCCCCTGGGGCGCCATCGCCGAATGCCGGTTGCCTCGCGGCGGTATCCCGCCGACCTGCGCACACAGGATGGCCTCGAGGCCGTGCGTGAGGACAGTCTCGCCCTGTGCGAGGTCGACGTGGCGCCCCTTGCCGGTGACGTCGCGCTCTCTCAACGCACTGAGGGTGGCGTAGAAGCCGTAGATCCCGGCGATGGGGTCGGCCTCCGACATGTCCTGGAAGGGCATGGGGTCGTCCGGGTATCCGAGCAACGACTTCGCGCCAAAAAGCGCGGAGAGCGACGGACCGTAGGTCAGGACGCCGGACCAGGGCCCCACCTGCCCCGCCGGAGACATGGAAACCATGATGATCCGCGGGTTGGCCTCGGCGAACCGCTCGTAGGTGAGGCCCCACTCGCGGAGCAGCCGGGCCGTGAAGTTCTCCACAACGATGTCGCACTGTTCGGCGAGTTGTAGCGCGATCGCTCGACCCTCCTCGCGACTGATGTCCAGGGAGACCGGCCGGCGGTTGCGGAGGATCGTCTCGAATCCCTGGACCTCGGACTCGCGCTTGGCCTCGGGCTTGTCGACACGCCGGCGCTCCCGATTCGCGAAGAGCTCCGCGGCTCGCTCTCGGGACTCCGCCTTAATGACCTCCGCGCCGAAGTCGGCGAGGAACTGCGCGTTCAGGGGGCCTGCCCAGACCTGGGTCAGATCGAGGACCCGCACGCCGGCGAGCGGCGCCTGTGGTTTCGAGTCAGCCATGCTTAGACCTCCTGCGCCGCGCGCGTCTCGTGGCGGATCGGACTGGCCGGTACCTTCACGGAGACACCGTCAGCCTCGAACCGCTCCCAGAAGTGCCGCTGGGACAGGTGGTCGGCTTCCAGGACCTCCGCGATCGTGTGGACCGGCTGAAAGGGCACCTTCACCTGCTGGAAGAAGTCGAACAGCTCCGCGCGAGTGCGATGGGCAACGAACGAGCGCTGGATCTCCTCCAGCTCCGTCCGGGCGTCCGGCTCCATCCGGTCCTCCGTGAGGGCAAAGCGGGGATTCGTGAGGACGTCCGCGCGGCCGTTGGCCTCGAACCAGCGCTCCCAGTGCTTACTGAGCAGCGTGGAGTACTGCGCCCAGCCGTCGGCACATTCACGGATGCCGCCGAGGCCATTGGAGAGCCGCGGCCCAT
Source organism: uncultured Dehalococcoidaceae bacterium (assembly GCA_964414675.1). Classification (GTDB taxonomy): domain Bacteria; phylum Chloroflexota; class Dehalococcoidia; order UBA2979; family UBA2979; genus W-Chloroflexi-9. Next base: position 18,369 of record CAYPYF010000018.1, read on the forward strand.
TCCTCGATCCGCGCGCGTCCCCGCCGGCGGCCGCCTGCGGCACGCCCATGCGGTTGAAGACGTTCGACAGCACATCCAAGGTCGCCACGTCGACGTGCTGACCGACTCCGTCCCGCTCGGAGACGCGGAGGGCGGCAAGGGCGCCAGCAGCGGCTGCAGCAGCGGCGATGTAGTCCGCGGCCTCGCAGGCGAACTGGAGCGGAGCGCGCTCCGGATGCCCCATGCGATACGACACCGACCCGGCCATCGCCTGGACGGCGAAGCCCCGCCGCTCGCGGTAAGGGCCACTGCGTCCGAAGCAGGACAGCGAGACCAGGACACCGCCGCGCTCGACGAGCGCCTGGAACTCACGATCGAGGACGGCGTACTCGGCCCAGTCCAACGCCTCGACGACGAGGTCAGCCTCAGCGAGTCGCGTCCTTCGCGTCGCATCGTCGTTCGCGGACAGCGTCTTGCCCCTGTTCAGGACCTGAGACATCAGTCCGCCGACCTGCCGCTGGAGACGGTCCTCCGGCGACATCGCCTTCGTCACCTGCGCTCCGTTGCCAGTGAGCAGCCATCCGCAGTAGGCCGGCCCAACACCCGACCCCAGTTCGAGTACCTGAAACGTCCCGTCCGTATTCATGTTGTCCTCTCTGCAAGTCACCCGGCGCGGGCCAAGCTCCGCCCACCCGCGCCGAGGCGGGTTCATCGAACCGAATGCCGGGCGCGAACGCGCCCGCTCGACCTCAGTCGTCCGCTAGTCGCTCCCCGCCGCACCATTCGAGGTCGCTGAGGCCTTCGTCCGCTCCGCCTTCTCTCGCATCGCGGCGATGCGCTCCTCGCGCGTCCGGCGCGGCTGGCCGGACCCTGACGAGTTGAAGGCGGTGTAGGAAGAGACGATGTGGTTGCGGAACCCGTTCATGTCTTCGACCTGGTTGATCTGGTGCTTGAGCATCCGGAGGCGGAACGGGTCACCCTCCGCAACGCGTGCGGCGTAGACGCTCACAGCGCCATCGAGGTCTTCGTCCGGCACAACGCGATAGACGAGGCCCATGCGATGCACCTCGGCGGCGCTGAGGAAGTTCCCCTCGAAGAGCGCGCCCTTCGCGTTCCGGACGCCCAGGTCCCACGGGATCGTGAAGTACTGGAAGAACGCGCCCGCGAACTGCGCGCCTTCGCCGGCGATGACCACGTCCATGGAGGACGCCAGCATCCAACCGGCGAAGATACAGTGACCGTGGACCTGTGCGATCGTCGGCTTGGGGAAGTCGCGAATGCGGAGCATGTGCTGTACGTCGAGGGTGTAGCCGCGCATCCATCGGCCCCGGGGCGAGTCCTCGGTCGGACGGAGCTCGCGGTCGGCGACCGCCTCCGGCGAGCCGAGGTCATGTCCGGCGCTGAACACCGGCCCGGCGCCCTTCACGACCACGACCCGCACGTCATCGTCGACCTCGGCGAGGTCGAATGCCTCGGCGACTTCCTCGGTGAGTCCACGGTGGAGGGCATTCCGATATCGCGGTCGGTTGAGGGTAATCGTCGCGACGTGTGTCTCGGCGTCCACGTTGTAGAGAATGAACTTGAACGGTTCCACGGGCCTCCGCCCTCCGCACCCGCATCGGGTGACCTGCACTGCTGGTTGATGAAGGACTCCCCCGAAGGAGCCTTCGCGTTACTCCGGGCTCCCGCTCGGTCGGAACGAGACCACGTGTCCGTCGCCGGTGATGACGTAGAGAGCGATCTCCGTTGGGATGAGTTGCCAGGGGTCGTCGAGCACGACGCGCCCTGTCTCGGTGCCGGTCGCAACATCGATGACCCGCAGTCCCGCCGCGGTGGGTACGAGCAGCCCGTCGCGAGTCCCGACCGGTGCGGCCACGATGGGGTCGCCACTGATGTCCCAGAGCGGCGTCCCTGTGGCCGCGTCCAGGGCGGCAACAGTGCCGGACGCCGACGGGACGACGACGACACCCTCCGAAACCACGAGCGGCAGCGTGACCTCGGTCGGATCGAGGCGGCGAGGCAATGCGTGATGCCAGTAGGCGGGCACTTCGGGTGGCCGCGGCGCCATGCGGTTCACGTATGCCCACTGCCAGAAGTTCCGGGTGCCGTCCCACCATGGCCGACCCGCGTCCGGATCGAGCGCTGAGACCTCGGTCGGCGTCCGGACGTACACGACGTCATCGACAAGCGATACGAATGCCGCCTGTGGCCGATAGCGGTAGAAGAAGGTCTCTTCACCACTCTGGCGATCGAAGACGCTCAGACGGTTCCCGCCCACGACGACGACGTGAGACGCATCCACGGCGATGTCCACGATGGGGTACGAGCTGGCGATCAGGACGCGCCAGAGGAGCGCGCCCGTCTCGATGTCCAACTGGACCAGCACACCCCCGGTCTCGACATCCGCCGCAGCGCCGTATCGGAACGCCGCGAAGACCGAGCCCGCATGCACGACCGGTGACGACGCGAATCCTCCATAGGCATCGCTCTGCCACAGGCGCTCGCCGGTCGAGGCCTCGACGGACTCGATCCGCCCGGAGCGGTCGAGCACGATCAGACGACCAGCGGCGAGCACGGGGGCTGAGGCGAGCGGGTGGTCATATGCGCGCTCCCAGCGCAGTGCACCGCTGGATGCGTCCACGGCGATCAGCGGACCGGTCGCCAGCGGCACGTACACCACTCCCGAACCGATCACCCCCGGCGCAGACGGCGCACCGACCACATCGAGGATGCGCGGCGACTGTCCCAGATGAGCTGGCGCCGAGGTCGCACGAGACATCGTCGCGTCGCCGTGTACGAATCCCCAGTCTTGCGGCAGCGCCGCACTCGTCGCCTGTCCGGTCGCGAGTTCCGGTGCCACGACGCCGGGGCCCCAGACCGAGCCACCCATGGTCCACGCCGCGACCATCGCGACGCCGAGGAGCAGGAGGCGCGGCCAAGTCAGGTTGTCGCGCACCACGCTCAGTGGCGTCCGCCTCGGGCGGCTTCGGACGACGGCGGCGTGGTCGGCTCGGCTGCCCGGGAGCGTCAGGTCGGTGAGGCAGTAGGCACAGCGCGTGGTCGCAGCGTCGACCGCCGAGCCGCAGCGTGTGCAACCGAGCGCGGACACAGGAACCGCCTCTCTGCTAGTCACGATCGGCCGTTCGCGGTCAGCGTTATGTCGTCGGATCGCCATCGCCATCGCCGTGCCACCTATCGCAATCCCCGCAGGCGCGGATCGAGGACATCGCGAAGGCGGTCACCCAGGAAACTGGTGGAGAGCACGAAGAGGAAGAGACATACGCCGGGCAGGATCGCCGGCCACGGGTTGATGGTGATGAGCGGGAATCCGCCGGAGATGATCGCGCCCCACGTCGGCTGGGGCGGCTCGATCCCGATCCCGAGGAACGACAGCCCCGCCTCGGCGAGGATCGCCGAGCCGATCAGCAGCGACGCCTGGACAATCACTGGCTGGATGGTGTTGGGCAGGATGTGCTGGGCCACAATCCGCAGGTTCGAGGCTCCCAGGGAGCGCGCGGCGAACACGAACTCCCGCTCGCGCATCGAGAGCGTCTGTCCTCTGATCAGGCGCGCATAGACGGGGAACGAACTCAGCCCAATCGCGATCATCACGTTGACGACGCCAGGCCCGATGATCGCCACGATCGCCATTGTGAGGATCAGCCCCGGAAACGCGATCCATGCGTCAACGAAGCGCATGAGCACCTCGTCGATCCAACCCCGGGAGTAGCCGGCCAGGAGCCCCAACGGGACGCCGATGCCTGCTGCGATTCCCACCGCGATGATCCCAACGGTGACGGAGATGCGTGACCCGTAGATCACGCGGGAAAGGACATCGCGTCCGAGGCGGTCAGTCCCCATCGGGTGATCGAGGGACGGACTGAACATGCTGCGGCTGGGATCCTGGTCGTTGATCCCCTCAGGCGCGATCAGGGGCGCGAACACCGCGAGGACGATGAAAATACCCAGGATGACCGCTCCCACGAGCGCCTTGGGATCCTCGAAGAACTTGTGTAGCCCACGGAAGCGCCGGTCATGTCGCACGGCATACTCGGACCGTGGGAGATTCAACTCCTGCGCGATCTCCTGCGCCTGCGTCATCTCGGTCATGGAGCCCCTGCTTTCTCGTTGGCCACCATGGCGATTACTGGTATCGAATTCGCGGATCGAGCCAGGCATAGGCCAGGTCCGAGATGAGGTTTGCCGTGATGACCGCCAGCGTGATGAGCAACACGATCGCCTGGAGCAGCGGATAGTCCGCCTGTTGGGTCGCATCGACTGTGAGCCGCCCCAACCCTGGGATCGCGAATACGCGCTCGATGAGGACGCTGCCTCCGATGAGCGAGGAGATCTGGAACCCGAGAAGCGTCACGACCGGGAGCATGGCGTTCTTCAGTGCGTGCCCGATCAGCACGCGACGCTCCATCAAGCCCTTCGCCCTCGCGGTGACGATGTAGTCCTGACGCATGACCTCCATCACGGCGGACCGGCTCTGACGCATGATCGAGGCCGACCCGAAGACGCCAAGCGCCAGTACCGGCAGGACCATGTGCCGGATCCCCTCGATGGGGTCATCGAGGGGACTGACCCAACCCGACGCCGGGAACCAGTCCAGCCAGACCGAGAAGATGATGATGAGGAGGATGGCGAGCCAGAATCCCGGGGTCGCGACGCCCGAGACGGCAACGAAGGTGACAGCGAGGTCCGTCTTCGAGCCCGGCCGTAGACCGGCGATCACGCCAAGCACGACGCCGATCCCGACTCCCGTCACCAGCGTGATGACGTTGAACCAGATCGAGACTGAGAGGCGCTCACCGATCGACTCGATGACCGGTCGCCGGGTGATCAGCGAACGACCGAAGTCTCCGGTCAACATGCGCTTGACGTGGTTGGCGTAACGGACGGGCACAGACCCAGAGAGGCCCAGGTCGTCCCGCAGTTGTTCGAGCGCCGCCGGCGAGAGCTCGCCGATCTGACTCTCCGGCGTGCCGAGGATCGTCTCCAGCGGATCACCCGGGGTGAGTTCCAGGCCGACGAACGTGAGCATCGAGACGATGACCAGGACCGGGATCGCGCTCATGCACCTCTTCACGGCGTACCGATGCATCGTTGCTTCCCTTCAGTCTCACTACCGACCTCGCCGACCTCCTCGGACATCAGCCGTGCCGGGCGGAGGGTCCCGGCACGGCCTCCCTCCGATCGCCACCGTCTCGACCCACTGCTTGCAGCGGTACGACGACCACGAGGCCTGAGGGTGATGCCGAGGTTCCGGAAGCGGGGGATGCTTCCGTTCTCCGAACGGGCGACAGGCAGGTCCGCCTGACGCCCGCCCCGATCACTACGCCCAGCGGAGACGCCGGAGGTCGGCGGTCTTGCGGTCCCCGGTGGACTCACCGAAACCGAGCAGCCCCTTGCGGATCGCTGTCTCGCTGTCTCGGTCGATGGGCTTGTACCAGGAGTAGGCGTACTCGGCCTGCAGATCCTGCAACTGTCCGTACATCTCCTTGCGCTCCTCGACGTCGTAGGTGCGGTTCGCGGCAAGGACGAGCGGCTCCACCACTGTCTCCCAGTGCTCCTTCGACTGGGACGGAGCGCCGCCGGCATTCCAGGCAGCCTCCGTCAGCAGGATCTGAGAGATGAAGGTGTGCGGATCGGGACGCGTGCCACCTCCGCCGATGCGGTGGCCCTGGCCGGTACCGCCACGGTGAGGGTTCCCGCGGCCGGTGCTCTCGACCATGGCCACGCGGACACCCAGCGGTTCCCACTGGCTACCGAGGAACTCGATGACCTCGCGGTCGGCGTCACTTCCCGGGTAGAGCTCGACGTAGCGCTCCTCCACCGGCACGCCGGACTTTGCCATGTACTCCTGGGCCTTCTCCATGTCGTAGCCCTGGTAGCTGGCGACCTCCTTGTGGGCCCAGTTGCCGTAGACCAGGACGGATGTCGCGAGATGGCCTCGCCCCGCATAGAAGAGGTTGTTCTGGGCTTCGGCATCCCACGCCCAGGCGAGCGCGTGACGGAAGTCCATATTGTCCGTGGGCGCGTACGAATGGCTCCACCAGATGCCGTGATGGCCGGTACCCGTGTCGATGATGAATTCGACGTCATCGCGGGCCTCGAGGCCTGCCATCAACTGAGCGGGCGGGACGATGATGTCCAGGTCGCCCGCCTGGAATGACGCGGTCATGACGACCGGGTCGGGGATCACCCGCATGCGGAATTCGTCCAGCAACGCGAAGCGACCACCGTCGGACGCCTTCTGCCAGTGATCCTCGAAAGGCTTCATCGACTGGTAGTCCTGCGCACGCCACTCCTCGAAGACGTACGGTCCGGTGCCTACCGGCTTGATGCGCAGGTCTTCCGGGCTCGTGTTCTCGAAGTGCTCGACTGAGCCCATCATGCCAGCGCGCTCGGCGAGACCGGCGAGGATTGCTGCGTCGATGTCGGAGAGGTTGATCGCGATCGTGCGATCATCGACCACCTCGATATCGCTGATGCTCGCCAACGTCGTCTCGAACCAGGAGCCTTCAGCCCGAGCCCGGTCCAGGTTGTACCGGGCAGCCTCCGCGTGGAAGTCGGTCCCATCGTGGAACTTCACGCCCTCGCGGAGCGTGAAGACGATACGGAGGTCATCCGGGATCTCGTATGACTCAGTCAGTGCGTCCTGGGTAGTTGGCAGGCCGCTCGAGTCCAGGTTCAGGAGGTTGTCGAAGACCATCGTCCATGCAGCCTGCCCGAGGCCCGAGAAGTGCGGATCCAGACCAGAGCGCTCGGTACTGTCACCGGTGATCCCATAACGGACTCGCCCGCCGCGCTTGATCGTGGTGACGCTCTCCGTGGCGGTACCCGTGCTGGTCCTCGCTCCGCCCCCGGTCGTCGTTGGTGACGCGCTGCCTGTGTCCGGTTCGTCGCTCGAACATCCGATGAGCGCGGCGCCCGCGAGGCCGGCGACCGTCATCGTCGTCCCTCGGAACACGGCGCGGCGCGAGATTCGGCGCGTCCAGTAGTTCTGCTCGCCCATGTCAGTAGTCCCCTCCAGCCTGTGGCGTCGCCGCCTGGTGCCCCGACATATGGCCCGAGGGGCCTGCGGCCGGGTGCATTACGGAACTGCGGTCCCCACCGCAATTCCGTAATGCTGTTATGGCGCGGAAGATAACGACGCTACGAAGCGATGTCAACACAGTGTTATGGAGTGGCGCGAATGAGCGATCAGCGGGGCCTGGGCGAGAGACCGAGAGGGCAAGAGCGCTAGACCGTGATGGGCTCCGGCAACGGGAGCGAAGTCCTCGATGGGGCGAACCCACGCAGGAGTTCGAAGTACGACTCCCGGGCCGCGTCGAGCCCACGATCGTTCAACTCAAGTGCGAGGTCGACGCCGACCCCGTTGAGGAACGTCGCAACGGACCGACCGGCGAGGGCGATATCCAGGTCCTGTCGGAACAGTCCCGCTTCGACACACGCATCGATCGACCGTTCCACCTCGCGACGGAGCCGCTCGGCGCGGCGGGTCGAGTGCCGACGGAGGTCTTCGTCCTTCGCGGCGGAGGCCCAATACTCGACCCAGAACGTCCAGGGGAGTTCGCCATTATTCGTCGCGAAGCTCTCCTCGAAGAGCGCGATCAACCAGTCGAGGCCCGGCTCGGTGCCCGCGACATCCGCGATACGGGCGCGGAGCGAACGATCCGACGCAAGCGAGATGTCCTTCAGGAGCGCGGTTCGGTTCTCGTAGTAGTGCATGAGCATGCCGGTGGTCGCACCGATCCGGCGAGCGACGTTCCGTAGCGTCACCCCGGCGATGCCTTCCTCTGCCGCGCACGACGTCACGGCACCGATGATCTGCTCTCGGCGGTCCATCTGCCGTGTGGAAGGTGATCGTTCAGCCACTACACCAACTCATTCACTATGCCCGCAGCAAATAAATGATCGATCTGTTCGGGCGTGCGATCCAGTCCGCTCAGGACTTCCCGACTATCGGCGCCTGGCGGCGGCACCGGGATCAGGGCGAGGCCGGTGTCCCACGAGTAGCGGCTTGCAGGCCCAACGTGCTCGGTGAGTCCGTAGACATCGCTCACGTCGTTCCTCATGAGTCCAGCGTCCCGTACGTCTTCATCCGCGAAGAGGTCCCACGGGCGACGAACCTCAGTCACCATGATGCCAGCATCACGTAACGATGTGATTACAGCGGACATCGGATGTTGTACCAATACCTGCGAAACGACGGCGGGGGCCAGTACCTGGTCACCGGCGCAGTTGCTGTCACAGGCTACAACCGATCGAGGGCGTAACTCACCACGCTCACGTGCCGCTCGGATGAGTTGCACGAACGTCGATTGGCGTTCCGGAGGACAGTGGATGTAGACCCAGCCGTCGCGACATTGTGCCAGGCGAGATGTCGGAGCGTAGCCCAGACTCGGGGCGATCGGCGGTTCGGTTCCGTCGAGGTCGGGGCCGGTCAGGGACAGGGCGCCCATCAGTCCTGCCACTGCCGACAGAGACGTGGTGACGTGGCGACCCACTCCGCGTCGGTCTCGTTCCCGCAGGGCCGCGAGCACCGCGAGGGCAAGCGCGTGCCCGCCCGCAACGTCATTCAGGGCGAACGGGAGCATCGATGGGCTCTCGGCTCCGCCATATTCCATCTGCATCCCCGTACCCGCCTGTGCGGTGTGCTCCCAGCCATGGCGCCCAGCAAATGAACCGGCATAGCCGTAGCAGTTCAGCGACGCATAGATCAGGTGCGGGAACCGCTCGTGCACCGCCTCGTATCCGAATCCCATCCGCTCCGCCGTGCCGAGGCTGAAGTTCTCGAGGAGCACGTCCGCTTCGGCCAGAAGATCCCAGAGGACCTCGCGGCCGGCATCTGTGTTCAGGTCGATGAACACGGAACGCTTACCGCGGTTCCCCTCCAGCCACACCGTAGCGGCAGGCAGCGTGCTGGGCCCGTCGACTTTGATGACATCCGCACCGAGCTCCGCGAGTACCCGCCCGCCGACCGGGCCTGCGAGCACCAGCGACAGGTCGAGGACACGCACGCCCTCAAGCGGCAACAACCGGCCCGACTCCGCTGACGGATGGGCACCTCGGGCGGGCCAGCCCAGGTGTGGCATGTCCGCCTCGCGACTTCCGGAAGGCAGGGTGGAGGGCTCGATCAAGGCTCCGGGCTGCGGCAGCAGGCCGAGATCGGTGTGCACCGTCCTGACGAGGCCCGCCTCGCGTGCGTGCGGGTGCTCCCGCCATTCGGAGACCGACCGTGGCATGCATGCGGCGAGGCCGACGTCGCTCAGCCTTGTTTCCCACTCCTCCGCGCCGGCCGTCAGGAAGGCCTCGGCGAGGCGTTCTGAGAAGACCGATGTCTCGTCGCAGACCTCCGGCTGGATGCCAAGGGTGCTGCACAAGAGCTGGAGGTGCCGCGGAGCCGGGACGATCTGGAGCCAGCGTCCGTCCCCGCACCGGTACCGCTGTCGCACCCGGACCTCCGCCTGGGGGCTGAGGGCGGTACCGTCCCAGTTCGTCCGGATCAACCTGAGGCTCATCGCGCACATCAACGCCCCCTGCAGGGACGTGCGCACGATGGCGCCCCCTCCGCCTCGGTCGCGACGATAGACACCGGCGACGGCGCCGATAGCCATCAGGATCGCGGCGTATCCGCTGCCGATCGGCAGCGCGGAGAAGCGAGGCCGAGAGGAGGGATCGGCGCGGGTGCCTGGATCGAGGAACCCGACCCTCGCCGCTATCAGCGCTTCGGTTGCCGGGTGTGACACCGGATCGAGGTGTGGAAGGTCTGTGATCTCCTCAGGGACAGCGCGGCTCGCACAGACGATGAGGTCCGGGAACTCCGCGCGCAGCCGGTGAAGCGGCAGCCCCAGGACTGTGAGTGCCTCCTCGTTGGAGGTCAGCAGGATGTCTGCGTTCTGGAGGGCGCCTCGGACCGCCACCGAGGTCTGCGTAGACCCGAAATCGAGCCGGACGACACGCTTGTTGCGGTGCCAGGTCTGGAGGACGGGGTGCACGAACGGCTCAGGCCCATCAGGCTGGATGCGGACGACATCCGCGCCCAGGTCGCCGAGAATCATCCCGGCGATCGCCGCCGCCATCCCATAACCCACTTCGACGACTCGGAGGTCGGTGAGCATGGCGCGGATGCTATCACGCTGATTATCACCTCTCTGTCCAGCCACACTCTCGCACCGAGGGGTATGGTGCATCACAACGTTGTGATGTTTCGAGGACTCGGGGGTGAGACGATGGCTGGAGTGCTTGAAGGCGTCCGGGTCGTGGACTTTGGGCAGTACATCGCGGGCCCCCTGACAGCGATGATGCTGCGAGACCACGGCGCCGAGGTCATCCGAGTCGAGCGCCCCGGAGGCCCGTGCTGGAATACGCCCGCCAATGCCATCTGGAATCGCGGCAAGCGGTCCATCGTGCTGGACCTGACGCGAGATTCTGACCGCGCACACGCGCAACGGATCGTGGCCCGTGCGGATGTTGTAATCGAGAACTTCCGGCCGGGCGTCATGGACCGCCTGGGACTCGGTGCCGAGGTCGTGTGCGCGGCGAATCCTGCCCTCGTCTACTGCTCCCTCCCCGGCTTCGCGTCGGATGATCCACGGTCCCCCATCCAGGCGTGGGAAGGCGTGGTCGCCGCTGCAACGGACACCTACAAGCCTGCACGGACCGCGAAGTCCAGCAGGCCGTCATACTCGCCGGTTCCCATCGCCTCGAACTTTGCGGCGTTCCTGGCCGCGACCTCGATCGTCGCGGCGCTGATCGCGCGCGAGCGCTGCGGACGCGGTCAACGGATCGAGGTACCGCTCTTCGACGCGATGTTCGAGGCAATCGGCGGCTCGGGCCTCGTTGTGCACGCCCGCGGCGGCGCACCGAACCGGGGCCCGCGGATGACGTCCTTTGGCCAGGGAGTCTACGAGTGCGCTGACGGCCGTTGGGTCCAGTTCAACACGTTCAACCCGCGGTTCCTTCACTGGTTCGCCCGTGCGGCCAACGTCGAGCACTGGGCGGACGATGGGCTCCTGGACCGCGAGCGGGTTGGCGCCGATCCCGCGCTGGACGCGGAACTCACCCGGCGTATGACAGCTCTTATGAAGACCAGGTCGGCGCTGGACTGGGAGGAGTTCATCAACCGGGAGGCCGGATCGCCCCTCTGCTTCATCCGTACGTCGCAGGAGTGGCTGGAACATCCCCATGCCCGCGAGAGTCGCGCTGTCGTGCCGGTGGTCGACCCTGAACTCGGGCCGACATGGCAGGCGGGCTTCCCGGTAAGCCTCTCAGAGTCGTCACCCGCCTCCCCCGAGGGGCGACACGCGATCGATGCTGATCGCGCGGCGATCCTCGCCGAGCTGGAAGCCCCCCTGCCGCCCGTCCGACCCTCGAGTGCGCCGCTCCGCGCAGCACTCGAGGGCGTCAAGGTGCTGGACCTGACTCAGGTCTTCGCTGGCCCGATGGCGGGGCGGGTACTCGCTGAGTTCGGTGCGGACGTCATCAAGATCAATGGCCCCACCCTCAACGTCGCCGACAATCTGCATCTCAACCGCGGCAAGCGCACGATGCTGCTGGACGTCTCCATCGACGACGGTCGGGAGGTGCTGTGGCGCCTGTTGGACGACGCCGACGTCTTCATGCAGAACTTCACCTACGGCACGGCGGACCGCATGGGGATCGGCTACCGCGACGTGATCCAGCGTCGTCCGAGCGTCGTCTATTCATCGGTCAGCGCACACAACTACGACGGCCCATGGGCGGCGCGCCGGGGATACGAGCCGATGGGACAGGCGGCGACCGGCATGCAGGCGCGGTTCGGCGGGTCCGGCCAACCTGCTGGCCAGGCGTTCGCACTGAACGACTACGGGACTGGCGTCCTCGGGGCGTTCTCGATCGTCCTCGGACTCTTCCACAGCGTCCGGACGGGACAGGGACAGCACGTGCAGGGTTCGCTGTCGCAAACCGGCACATTCCACCAGACGCCATTCATGATCTCGTACGACGGAAAGGTCTGGGACGAACCCTCCGGCGTCGACCTGCTGGGCGCGGGGATGCTTCAGCGTATCTACGAGGCGCGCGATGGATGGTTCTTCTTGGGAGCCCGCGAAGCGGCCGCATCGCGCGTCGCTGATGCGCTTGGGATACCTGCGCAGGCCCTCTCCGAGGAAGCCCTCGAGGCGACCTTCGCCGCCGGCGATCGCGACGAGTGGTGCACTCGTCTCACCCGCGCCGGTGTTGGCGCCCACCCGCTCGTCGACCGGGCCGAGCTGATGAAGGATCCGTGGGTCGTCGAGCACCGGCTCAGCATCACCCGCGAGCACGAACAGGCCGGGCTGGTGACGCACACGGGACCGTCTGCCCGACTCTCGCTGACGCCCGTCACCGCGGGCGCGCCCGCACGGCCGCCGGGTTCGGACGGGGCCGAGATCCTTCGAGAACTAGGCATGGAGGACAGCGTGGACGCCCTCATTGAGCGCCCGTAGCCGTGCCCTAGTACGTCGATGGCACAACGCCGGCCTCGGGCAGGCGGGTGGCCGGCGCTATGCCGAGGCGGGCGTCTCGTCCGTGTTCTCGGCGTACGCCATGCGATAGAGCCGCGCGTAGGCACCGTTGCGATCGAGGAGCTGCTGGTGCGTCCCTTGCTCCACGATCTCGCCGCGGTCGAGCACGACGATGAGGTCAGACTCGCGGATCGTGGAGAGTCGGTGCGCGATCACAAATGAGGTCCGGCCCCGCAACAGGCGGCCCAGCGCACGTTGGATGATCTGCTCCGTCTGGGTGTCGACGTTCGCTGTCGCCTCGTCGAGCACGAGGATCCGAGGGTCGGCGATGAGTGCCCGGGCGAACGAGATCAGCTGGCGCTGACCGATGCTGAGGTTGTGGGCACGCTCCGCGAGCATCGTGTCGTAGCCGTTGGGCAGGCGCGTGATGAACTCGTGGGCGCCGAGGGCGCGCGCCGTCTCCTCGATCTCCTCGTCGGTGGCGTCCAACCGTCCGTAGCGGATGTTGTCGCGCACCGTGCCGGAGAACAGGAACGGCTCCTGCAAGACGATCCCCATCTGACGCCGGAGACCGGACTGCCGGATCTCGCGGATGTCCACCCCGTCGACGAGGATCGCGCCGTCCGTCACGTCGTAGAAGCGGCCGATGAGGTTGATCATCGTGCTCTTGCCGGCCCCGGTCTGTCCGACGAAGGCGACTGACTGGCCTTGCGTGACGTGCAGCTCCACGTTCCGCAGGACCGGGCGGCCTGTGACGTACTCGAAGGTCACGTCGTTGAAGTCGATGTCCCCGCGGATCTCCACGTCGCGTGCCGCGGAGGTGTCGACGATGTCGGGTTCCGTGTCGAGCACTTCGATGATCCGTTGGCCACCGGCCATCGCCCGCTGGATCTGGGTGTACTGGAGGACGAGCGACCGGATTGGCTCGAAGAACCGCTGGATGTAGAGCACGAATGCCACGACCAATCCGATCGTGACCTCGCCCTGCGCCAGCCGCACCCCACCGAGGACGATCAAGACCGCGGTCGAGAGGGCAACGGCGCCCTCCACCATGGGCATCACAATCGCACTGAGCCGCCCCGCCGCGACCGATGCGCTCAGGTTCTGTCGATTGATCTGGTCGAATCGCCGGGCGTTCTCGCCTTCGCGGCCCAGGGACTGGATGACACGGACGCCGGAGACGTTCTCGTTGAGGGTGGTGTTCACGCCCGAGATCGCCTGCCGCACCTGTACGAACGCGACGCGCGCGCGCCGTTGCCATACCACCATGCCGATGAGCAGAAGCGGCACCGAGGTCATCGTGGCGAGCGTGAGGACGACATCCTGGTTCAGGAGGATTGCCACGACGATCGCGATCGAAAGCACCTCTGCGATGATCTGCAGGCTGCCGGTGGTAAGCAGTTCCTGCAGCGACTGCACGTCGCCCGTCACGCGGGACATGATCCGGCCCACCTCGTGGCGGTCCATGAAGGACAGGGATAGCCGCTGGATGTGCGCGAACATGTCGTTGCGGAGGGCGAGCAGCAGGCGATGGCCGATGTAGCCGGTCTGCGTCAGCTGGAGGTACTGGAACAGCCAGCCGCTGACCGCGAGGCCGCCGAGCCAGATGCCCCACTCACGCACGGCTGAGAGATCGCCTCGCCCGGCTGCATCGACGACGAACCCCACAATCAGCGGCTGAAAGGCGTTCACGACCGCAAAACCGATGACGCTGAGGAGGGCGACGGCAGCACGCAGCTTGTAAGGCAGCACGTACACCCCGAGGCGCCGGATCACCTCGCCGTCGTAGACCTTTCCGAGGTCGGTGTCGCTCCAGCCATCGTCACCGTTGGCGAGACCGCGCCGGAGCTCGCCCACCCCCGGACCGATGCGCGCACCACCACCCCAGCCACCGCCACCGGGGCCAACGCCCCCACCGAACATCGACATAGAGTCCCCTTACCCGCCTGGTGGCCGCGTCAGGCCAGGACGCGCTCGCCGCCGGAGGCGTCGCGGAACGCCTCCTCCTGGTCCTTGAGTTCGAGGTCGTATATCCGCTGGTAGATGCCTTCCTCGCGGATGAGTTCCTCATGCGTCCCGCGCTGGACGACCTGTCCGCGGTCGAGCACGAGCACCTGATCGGCATCGCGGACGGTCCGGAGGCGCTGCGCGATGACGAACGTCGTCCGCCCGCGCATCAGGTCCTGCAGCGCGCGCTGGATCAGGAACTCGGTCTCCATGTCCACGCTCGACGTGGAGTCGTCGAGGATGAGGATCGCCGGGTCGAGTAGGAGCGTCCTGGCGATCGAAATGCGCTGCTTCTGGCCACCTGAGAGCGTGACCCCGCGCTCCCCTACCCAGGTGTCGTAGCCGTCCGGCAGCGACCGGATGAAGTCGTGGATCCGCGCCGCACGCGCGGCTGCCTCGACCTCTTCGTCGCTCGCCTCGAGCCGGCCGTAGCGGATGTTCTCGCGGATCGTGTCGATGAACAGGAAGACGTCCTGTTGCACGATGCCGATCGCATCACGTAACGACGCAATGCGGATGTCGCGGATGTCGTGGCCGTCGATCAGGATGCGGCCGTCGGTAACGTCGTAGAAGCGAGGCATGAGGTTCACGAGCGTCGACTTCCCCGAGCCGGTCGGGCCAACGAGCGCGAGCACCTCGCCGGCCTGCGCCTCCAGCGAGACGCCATCGAGTACGGGCGCGCCGGTGCGGTACCGGAAGCCCACCGACTCGAACCGGACGTGCCCCCGGACATCCTGCAGGTCCTGCGCGTCCGGGCCGTCGCGGACCGCGCTCTCAGCGTCGATCACCTCGAAGATGCGCTCGCCCGCCGACGAGGTGCGGCTGAAGACGTTCACCATCCAGCTCAACATGCGGATCGGCGGCTGCAAGATCTGGATGTAGACGAGGAATGCCAGGAGTTCGCCCTCGGTGAGCCGGCCGTTGGCGATCTCGTTCGCGCCGACGAGGCACGTGACGATCAGCGCCACCGCGTTCAACGACGTCAGCAGCGGGTTGTTGAACGCCTGGATCCGGTTGGTCTTGTAGGCTGTCTCAAAGAGGGCCTGCGAGTCGCGCTGGAACTTCGCCTGTTCGTGCTCCTCGCGCTGGAATGCCTTCACCACGCGCACACCAGAGAGCGCCTCCTGCAGCACATTGCTCATGCGCCCCTGAGCGTCCTGGACCTCCGTCCACAGCGGACGCAGCCTTCGGCTGGCGATGATCGAGACGATCGCGATCGCCGGCATGAGCGACCACGCCGCCAGCGCCAGCACCAGACTCGCGCGTGCCATCATCACGAGAGTCAGCGTCAGCAGGACCGTCAGGTAGAAGAGCCGTACGATGCCCATGTTCACAAACATGCGCACCGCCTCAACGTCCTGCGTGGCGCGCGACATGATCTGACCGATCTGCGCCTCGTCGTGGTAGGCGAACGAAAGCCGCTGGAGCCGCTCGTACATCTGGTTGCGGATCCGGTACGCGACGGACTGCCCCAGCAGCTCGCCCAGGTACTGCTGTCCATAGGCGAAGAGCGCCCGTAGCGCCGCCGTGAGCGCAAGCGCGACGGCCGCGATGAGCAACGGGCGCAGCACGAGGTCGCCATCGTCCTGCTGCGAGAGCGCGCGGTCCGCGGCGATCCCGGTGATCGTCGGGAGCGCCAACGCGGTCAGGCCGGCGCCAAAGGTCGCGCCGAGCGTCAGGAGCAATTGACGGCGGTCCAGCCAGGCTAACCGCACGAGGCGGAGAAGGATCGTCTTGTTCACGCAACCGCCCGTCCCGACCGCCTGTGGCGAGCCTAACCTTCACGCGCACGTAACCTAACGCCGTTATATTCGATCCACGCGGAAAGCACAAAGGGGATGTCGATTGCGGTTACTGCTGGTTCGCGGGGCCGGATTCCCACCCCGCGCGATCCCGGGTATCGGGCGCAATCGGCGGGCGTGCCCGGCCGGAAGCCGCCTACCCCATGGGGCGACGCGCGAGTGCGAACGTGCTTCGGAAGCGCATGCGACGGGATACCAGTCGGACTACCTGGTCGAGGAGATCCTGCAGCGCCAGCCTGGGCGCGTCCGAAGCTTCCTACTGCAGGCATCCTTCAGTCTCTCGCGCATCCCCTCGGAGCCGGCCACGATGTCGACTACGCCCGTCACGGCTTCACCGAGCGTCGGCGCCGCCGCCTGACCTCGACGAGGCGGGAGCGCCACCAATGACGCCCGCACCAGAGACCTGGGTGCGGACGATCCATGGCGACACCCTCGAGGCGCCCGAGCCCGTGAATGCGGCGTTCATCGCGCGCTTCCTCTATGGTCTGCCGGTTGGCGTGCCTGTCGTGGTCGCCAGGTAGGCCGCGGACAGGGAGCAGGCGATGGTGGCGCGACACTCGATCAGACGGTGGTTGGCGGAGAGCCTGGTGGCGTCCGCGGTGACAGTGGTGGCGCTGTCCCTGCTGCTCGCGCAGCCGCCGGGTACGGCCTACGCCGTCGACGACATCGGCGGACTGCAGGACGAACTGGTCCTCTGCACCGGCGCGCCGGTCACGCTGACGAGCTCCATCGTGGACGCGGGCGCAACGGTGACTATCGCGGCGGGCTGCGTAACCGCGCTGGACCTGGACGGGTTCGACCTGACGGTCCAGAACATCGTCATCGAGGCCGACGCGGAACTCACGATCCAGGACTCGGACGGCTCGGGCACCCTCACGGCGGACGCCTCGGGCACCTCTGGGCTGGCCGGCATCCGGACGACCGGGGCGACGCTGACCATCGAGGGCGGCTCGGTCACAGCCATCGGTGGAGCCGGCATCGGCGGCGACGGTGGCGGGGCCGGCATCGGTGGTGATGGCGGTGTGGCCGGCGACGATGGCACCGGTGGGGCGGGCGGCGACGCCGGAGAGGCGGGGCTCGTCGGGCCGAACGGCTCCGTCCCGGGCGCGGCCGGCGGCGCGGGCAGCGACGGGGAGCCAGGCGGTGCGGGCGAGGTGGGCGGCTCCGGCGGCCCCGGCGATGACGGCGGCAACGGCGGCGTGGTGACGATCCGCGACGGGGACGTGACCGCCACGGGTGGCGCCGGCAGTGTCGGGAGCGCCGGCGGAGCAGGGATCGGTGGCGGCGGGGGAGCCGCCGGCGGCGACGCCGGCTCGGGCGGCACCGGCGGTACCGGCGGACTCGGCGCCGACGGCGGCAACGGCGCCAACGGCATCATCAGCGTCGCCAGCGGAGCCGGTGGCAACGGTGGCACGGGCGGCGATGGTGGCAACGGCGGCACGGGCGGCCGCGGCGGCAACGGCGGGGTCGTGACGGTCCAGACCCCGGGGGTGGTATCTGCAACTGGTGGCGTTGGCGGCGTCGGGGGCGCCGGGATTGGCGGCGGTGGCGGCGGCATGGGCGGCGACGCGGGCGCGGGCGGCGCCGGCGGTGCGGGCGGCGCCGGCGGCGAGGGCGGCCGCGGCGGCGAGGGCGGCTTCGACTTTTTGCCCGACGGCATCGGTGGCGACGGCGGTGACGGCGGCGACGGCGGCAACGGCGGCGGCGGCGGCGACGGCGGGGCCGGCGGGGTTGGTGGTGCTGGCGGCGGCGGCGGCGACGGCGGGACGGTGACGGTCGCGAGTGCGAGCGTGTCGGCAATCGGCGGCGGCGGTGGGGCCTCGATCGGCGCCGGCGAGGGCGGGGCGGGCGGGGCGGGCGGTGGCGGCAGCGTGGGCGGCCCCGGAGGCGCCTCGGGTCTGTGGGGCAGCTTTGGCATCGGCGGCTTCGGCGACGCCGAGGAGGGCGACGACGGCGATCTCGGCAACCCCGGTCTCCCCGGTTCCAGCCCTCCCTTCGCTGGCCCCGGTGGCGCCAGTGGCGTTGACGGCTCCAGCGGCGCCGCGGTGACGCTCTTCTATGGCCTCACCGTCGTGCTCGACGGGAGCGGCACGGGCACGGTGACCGGCGCGCCGGGGGCGATCGACTGCGGCGCGACCTGCTCGGACACCTTCGTCCCGAGCACGGTGGTCACGCTGACGCCAGCGGCGGACGCGGACTCCACCTTCACCACGTGGGCGGGGGCGGGCTGCGCGGGCGGCGCGGTCACGATGACCGGCCCGGTCACCTGCACCGCGACGTTCACGGCGAACTCCGCGCCACCTCCACCGACGGACGACGACCCGACTCCGGCCTCGACACCGATGGTGGTCGAGGTGGATGACCTCGACCTGCCGATCACAAACCTCGAGCGCACGCCGGTCGACCCGGACGGCACCACCGAGGTCGAGACGGAGACCGAGGCCGGCGACACCGCGCGCGTCACGCTGCTACCGGGCGCGCTCCCGAACGGCGCGCCACAGGGCACGATGCTCGCCCTCGCCGTCGTAGACCTCGACGCGCTGCTCGCCCAGGCGCCCATCGGGCCTGGTGACGGGCCGGTCATGCTCGCCGCGTTCCTCACGCGTCTCACCGACGGGGACGGCGAGCCGGTACCCGGCGCGTTCGACCCGCCCGGCACGGTCGTGCTCCGGCTGACACCGGGGACGGTGGGTGCGGCGCTGCCCGGGACGCTGGTGCTCGTGCGGCACACGCCGGACGGCTGGGTGGAGGTGCCTGCCACGGTCGAGGTGGCCGCGGACGGCACGGTCACGCTGACCGCGCCGCTGTCGGCGCAGCCAGCGGTGCTCGCGGTGGTGGCTGCGCCGGAGTGGGGGACGTTCACGCAGCCGCCGTTCCCCACCGGCGTCACCATGACGATCTGGAACGGCGGGAGCTTCGACCGGCTCGCCGACGCCCTCGGCAGGCGTGGCGCGGCGTGGGTGATGCTGGAGGGGCGATGGCGCGGCTACGCCCTCGGCGCGCCGTCCTTCGTCAACGCGGCATTCCGCGCTCGGCTCCCGGACGGTATCCCGGCGGGCGTGCCGATGACGGTGGCCCGATAGGGTCCGCCCCAGCACCGACGGGGATACGTCAGCCGATCTGCGCGGCGAGCGGGGCTTCCTCCTCCCGGCAGTCGTGAGGATCGAGGTACCCGTAGAGCCCTCGCGGGGCGGTTGGGGTTCGGTCGGTGCGTGGCTCCGCGGGTTGGGCCGCGCACCCGTCCTCCTCCGTAGCGCCGGTCAGCCATGGCATGGTCGCGGGTGGCTGCACCGAGGTGGAGTCCACGCGCTCGATGATCGAGCCCAGGCGGCCGATGATCCTCGCTTCTTCCTCGGTGCTGGTCGTGGCTCGGGGTGGCCGGCGAATGTGGAACACGTCAGCGCGTCAGTTCGACGAGCGTCTGGGCGACGCCGAACCGGCCGTCCGGGATTCCGGCGTCGTTTACCACGTGTCCGCACATCACACAGGTGCGGTAGGCCCCTGCCCAGTCCTGTTCGGTGGCCATCCGGCCCCTGCAGCGCATACAGCGCTCAACGTTCGCGTCCAAGGTTGGCCCTCCAATCAATGCCCACATCGAGACCAACGGATGGGTCGTTCGATGGCGAGCCCATGGAACATCAGCGTCCATCAGGCATTGATATGAAGAACCAGAGAAAAAGTATGAGGTGCGATTGGGTCGTGAGGTCACGGCCCCGTCACGGATCGGAGTGGATGAGCAGGGCGCCCCTGCCCCGGCCCTGCCCATCCACTCAGGACGAAGTGAGCGGGCGTCTAGTGCTCGGGCCCACCCGCGTGGAGGTCTGGCCCGGTGTTGGGGTTGCAGTCCATCCCCGGAATGCCGACGGTGCCGCCCCCGAACTCGCGGACGGTCTCCACGCCGAGCTTCTTGACGAGCTGGCCGAACGACTGCACCCGGCCATTCTCCGGGAACGCCTGGGACGGATCGTCGTTCAGCCCGGAGTACCGGCAGATGGATCGGCCGTTGCCCTGCTCCGTCTGGCCGTTCGCAGCAAGCGCCGTCGAGGCGCCCATGGAGGCAGCGAAGGCGACCATCGTGGCGCCCAGCATGATCTTCTTGAGCACGGTCATCACGTCCTACCTATTACTGGCCCATCGGCCACGCGCGATTCAGGCGGATGCTAGGTTCCGAGGGTTGGCGCAGGCGCTGGCAACAACGACAGAAATTGTCGGAGTGTGTCAGACCATCCGCGGTGGTGGTCCTCGCCCTGCCGTCCGGACCGCAGCCGACCGCAGCCGACCGCAGCCGCGCGGCTGCGATCCTGCTCGCACGGCCAACGTGCGAGGCGTTCCAACACAGAGAGGGGATCCGCCTGTCAGCGGATCCCCTCTCAGCCGAGGAACCATCGGATGAACGATGCCCCTCGGGGCGCGGAAGGTGTTGCGCCACCTCAGTCATTAGACCCTGCCTGCCGCGGGATACCCATTCGGATGCAATAAGAATCGCGTCAGAAAGTGTCCCCGTGGGCGGGTAATGACGACGGTCCGCGAGCGGGATCGAGGGCGTCGAGGCGGCGTTCGCAATTCTTTGCAAAGTCCACGCATTTCGTGCGGGCCGCGCAGCGAGGTGCACGGAGGCACATCCGTAGGCTTCGAAGAGCGGCTCCGGGAGCGCTGAAGTCGCCAGGGGGATGCGTGAGAGCGAACACGCCACGTCGTCGCCGGATGGTCTGGACGGTTTCGCTCGCTGGCGTCTTCGCCGCGGCGATGCTGGCGCTCGTCGTGCCGCAACCGTCGACGGCCTCTGCGGTCGTCGAGATCCTCTCTGCGGAGCACTCGCCGGAGGGACGGATCACGGTCGCGCTCTCATCGACCGTGCCCCCTGAGACGATCAGGAACGTGCGGGCCTCGGTCGACGGCGTCGTCTACCCCGTCGACGTGGAACTGCGAGAGCGCCCGCCGGTCTCCGTGGTGCTCGCGATCGACACGAGCGCGAGCATGGCGGGCGAGCCCCTCCTCGCCGCGCAACAGGCGGCGGTCAACCTGATCGAGCGGCTGGCGCCCGAGGACCGTGTGGCGGTCGTCCAGTTCTCGGACGCCCCCCAACTGATGTCAGGCTTCGATGCCGGCCACGACGCCGCGATCGCAGCGTCGTATGGCCTCTGGCTGGGCGGGAGCACGGCGCTGTACGCGGCGATCGAGCAGTCGGTCGACCTGCTGGGGACGGAGCTCGACCGCACGAGCGCGATCGTGCTGCTCTCCGACGGCGAAGACACGACGCTCGCGGATCATGCAGCAGCAGCCGCCCGCGAAGGCGAGGCGCTCCAACGGGTCTCCGCATCGGGAGTCCAGTTGCACGCGTTCGCCTTCGGATCCGGCGCTGACGCTTCCTTCCTGGAAGACGCCGCCTCAAGCGGCCGCGGCGGATTCTGGTCCGTGACGGAAGGTGCAGCCCTCGAAGAGTTGTTCGCCATGCTGGGGTCTCAACTGGGGTCAGCGAGCGACGTCACCCTGCTGGTGCCGCCTCTGGCCATCGGCTCGCACGAGCTGGCGCTTACCGCCGAGGTGGATGGGGTGCCGGTGGAGGCACGCGCGAGCGTCCAGGTCTCCAACGTGGGTGTACTGACGGCGATGCCGCGCAGCGAGACAACCGACGGCGGCCCGCTGGTCGTCGAACTGGGGTCCGTCGTACCGGACGGCCTTCTGACCTTCACGGCCCGCACCACTGACCAGCCGCTCGAGGTGATCTCATCGCCACCGCGGGTGCTGGTCGACCCGTGGGACTTCACCCCGGGGAACCTGCAGTTGACGATCGCTGCGGTGAGCTCCGGCGTCACTGTCTCCGAGACCAGCGTCACGCTCGTGGTCCCGCGCCTCGACGCCGAGTTGACGTTCACCGTCGAGGGCGGAGGACCCGCGGCCGTCGGAGTCCTGACAGGACGCGTACAGGGCGCTCCGCACGCCGAGTTGATTGCCTCCTCGGACGGAGGAGAGATCGCGCGCGGTGTCGGCCCGGAGTTGCGGTTCCCCCTCCCCGGGGCGGACGGGTCGCTTCGGTTCGCCCTGGTCGACGACGGCCAGACGGTGCGGACACTCGAGCGGCCGGGGCTCCCCACGACGACGAGCGCAGGCCTCAACCTCCCGCCGGGGGCGCTGGCGATCCTCGTAGCGGCGCTTCTCCTTGCGGTGGCGATACCAGTCGTGTTGTCGAAGAGGCGGCGAGGAAGGCGGTCGTCGCGGCGACGCTGGGCGCCGAACGGACACACCAGCCTCGTCGGGCGACGGACGCCATCGTCGATGGAGGCGAGCGAGTTCCTGGGACGTGTCGTGCTGCACCTGCCCGAGGGCGGCGAGCGGAGCTACGACCTGCATCGGCGCCCCCTGACCGTGGGCAGCTCCTCGGCGTGCGACGTCGAGATCCGGGACGAGGGCGTGGCCGCGCTCCATGCCCGGCTCTACGCCATGGGTGGCGGCGACGTCCGGGTCCACGCCCTGCGCCGACACGGCGTCCCCGATGCGTCCCATCGCGAGGACCAGTGGGTGGTGGTGCACGACGGCGAGCAGCTTGCCGTGGGCAGGCACGTGCTCAGCGTGCACTCCACCGGTGCCGGGGCCGGGGCCGGGAACGGGAACGGGAACGGTGCGCCGTGACCACGCCACCCGATGTGCTTGCGCCGACCGAGCCTGACGAGGAAGCCTTGGCCGTGACCTCGGCCCCGTCCGCGTCTGAAGCGCCGTCGTCCACCGCAGACGCGACCGAGCACGCCGCCGACATCTACGAGCTGCTGGGCGTCCGTCGTGACGCGAGCCCGCTGCTCGCCCGCGAGATGTACTGGTCGCGCGTCGAGCCGCTCATGTCCCCCGACCGCCG
>CAYPYF010000019.1:0-5966 GCA_964414675.1 uncultured Dehalococcoidaceae bacterium
CGCGACATCGACAGCCACGTCTACGTGCTGATGGGTGACGGCGAGCAGCAGGAGGGCCAGGTGTGGGAGGCGGCGATGGCTGCCGCGCACCACGGCATCGACCGCCTCGTCGCGATCGTGGACCGCAACCGCGTCCAGAACGACGACTTCGTCGAGGCGACCATGCGCCCGCAGCCCCTCGACGAGAAGTACCGCGCGTTCGGGTGGGAGGTCCGCTCCGGCATCGACGGCCACGACCTCGACCAGGTCGAGGAGGCTCTGACGTGGGCTCGCGACGTCCGAGGCAAGCCGGTCGTCGTGATCTTCGAGACGACGAAGGGCAAGGGCGTCTCCTTCATGGAGAACAACCCCGCGTTCCATGGCGCCGCGCCATCCGACGAGCAGTACGAGTTGGCTATGCAGGAACTGGGCGCCTAGATGACGACCACCCAGGCGCCCGCCGCTACGCGCGAGGCCCTCGGCCCGACGCTGGTCCGCCTCCAGAACGCCGGCCACGACATCGTCGTCGTGGACGCCGACCTCGGGAAGTCGACCACGTCGAGGGCGTTCAAGGACGCCTTCCCGGATCGATTCTTCACGTTCGGCATCGCCGAGCAGAACATGATCTCGGCTGCGGGTGGCCTCGCGACGATGGGGTACACCGTCTTCGCGACCACGTTCGCCGTCTTCGCCGAGCACGCGTTCGACCAGCTCCGGATGTCCGTCGCGCAGCCCCGTCTGAACGTGAAGGTCGTCGCCTCGCACGGCGGCGTCTCCGTCGGCGAAGACGGCGCGTCCGCGCAGTCCGTCGAGGACATTGCGCTCTTCTCCTCGCTGCCGACGTTCAGCGTGGTCGTCCCGGCCGACGTGGTCGAGGCGGAAGCGGTGATCGAGTCGGCCGTGAACACGAACGGTCCGTGGTACGTCCGCACCGGCCGCCCGAAGATCCCCGTCGTCTACACGGACGGCCCGCGCTTCCTCCTCGGCAAGGCGGACAAGCTGCGCGAAGGCACGGACGTCACGCTCGTTGCCTACGGCGTGATGGTGGAGCGCTCGCTGCGCGCCGCCGAGGCGCTCGCCGGGATCGGGATCTCCGCCCGCGTGCTGAACATGGCGACGATCCGCCCCCTCGATGTCGACGCCCTCGAAGCTGCCGCGCGCGAAACCGGCGCGATCGTCATCGCGGAGGAGCACCTGTCGCACACAGGGCTCGGCGGGATGGCCGCACAGGCCCTCGCGACGCGCTACCCGGTGCCGATGGAGTTCGTGGGCGTCCCGGACCGCTATGGTGAGTCGGGGACGTGGAGCGAGGTCCTGGAGATCATGGGCCTTACCGCCGAGGGCGTGTACGAAGCCGCTCGCAAGGCCGTCTCCCGCAAGTCCTAGCCCGTCTCACACCGTCCCGGCCGTTACTCGTCGTCGCGCTGCGGCGCGAAGGTACCCTCGTGTGCCCCTCGCCAGAGCGTGAGGCGCACGTCGCCGCGTGACTTCGACGGCACGAGCTGCTCGTCGACGCGCGCGAGGAGGTCGGTCGCGTCGTCGTCGCTGACGTCGTCGCGGAGGACGATCGTGACCCGCGAGTAGCCACGGTCGAAGTGGACATCGACGCGCCCCGCGACCGGCGAGACCTCGTCGTCGCTCTCGGCATCGCGGAGGACGCTCCACTGCTCGGACGCGGGGGTGCGGAAGATCTGCTCGAAGCGGTAGGTCACGGGGCCTCGATCCGGGCGGTTAGCGCGTCTGACCGTGCCCGCGCACGACCCACTTGTATGAGGTGAGTTCGCGCAGCCCCATGGGGCCGCGCGCGTGCATCTTCTGCGTCGAGATGCCGACCTCGCAGCCGAGGCCGAACTGGCCGCCGTCGTTGAAGTACGTGGAAGCGTTGACGAAGACCGCGGCGGCGTCCACCTCGCGGAGGAAGCGCTCGGAGCGTTCGTAGGACTCGGTGACGATGGCCTCGGAGTGGCCGGAGCCCTCGACGCCCGCGATGTGCGCCATCGCCTCGTCGAGGGAGTCGACGACTTTGATCGAGCAGTCGAGCGAGAGCCACTCGCGGTCCCAGTCCGCCTCGGTCACCGGGACGACGGTGGCCGCCGTGCCGACGAGGCGCGCGGAGCGACCGTCCACGTGGAGGGTGACGCCGCGCTCGCCGAGGGCTGCGGCGACCATCGGGAGGAACGCCTCGGCGACCGCGGAGTGGACGAGGAGGGTGTCCATCGCATTGCAGACGGAGGGCCGGACGGTTTTCGCGTTCACGACGATGTCGACGGCCATATGGAGGTCGGCCGTGTCGTCCACGAAGGTGTGGCAGACGCCGATGCCGCCGGCGACCACGGGCATCTTCGCCTCGTCGCGGACGCGGCGGATGAGGTCCGCGCCGCCGCGAGGCACCATGAGGTCCAGGTAGCGGTCTGCGCTGAGCAGCGCGCCTACCTCGTCGCGGTCGGTGGACTCGATGAACTGCACGATGCCCTGCGGGAGCCCGGCGGCCTCGGCCTCGCGTTGCACGATCTCGGCGAGGACGGCGGAGGACTCGTGGGCGTCGGTGCCGGAGCGCAGGATGATGCCGTTGCCGGACTTCAGGCAGATCGCAGCGATGTCCACCGTGACGTTCGGGCGCGACTCGTAGATCGCGCCGATGACACCGAGGGGGACGCGGATCTTGCCGAGCAGCAGGCCGTTCGGCAGCGTCTTCGCTTCGATCGTCTCGCCCACCGGGTCCGGCAGTGCGGCGACCGTGCGCACATCGTTCGCCATCGCGGAGATGCGCTCCGGGGTTAGCACCATGCGGTCGAGGAAGGAGCCGGTCAGGCCCTTCTCGCGCCCGCGCTCCACCTCGGGCCCGTTGACCGCGAGGATGCGGTCCGTCTCGAACTCGAGCGCGTCGGCGATGCGCAGCAGCGCGGCGTTCTTCTCGAGGGTGGAGACCGCAGACATGTGCTTGCTCGCGGCGTGGACGAGGGCGGCCTTGCGGACCGCCTCGGACTCACCGGTGAGCGACATGGTCTGGGGGGGAAGCGTCGTAGTCATCAGGCAACCAAGTTTAGGGGGTGTCCCGCCGATCGTCGCTCCCATTCCTGGCTCCAGCTCCCTCCCCCTTCATGGGGGAGGGTTGGGGTGGGGGACTGCTCACCGCCTGCAGGATCGCCTCCGCCACCCCATCAGGCTCAAGTAGCGCCTCTCGGTCTGTAACCCTCAGGACACGAAAGCCCTGCCGGGTGAAGAAGCGATCTCTCGCGAGGTCGTACGCCCTCTGCTCGGTGTTGTTGTGCGCCGTCCACCTCGATGATGACGCGTGCCTCGATGCAGGCGAAGTCGAGGATGTGCTTGCCGATCGAGTACTGGCGTCGGAAGCGGGAGCCGGCGATCTGGCGGTTGCGGACGAGACGCCAGACGGCGCGCTCGGCGTCGTTGGGAGTCGAGCGCATTCTGCGGGCTCGAACGGTGGATCTGCGTAACAAGGCCAGTCCCCCACCCCAGCCCTCCCCCATGAAGCATGAAGGGGGAGGGGGCCGAGCCTAGGACGCGCATCCAACGCGCGAAAGCGCGTGGTGGCACCGCTACACAAGGACGAGGTTGTTCCGGTGGATGACTTCCTCGCCGTACTCGTAGCCGAGGGTGGGGACGATCTGGTCCGAGTGCAGGCCGAGGATGCGACGCACCTCGTCGGCGCTGTAGTTCGACATGCCCGAGGCGAGGTGGACGCCGTCGCTGGAGTGCACGGTGACCACATCGCCGCGGTCGAAGGTGCCGGTGCAGTCCGTCACCCCGGCGGGGAGGAGTGACTTGCCGCCGGCGAGGATGGCGCGGGCGGCGCCGGCGTCGACGGTGATCGATCCGCGCGCCTGCAGGCCGGAGAGCAAGTAGCGCCGGCGACTCTCGGTGCGGTCACCGACGGGGTGGAAGTGCGTCCCGGCCGCCTCGCCGCCGACGACGCGGCGCACGATGTCGCGGGCGCGGCCGTCTGCGAGCACGACGCGCGCACCGTGGGCCGTTGCGATGCGTGCGGCCTGGACCTTCGTCGCCATCCCGCCCGTGCCTCGAGCGCCCGGGGCGCCGACGGCGGCCGCGAGGATCGCGTCGTCGATGCGCTCGACGTGCTGGATGAGGGTGGCGTTCGGGTCGCGCGCCGGATCGGCGGTGTAGAGGCCCGCGATGTCCGTGAGGATCAGCAGCAGGTCTGCGTCCACGAGGTTCGCGACCTGGGCGGAAAGGTTGTCGTTGTCGCCGATCTTGGAGTCGCTGATCTCCTCGAGCGAGACGACGTCGTTCTCGTTCACGATGGGCACGACGCGCAGGCTGAGCAGGTTGAGCAGCGTGTTCCGCGCGTTGAGGTAGCCGAGGCGGTCCGCGAGGTCGCGGCGGGTGAGGAGCGCCTGGGCGATCGGGACGCGGTGCTGTTCGAACAGGCCGTCCCAGAACGCCATCAGCCGCGGCTGGCCGATCGCCGCCAGCGCCTGGCGCGACTCGATGTCGCGGGGGACCAGCGAACGAGCCTCGCGGTGGGTCGCGAGGCGGTGACGGCCGGCGGCGATCGCACCTGAGGTCACAACGATCACCTCGGCGCCGCGGGATTCGAGGTCGGCGATCTGCTCGGCGACGTGCGCCATCGTCGCGGTGTCGAGGGCGTCTGAGCCGCCGGTGAGGACGTTCGAGCCGACCTTCACCACGATGCGGCGGTAATCGATGCGCTGTGGCGTCAGACGTTCACCGGTCATCCGGCATCCCTCGGTCGCGGCTCGCTGGTGCGGTCCAACGGGCACTGTGCGATAGCATGGGACAGTCCGCGGCTGAGGTCGAGGCGGACCAGGGGGTCGAGGAGGTCGGCGCTGCAGGAGTCGAACCCCGGCCCGCGACGACGCCATGTGACCTGGAAGTTCCCGTTCCACGTCCTGGGCCGCGCCGCCTCCAACTTCGCCGAGGACCGCGGCACCCAGCTGGCCGCCGCGATCTCCTACTTCACCCTCTTCTCGCTCTTCCCCGCCACACTCCTCGCGATCTCCGTCTTCGGCATCGTGCTCCGGAACGAGGAGATCCAGAACCGCGTCCTGACCGCGATCATCGACTACCTCCCGGTCGAGGGCTCGGCGGTCTCGGAATCGCTGCGCGATGTCGCGGACCTCGGGCCGACGGTCACCGTGCTCTCGCTGCTCGGCGCGTTCTGGACGTCGGGCGCGCTATCCGCGGCGATCCGCCAGGCGCTCAACCAGGTGTTCGAGGTGGAGCGCCGCCGTCCGCTGCTCCGGGCGAAGCTGGTCGACTTCGTGATCCTCCCGGTGCTGGCGGTGCCGTTCCTCGGTGGCGTCGTGATCACCGGCGCGATCCGCGTCTTCCAGCAGGAGCTGGAGGACCGCTGGGGATTCCTCGATGGGCGCTTTGCCTGGACGTGGGACGTGGGCGTCTTCCTGGTGCCGCTGGTGCTGTCGTTCACCACGTTCGCGTTGCTGTACCGGCTGGCGCCGAACCGAGCGCATCCGTTCCGGTTCATCGTCCCAGGCGCGCTCTTCGCTGCACTGGCCTTCGAGGGGCTGAAGGTCGGCTTCGCGTTCTACCTCGAGAACCTCGGCAACGTATCCGTCTACGGGTCACTCGGGTCGGTGATCGTGCTGCTGTTCTGGGTCTACCTGACCGCGAACATCCTCGTGTTCGGCGGCGAGATCGCGGCGGAGTGGCCGCATGTGCTGTACCGCGAGCCGAGGCACGGGCACCTCCACATTGGCCCGGAGCCGGACCTGAAGCGCTCACTGTTCAACTTCGTGCGCGGTCTCGTCCTCGTCGCCGAGGAAGACCAGCCCCGGGTCGCGGCTCCGCCGAGCGCCCGCGAGGACGCCGCTCGCGAGGACACCGCCAGGGAGAATGCCGAGCCGCCCGGACCCCCGGGTGGCCCGGACGCCGAGGAGGCGGACCGGGCCGCCTCCTGAGATTGTCGGTTACACCCGCTTGCCGTGCAGCGGGTCTGCCGCGTCCCGCGGGCCACCACTGCCTGC
>CAYPYF010000019.1:5976-6437 GCA_964414675.1 uncultured Dehalococcoidaceae bacterium
ACCCGCTGCACGGCAAGCGTGACCGTGATGCCGTCCAGGTCGCCCTCGAACACCGTCGCGCCCGGTGTCGCGTCGCCCTCGGCGATCTCGCGGGCGAGGACCTCGCCGGCGATGTACGCGGCGTGCACTTGCAGGGCCTGCCCGACGATCGGGTCGCCCCTCCACGCGACGACGATGCGGTCGGACACGTCGAGGCCGGCCTCGCGGCGCAGGTCCTGGATGCGGCGGACGATCTCGCGGGCGACCCCTTCGAGGTGGAGCGCGTCGCTGATCCGGGTGTCGACGAGCGTCGCGTAGCCGGACTCCTCGGCGGCGGACCAGCCCTCGCCGGATTCGACGGTGACGAGGATGTCGCTGCCCGCGAGGGAGAACTCGGTCCCGTCGCCGGAGCGGAGCACGACGGGCTGCCCGGCCCGCATCGCGCGCACCACCTCGGCGGGTTCGGCCTGCCCGAGGGCGTT
>CAYPYF010000019.1:6447-40748 GCA_964414675.1 uncultured Dehalococcoidaceae bacterium
CGGATGGCGCCCACCTGGTTGCCGTATTTCGGGCCGAGCACCGGGAGGTTGGGGCGCAGCGTGTACGTCATCCGGTCGCCGGGGTCGTCGACGACCTCGACAGCCTTCACGTTCAGCTCCTCGGCGACCTGGTCCGCGAGCCGCAGCAGGCCAGGGACCTCGCCCGCGTTGCGCGGCATGAGCACGGCCATCGCGAGGGGCTGCCGCACTTTCGCGTTCGCCTTCGAGCGGGCCGCGCGGCCCAGCGAGACCATGCGCTGCACGAGGGCAACGTCTGCCGACAGTTGCTCGTCGATGGCGGACTCGTCGACCGCCGGCCAGTCCTCGAGGTGGACCGAGTCCGAGGCGCCCGGCACGCGCGGCGCAACCAGGTTCTGGTAGAGCGACTCCGCGAGGAACGGCGTGAACGGGGCGAGGAGCTTCGTCACGGTGACCAGGCAGGTGTACAGGGTGTGCAGCGCCGCCTGCGAGTCGACGTCGTCGCCGGAGCGCCAGAAGCGCCGCCGGCTGCGACGCACGTACCAGTTCGACAACTGCTCGACGAATGCCTCGATCGGGCGCGCTGCGTCGGCAGGCTCGTACGCGTCGAGCGCCTGGGTGACCTCGCGGATGGTGCGGTTCAGCTCGCTGAGCACCCAGCGGTCGAGTTCGCTGCGCGGAGCGGAGGACGCCTCGGTCGGGTCGAAGTCCGCCGTGTTCGCGTAGGTGACGAAGAACGAATAGGTGTTCCACAGCGTGGAGACGAAGCGGCGCTGTACCTCGGCGACGAGGTCCGCGGAGAACCTCCGCGAGTTGCCGGGCGGCGACGCGGTGTACATGTACCAGCGGATCGCGTCCGCGCCGGACGTGTCGAGCACCGTCCACGGGTCGACGACGTTGCCCTTCGACTTCGACATCTTCTGACCCTCGCCGTCGAGGATGTGGCCCAGGCAGATCACGTTCTTGAACGAGATCCCCGAGGGGACGTCCTCGGTGCGGTTGAGGAGCGTGGCGAGGGCGTGGAGTGTGTAGAACCACCCGCGCGTCTGATCGACGGCCTCACAGATGAAGTCGGCGGGGAAGCGGTTGTCGAAGGTGGCCTCGTTCTCGAACGGGTAGTGCCACTGCGCATAGGGCATCGCGCCGGAGTCGAACCACGCGTCGGCGACCTCGGGCGTGCGCTTCATGGAGCCGCCACAGTTGCGGCAGCCGAGCTCCACCTGGTCTACGTAGGGGCGGTGCGGGTCGACGCCGAACTGGGCAGCGAGGCCCTGCGTCTGCATCGGTGTGGCCGTGCCCGGCAGGGCGCGGTCGAACAGCTCGGCGTAGGAGCCCATCACCTCCTGGGTGTCGCAGAGGTCGCACGTCCAGATCGGGAGGGGCGTGCCCCAGTAGCGCTCGCGCGAGACGGCCCAGTCGATGTTGCCCTCGAGCCACTCGCCGAAGCGGCCCTCCTGGATGTGGCCGGGGACCCAGTGGATCTCCTCGTTGTGCTCGACCAGGGCGTCCTTCACGGCGGTCGTTCGGATGTACCAGGACGGCTTGGCGTAATAGAGCACGGCCGTCCCGCATCGCCAGCAGAAGGGGTAGGTGTGGCGGATCGTCTCGTGCTTCCAGAGGAGCCCGCGCTCGCGGAGGTCCTCGATGATCTTCGCGTCCGCGACCTTCGCGAAGAGCCCGTCCCCGGGCCCGCCGATGAGCGTGCCGTCCAGCCGCACCGGCTGGAGGAACATCAGTCCGAACTCGCGTCCCATCGCGTAGTCGACCTCGCCGAAGGCGGGCGCGGAGTGCAGCACACCCGTGCCCTCGCTGGTGGTGACCTCCTTCGAGGGCACCACGCGGCGCACGGGGAGCGGGCCGGTGGGCTCCTGCGCGCGGCCGTCCACGAAGACGCGCGGCGTCACGCCTTCCCACCGGGTGCTCTCGTACAGCGGCTCGTACGCGAGGCCGACGAGGGTCGTGCCCGGGAACGTCGCGAGGACCTCGGCGGTGGTGTCGTCCTCGATAGGTACGCCGGCGAGCGTCGCGTCGACGAGCGCGGCAGCGACGATGAGGCGCTGCCGTCCGTGCCACTTCGTCGTGGCCTCGACCAGGGCGTACTCGGCGTCCGGGGCGACGGCGGTCGCGGTGTTCCCGGAGAGCGTCCACGGTGTCGTCGTCCACGCGAGGAGGGCGGTCGGGACGCCCTCGGAGAGCCGAAGGGCGTCCGGCGCCTCGGGGTTCGCGTCGGGGGTCACGATGAAACGGACGGTGACGCCGGGGTCGGGCGTGTCCTCCTCGTACCCCTGTGCGATCTCATGCGAGGAGAGAGAGGTCTGGCACCTCGGGCAGTGCGGCGTCACGCGGAAGCCCTGGTACATCAGGTTGTTGTCCCAGAGGCGCTTGAAGATCCACCACGCGGATTCGACGTAGTTCGGGTGGTAGGTGACGTACGCGTCGTCCGTGTCGATCCAGAAGCCGATGCGGTCCGTCATCCGCTCCCACGCCTGGACATAACGGAACACCGACTCCCGGCACTGCTCGTTGAACGCCTCGACGCCGTACGCCTCGATCTCCGGCTTCGAGGAGAGCCCCAGCGCCTTCTCGACCTCGAGCTCGACCGGGAGGCCGTGGGTGTCCCAGCCGCCCTTCCGCGGCACGCGGTAGCCGCGCATCGTCTGGTAGCGGGGGATGAGGTCCTTGAAGACGCGCGCGAGGACATGGTGGATGCCCGGGTTCCCGTTCGCCGTCGGTGGGCCCTCGTAGAACGAGAAGACGCGGTCGATCGGGCGCTGCTCGACGGAGCGCCGGAACACGTCCTTCTCCTTCCAGAACTGGAGGATGCTCTCCTCCTGCGCCGGGAACGAGACACGCGAGGGGACGGGGTCGAACGCGACCATGGGGCTGCTCCACTACTCGTGCCGGGCAACAAAAACGCCCGTCACACACCTCGTCGGTGCGGGACGGGCGGCCACGATCGTGGAGCACCCGCGGTACCACCCGCGTTGCGGGCGCCTCGACCGTCCGAGGCGCTCGCCACTCGCCGCGCTACGGGAGGGGACTCCGATAGCGCTGCCCCTGGTAACGGTGGGGCGCTCCGGCCGCGTCTACTGCTCCACGAGGGAGGTTCGGGCGGCAGCTCGGGAGGGATGTTCGCCCCACGACCGATCGCGTTGGCGTTCGGCACGCGCCCGGCTCTCACCTTCCCGGGCTCGCTTGGCGGGTCCGGCCCGTCCTCGATCACATCGAGGTAGCCGATCCGCGGGGGTACTCGTCTCCGTCGTTGCTTTGTGTCGTCGCTTCGTCTGCACGACTGTGCTGGCGTCGAGTGTACGGATCGCGCCGCGCGAGCGGCAACGCCGCCGGGACTCAGGCCGGTTCGCGCTCCTTGAGCGACGTCGGGATCACGCCGAGCGCCTTCTCGCGGTCACAGTTGGGGCAGTCGAACTCCGCGCCCATCGCATCGACGAGTGTGTCGACCTCGAGGACGTGGTCACGCTCCAGGTAGTCGCAGTGGCGACATCTCAGGTCGGTAGTCCAGGGCATGCAGCCCTCCCTCCGTGCGCTGGTCAGTGACGAGCGTACGCCTGAGGGCCAAGCATCGGCGGGATCCGTCGAGGGCTACGCGCCGGTCTGGACCGGGAGGTCGGTGCGCACGGCCCACTCGGCCCACGAGCCGTCGTAGTTGCGGGCGTTCTTCCAGCCGAGGATCTCGTACATCGCGAACCACGAGGTGGAGGAGCGGATGCCGCCGCCGCAGTACGGGAAGACCGGCTTCGATCCGTCGATCCCGGCGGCTGCATAGAGCGAGCGCAGGCGCTCGTCCGACAGGTAGCGTCCATCGTCGTCGACGAGCACCTCCCAGTTGAGGTGGTATGCGCCCGGCACCCGCCCGAGGCGCGGTGCGGCGTGCGCGCCGGGCTCGCCCCGGTACTCCTCGGGCGTGCGGCAGTCGAGGACGGCCGCGGAGGGGTCACCCTTCGCGATCTCCAGCACCTCGTCCCAGGTGGAGAGGACGCTCGCGTCCGGCTCACCGAGGTGGCAGACCGCCGGGGTGATGACGGTCTCCTCGGTGGTGGTCGGGATGCCCTCGCGCGCGAGGGCGGCAACGGAGCGGTCCGCGACCTTCACGGACGGGAAGCGGAAGTAGCGCAACACCCAGTAGCCCCGGTGCGGCCAGGTGGACTTGCCGGAGGCGACGAGGACGACCGTCTTGCCCTCGTCGATGCCCATGCGGCCCAGGGTGGCCTCCATCTGCTCCTTCGACGGGACGAGGGCGCGGATACCGTCGCGCTCCGTGGTGAAGTCGTCGTAGCCGACGGCTGGTACCGCGCCGGGGAGGTGTCCGCCCTCGTACTCCTCGCGCGTGGCGCCGGCGTGCACGAAGACGACCGACGGGTCGTCGAGGTGCTCGCGGATCCAGTCGAGCGAGGCGATGGCGTCAGGGTTGGCGGGCATGGCGGTCTCCTCGGAGTGGTCGTGTGCTGCTATTCGGTCGGCGGGGTGCTCGTGCCACCCTCGGCGCCGGTGCGACGCCGCCCGCCGCGGCGTCCGCGACGGCGGCTGCGCTTCTGATCGCCGCCGGCCTCGTCACCGGCCGGGCGTGCCTGGCCTTCCGCTCGAGGCTGGCCTTCGGCTCGCGGCTGGCCGTCCGGACGTGGGCCCGCAGGGCGCCCTCCCCGACGACGGGTGCGCGTGCCGTCGCCGGTGGTCGGGCCGCCGCTGGCGGCCTCCCCCGTCGGGCTCGCCCCGGCGCGACGTCGTGTGATGCGGACGCCCGAGCGGGACTCGCCCGAGGGCGCTCCGCCTGACGCCCCGTCGGGAGCGGCGCCGGTGGGGCGTCGTCGGCGCCGGGTGCCCTCGACGGGCGCGATGGCCGAGGGGCCTGAGCCGCCGCTCTCTGACGACCGGCGGCGCGGGGCGCCGTCCGTGCTGCGAGCGCGACGACGGCGAGCGCGCTCCTCCTCGTCCACCTCGGGCGTGTCGGCAGCGGAGGTGTCGCGGAGGGGCCGGCTCACGGGTGCGAGGACGGCGACGAGGTTCTCGGTGCGCCGCCGGTCCTTCTCGCGGAGGGCCTCCTCGAACTCGGCGTCGAGCTCGTCGGGACGGATCGCGGTGCCCATCTGGCGCTTCACCGCCTCGGTCGAGATCTCGATGATCTGGCCGCTCTCCTCGAAGCGCAGGCGGACCATCTCCGTGAGGGCGTTGATGCTCAGCACCTTCGCCTTGCCCACGGGCGTCGTGATCTTCTTGCCGACCTTCGGGAGGGTGCCGACGACCTCGCGGTACGCGTCCACCTCGAAGGAGAGGCAGCAGAGGAGGCGTCCGCAGACGCCGGAGATCTTCGAGGGGTTCGGGGCGAGGCCCTGGTCCTTCGCCATCTTGATGGAGATCGCCGGGAACTCGGTCATCCACGTCGAGCAGCAGAGCCCGCGGCCGCACTGTCCGAGGCCACCGAGCGCCTTCGCACGGTCGCGGTCGCCGACCTGCTCCACCTGGAGATGCGCGACCTCGAGCACCCGCGTCACCTCGCGCTCGACGCGCGCGGAGACATCCGAGCCCTCCTTGGCCGTGAAGGTCAGCTCGGCGTACTCCCCGGTGAGGTCGTAAGTCAGGCTCGCGACACGCACCCGGGCGTCAACGCGTGTCGCGGCGGCCTGCGCGCGGGTGGTGTCCTGTTCCGCGCGGCGCTTCTGGTCCCGGTGGCGCTCCACCTCGTCCATCGAGGCGAGGCGGTCGACCACGCGGACGGGGCCATCGAGGTTGGCGTTCACCACCTGGTCCGGCGTGAGCACGACCCAGCCGAGGCGCTCTCCCCGGTCGGTGGAGACGACGACGTAGTCGCCGAGGCCGAGGCTCAGGTCCCCCGGTGAGCAGTAGTGCAGCGGCCCGGCTTCGACATAGCGGATCCCGACGATCGGTTGGTCCATGGTGCGGGCGAAACGCGCCGATCCCGGAGCGCCCTCGGAGGGCTACTCGGCCGTCACGGTCTCGCGCTCCTCCCTTCCGGCTGGCATTTCGCCCGTGAGGACGGGGAGGTCAAGCATCATGACCTCCAGCGCCAGCTGTGCGTGTGTGTTGGCGAGCATGTGCTCGCGTGCCGTCTGTACGGCCCGCAGGGCGCGCAGGGCGTCCGCGGGCGTGCAGCGTGTGGCCTCGGCGCGCGCTTCGGGGGGGAGGTCGGCCTTGGCGTCGGCGGCAGCGACGAGGACGTCGCGCCACCACTCGCGCCACAGGTCGATCGACTGGAGGACGCTCCCGCGTTCTCGGTACCACGCGCCGCCCATGCGCTCGGCGTAGTCGAACCGCTCGTTGCGGCTGGACCGCGCGAGGCGGCGCGCCTCGGTGGTCGCGGTCTCGCGGAGCACAGCGAAGGTGGGGTCGGTCTTCATGCGCATCGCCAGCCCGAAGCGGCCGTGTGCGAGCCGGGCGAGCATCTGCGGGTCGGTGATCTCCTCGTCGGCGGAGAGCGCCTCGATCAGGTCGGAGTAGGGGGCGGGGCGCAGGGGGATCTCCTGGCAGCGGGAGCGGATCGTCGGCAGGAGCGCGTCCGGGTCTGTGGAGAGCAGCAGGATCAGGACGTCGCCGGGGGGCTCCTCCAGCGTCTTCAGCAGGGCGTGGGCGGCCTCCGGCTGCAGCTGGTCCGCGGTGTCCACGATGAAGATGCGCCGCGGGCTGGTGAACGGGGCGAGCGAGGCCACCCGCTCCAGCCGGCGGACCTGACAGATGCGGATGCGGGTGGAGTTGTCCGCCGCGTGGTCGTGCTTCGACTCGTCACAGATCCCGGCGAGCGCGATGCGCTCGATGTCCGGCATCTCGTCGGCCTCGATCTGGCGGGCGATCCGCGTCGTGAGGTCGGGGACGGTCTGGTCGTCCGCACTCGGCGAGATCAGCGTCTGCGCGAGGCGGTGGGCGAGCGTGCCCTTGCCGATGCCGTCCGGCCCGGTGATCAGGTACGCGTGGGCGAGGCCGCCCGAGGACAACGCTCGCCGGAGCGCCTCGACGGCGCCGTCCTGGCCGAACACGCCCCAGGGGTTGGTCCCGGCCGTGGGGCTCTGGGCGACGTCAGGCAGCACGAGCGCGCCTCGATGGGTCGGTTGGTCGGGCTACGAGGCAGGTACGGACGGACGGCAGCGCCGTCGTCGCTGAACTGAGCATGAAGTCCCCGCGAGGGGTGCGTGGATCGGTCTCAGCGCTCGCGCGTGACGCACCCAAGCGACGCGAAGCGCAGTAGTTCGGTGCATTGATTATGCCACGCCTGACCAAACCCTCTCAGGGGGCGGGTGAAGGTTAGGGGGCCGGGTTCCGCGCCGGGGAGGTGCGTCCCGGTGTGACGAGGCACGCAGCGCGGGGACAAAGGAACGGCGCCCCGCGGGGACGGGGCGCCGTTCAGGTCGCACGGGAGGCGGAGGAGGGGGTTCCAGCCTCCCGAGGTCACACGGTGGGGGTTAGAAGCGGTACAGCGCCGCGTCCGAGATGCGCTCGGCCATCGCCGTCACCTCGCGCCGGACCTCGTTGTACGAAGGGGCGTTGCGGCGGCCGCGAATGATGATGCTGTTGTAGATCCGCTGGACGTTGTTGTCTGCCATCTGAGAACTCCTACTGTCGGGTCTGGTCC
This sequence comes from uncultured Dehalococcoidaceae bacterium, assembly GCA_964414675.1. GTDB lineage: Bacteria > Chloroflexota > Dehalococcoidia > UBA2979 > UBA2979 > W-Chloroflexi-9. Next base: position 14,024 of record CAYPYF010000019.1, read on the forward strand.
GTCGCAGGGCCTATCCCTGTTGCGTCCGTCTTCCGATAGACAGAGTTTCGGTGATTGTGCGCACTTTCGCAAGTGAAAGTGCGCACAAGCGCGTTAAATTCACGTAAATTATGAACGTGGTGCCCCACCACGTTCGCGCTCGGGCGCATCGATTCGTGAATATGCTCGTGTTTCCCCGCGTGATCGAGGTGGCGACCGGCGTCCGAGGCTACCCGAGGGGGGTGCAGAGCAGGTCGTATGGCAGGGCGCCGTCGACGCGGGCTCGGACTAGTTCACCTGCGGCGAAGGTCCCCTTGAGGAACGCGAGGCCGTCCACCTCGGGGGCGTCGCGGTACGTCCGGCCGACGACCACGGCGTCGCCGCTCATCGACTGCGTCGGCTCCTCGGACTCCACGAGGACATCGACCTCGCGGCCGACCATCGCCTGGTTCTTCGCGTGCGAGATCCCCTGGCCGAGCTCCATCAGTGCGCCGTAGCGCTCGTCCATCACCTCGGCCGGCACCTGGTCCGCCATCTCGGCGGCGGGCGTGCCCGTCTGCGGGCTGTAGGTGAACGCGCCGAGGTGGTCGAACTCCTGCTCTTCGACGAAGTCGAGGAGCTCATCGAACTCGTCCTCGGTCTCCCCGGGGAAGCCGACGATGAACGTGGTGCGGAGCACCGCGTCCGGGATCGCGCGGCGGATCACCTCGATGCTCTCGCGGGACTTGGAGAGCCGTGGGCGCTTCATGCGCTGGAGCATGGAGTCGGAGCCGTGCTGCAGCGGCATGTCCAGGTACGGCACCACGTTTGGCAGGCCGGCCATCGCCTCTGCGAGCCGAGGCGTGACGCGGCCCGGGTAGGCGTACATCAGCCGGATCCACGGGACGTCCGGAACGGCCTCCGACAGCTCCTCGAGGAGCTTCGCGAGGCCGTCGCGGTCGCCCTCGTCCTCGCCGTACGCCGTCGAGTCCTGCGCGACGAGCACCAGTTCCTTCGCGCCGGCGGCGGCGAACATCCGCGCCTCCGCGATCAACTGCCGCGCGGGGCCTGAGTGCATCTTGCCCTTGATGGTCGGGATGATGCAGAAGGTACAGGGGCGGTCGCAGCCGTCCGAGATCTTGAGGTAGGCGCTGGGCTGTCCGAGGAGCGGCAACCCGCCGTCCGGGATGTCGAACGTCGAAGACGCCGCGCCGACCGAGGCCGCGATCGCGTCCCACTGCTCCGCGCCGAAGATCTGGTCGACCCCGGGAACGGCGCGCTTCACCGTCTCGCCGGCGATTTGCGTCAGGCAGCCGACCACGTAGAGCTGCTGGCCCTCGTGGCGGGACTCGTCGAGACCGCGGACGACCTCGATCGACTCGTCCTTCGCGGCGTCGATGAAGCCGCAGGTGTTCACGAGCAGGAGGTCCGCGTCGCCGGGTTCGCGCACGGGGATATGCCGCCCGGACCGGAGCGCCTGTTCCAGGCGCATCGAGTCCACGGTGTTCTTGGCGCAGCCGAGGGTGACGAGGTGGTACTTCACGGGAGATCGAGTGTACGGCGGGGGACGCTACACGCCCGTTGCCGGCGTTCGAGTTAGCCCTCGAACCGCTGGACGACGAGCACCGCGTTCTGGCCGCCGAAGCCGAAGGAGTCCTTCAGGATGATCCGCGGGTTCACTTCGCGCGCCGTGTGGGGGACGTAGTCCAGGTCGCAGCCCTCGCCCGGGTTGTCCAGGTTCAGCGTGGGCGTGACGACGCCGGTGCGGAGCGACTGCACCACCGAGACCATCTCGACGCCGCCCGCGCCGCCGAGGAGGTGGCCGATCTGCGACTTCATCGCGGAGATGTGGAGGCGCTTCGCGTGGTCGCCGAAGACGGACTTCAGCGCCTCGGTCTCCGCGCGGTCGCCGACGTCGGTGGAGGTGGCGTGCGCCGAGACGGCGTCGATGTCCTCCGGGTCCACGCGGGCGTCCGCCATCGCGAGGCGCATCGCGCGGGCCGCGCCGGCGCCGTTCTCGGCCGGCGCGACGAGGTAGGCGGCGTCCGCGCCGACGCCGTAGCCGGTGATCTCGGCGAGGGGTTCCGCGCCGCGGGCACGGGCGTGCTCGAGCGTCTCGAGGACGAGCATCCCGGAGCCCTCGCCGGGCGCGAAGCCGTCGCGGTCGCGGTCGAAGGGGCGGGAGGCGCGCTCGGGCGTGTCGTTGTAGCCGGAGGTCAGCGCGCGCATGGAGGCGAATCCGGCGAGGCCGAGCTCGCAGATGCCCGCCTCAGTGCCGCCGGCGAGCATCATGTCCGCCGCGCCCCGTCGGAGGATCTCGACGGCGTCACCGATCGCCTGGGTGCCTGCCGCGCAGGCGGTGGTCACGGTGTTGTTGTAGCCCATCAGCCCGAACTGGATGGCGACGTTACCGCCGGCCATGTTCGAGAGACGTTTAGAGACATAAAACGGGTCGACCTTCATGCCGCCGCGCGTGTCCATCGTGCGGACGGACTCCTCGTCGTGCTGAAGGCCACCACCGCCGTTGCCCATGATCACGCCAAACGCTTCGCGGTCCGCCTCGGAGAGCGCGTCGACATCAATGCCGGCGTGGGCGAGCGCCATCTTCGAGGCGGCGACCGCCATCTGGCTGAAGCGCGCCATCCGGCGGCCGTCCTTGCGGTCCATGTACTGCGTGTAGTCGAAGTCCAGGCACTCGCCCGCGACCTGGCAGGGGTACGCACCGGGGTCGGCGAGGGTCATCCTCGCGACGCCCGACTTGCCCGCAGCGGCGTTCGTCCAGAACTCGTCGAGGCCGATGCCGAGCGGGGCGACGACGCCCAGCCCGGTTACCACCACACGAGGTCGTCCGTCCGCCATCTTGCCTCCGAGCGCCGGGTGGCGTCGCGTCTCGCGCGTGCTCACGTTTGGTGAGTCGGGATCGTACCCCGAGTCTGCGTTGGCGTCGGTCTGCGCTAGTTCACGTCGAAGGCGCTCGCGAGCACGCCGAGGCGCGCGCGGAGCACGGTGATCGCTGCCTCGGCGAGGGGACGGCACTTCAGCTGCAGGTCCCAGTCGAGCTCGGCGGAGGTGTCCATGAACCGTTCGAGGGCAGCGAGCGTCTGCGGGGCGCGACGCGCCTCGTGTCCGATATCGGCGGCGCGGTAGCCCTGGAGCCGTCGTGCGCCATCGCCACGGCCGGCCACACGCCAGTCGCGGAAGGCGACGCCGCAGCCGGCGGCGAACATCATGCCGCCCAGGGGCGTCGCGGCCGGCGGCACGCCCTGCCGGAGCGCGCGGTCGGTCGTCCGGCGGTGCTCGGAGGCGTACTCCGCGATGAGGTGCCCGCCGGGCGGCACGAGGTCGGCGAGGGCCTGTAGCACCTGGATGTCGATGCCCTCGGGAATCTCGACGTCGCCACCGGCGACCGGGACGCTGCCGGCGAAGTCCGTGATCTCTACCCAGTTCATCGCGGGGGCGTCCCCGGCGTGGTGCGCGCCCGTCACAATCGGTGCAAGCGTCGTGCCGAGGTCGGCTGAGTCGAGGAACGCGCGGAAGCGCCGCGCCCCGCCTCGTCCAGTCGGGGCGAGTTCCACGCGGAGCGTGACGCCCTGGCCGACGGAGGCGCCTGCGAGCGCGCTCAGCGGGTAGTCAGGTTCGAGGGAGGCGTCAGACCAGGGGGCGTCATCATTCGCGGCCACGGATGGTGCTCTCTGCTGCGGTGAAGGGGTGTACGTCTGGCCTTCGAGGGCGCCGCGGGTTTCGCCAGCGCCGGTAGAGACTACACTCCCGCCCCATGACGGACGCCTCCCACCCGGCTGCACCGCGGGCGAACCCGCTCGACGAGGTGGCCATCCGCGCATACGTGGAGGCGATGCGCGCGCTCCTCGCCCACGGCGGGTTCGAGCGCACCGGCGATGTCCTCGCCGCGAAGAAGTGGGACTTCGACCACATCACCGCGTGGCTGGACGCCAACGGACGCCCCGACGCCCGCCCGACCGTGCATGTCGCCGGGTCGAAGGGCAAGGGCTCGGTCTCCTCGATGGCCGCGTCCATCCTCCATGCCGCAGGCGCGCACACGCTGCTCCTGACCTCGCCGGACCTGCACTCGGCGCGCGAGCGCATCCAGGTCGATGGCGTCCCCCTCGCCTACGACGAGTTTGCCGAGGTGGCGCGGGCGCTGCTGGACGATCCGGCCGCCGCGGGGTGGTCGTACTTCGAGATGCTCACGGTGATGGGCTGGATCGCCGGGCAGCGGGCTGCTTGCGACTGGCAGGTGGTGGAGGTCGGCCTCGGGGGGCGGCTGGACACCACGAACGCGGTGGCTGCGAAGCAGGTCGCCGTCGTCACCCCGATCGACCTCGAGCACGTCGCGATCCTCGGCGACTCGATCCCGGGGATCGCCCGCGAGAAGGCGGGGATCATCACCGGGCCGTGCGAGGTCGTCGTCCCGCCGATGCGCGCGAGCGCCATCGACGTGGTGCGGGCGCGCGCGGCGGAAGTCGGCGCGACATTCCATGCGCTGACGGAGGAGTGCGCGATCCGCGTGGTCTCCTCCAGCCTCGACGGGCAGAAGCTGGACGTGCGGACGCCCGTCCGGACGTACCGGGCACTGGAGACGACGCTCGTCGGCACGTACCAGGTCGACAACCTCGTCACGGCGCTGCGCGCCGCGGAGCTCGCGTGGGCCTCGCAGGGCGACGAACTGCCCGAGGCTGCCGTGCGCGAGGGGCTGCGACGCTTCCGCATGCCCGGACGGTTCGAGGTGCTGCACCGGAAGCCGCTGGCCATCATCGATGGGCTGCACACCCCGCTCGCGGCGCGGCGGTTCATGGAGGGCATCCGTGCCCTGCCCGTACCTCGGCGTCGGGTGTGGGTGCTCGGCGTCCTCTCGGACAAGGCGGTCGACCAGCTCGCGGAGGCGCTGTTCACGGAGGGCGACGATGTGATCGTCGCGCCCGTCGGTTCGGCACGCAGCGCGCAGGTGGGAGATGTCGTTCGCTCGGTGAACGCGACGGGCGCCATCGCCCAGCGGGCCTCCTCGGTCGCGGACGCGATCGACCGAGCGTCCGAGGTCGCCGGCGCCGGAGGGGCCGTCCTCGTCGTCGGCTCGCTGTACGTGGCTGCCGCGGCCCGGGAGCACCTCCTGGGCGTCGCGGGCGACCACGCGCTTGGCGTGCGCTAGGTCTCCGGGGGTTGGCGGGTTTGCCCGCCTCGGACGCGCTCGATAGCATCGGCCAGCCGCCGGGGACTCGATTCCGCATCTGCCGCCGTCCTGCTGGACACGGCGCCGAGGACGCATGCCACAGACCCTGACCGCCGTCCACACGCCGATCGGCGGCTCCGCCGCGGACACGCCCGAGGTGACGATCGCCGCGCGCGAGGCTGCCCGCGCCGCCCTCGCGGACGGGGCGCTGACTGACTCGTGCGTGCTTGTCTCGGACGGCGCGCTCACGGTCGCGGCGCTCCACGAGGCCGGCGAGGGCGACACGGACGTCCACCGCGCGGTCTGGAACGCCCTCGACGGGGCGATGGCCGCGGCTCGCGCCGTCGGTGCCCCGGGGCTCGGTGACGGGCTCACGGTCGACGCCTTCTCCGGGACCCTTCGAGGGACCGGGCTGTCACTCGCCGAACTGGTGATGACGGAGCGCCCGAGTGGTCCGCTGGTGTTGCTGCTCGGCGCGGGAACCTCGGTGGGTGCGTTCAACCTCCCGCTCGCACGACTGTTCGCCGATCCCTTCTCGACGCCGGGGCTGGTGCACGCGCCGGACCTGCGCCGCGGCTTCAACTTCGAGGTGCACGACCTCCAGGAGCCGCGTAAGCGCATGTTCGCGGCGCCGGCGGAGTTCCATGACCTCCTGCGGACGCTGGCCGAGACGGACCGGTACCTCCTCCAGCGCGTCGTGACCGCCGAGGGCAGCGTGGTCGCGGTCGCATCCTCGGCGCGCCGTGCGGACGTGCTGGGTTCCGCTGCCACGGACGACTCGCCGGTGGCGATCATCCGCACGGGTGGGGACGCGCCCGGGCTGGAGGACCTCCTCGGCATCCTGCGGACGCCTCAGGTCACTCGTCTTGCGGACGGACAGCTCGGCGTCGTGACGCCTCGGGCGTTCGCGTTGCACGTCGCGGGGAGCCGGATCCTGGAGGCCACCGACCTCACCGCTGGCGCGGACTTCGAGGGCACCCGACGCAAGGTGCGGAACGTCGCCGGGCTGCTGCGCGCGCAGGGGCCGTTCTCACCTCGGGCGGTCGGGGCGCGCGATGCTGTCGAAGGCGCGTCCGGGGGCGATCCGAAGCGCTGGTCGGAGCGGTAGCGGGCGATACGGCCGCTCCACCTGGTCCCGACGAAGGCAGACTGAATCTGATCTATCATGGCGGTCAGAGCCGCCCTCAATCGCCGGAGCGTCGCATCGCGCGGCCTCGGGCGTCGCGAACGCCTGGAGACTGACCATGTCCACGAGCACCCCCATCGCCGTCCACGTCCCCGCCGACGTGCCCGCCAACCTTGCGGGGACGTACGAGCAGAACTACCGGCTGGTCACCAAGGACACGGGCCGGCTGGCCCTCTTCGCCGGCGACCAGAAGGCCGAGCACCTGAACGACGACTTCTTCGGCGCCACGAAGGCCGGCTCGATCGCCATCGAGGATGCCGACCCGGAGCACCTGTTCCGGATCGCGCAGCAGGGTGTCATCGGATGCTTCGCGAGCCAGTTGGGCCTCGTCGCGCGCTACGGGTCGGACTACCCCGAGGTGCCGTACCTGGTGAAGGTGAACAGCAAGACGCACCTGATCAAGGGCGACTTCGGCGACCCCCGCAGTCAGGCCTGGGTGAACCTCGACCAGGTCGAATCGCTCCGGGACGCGGGGCTGAAGATCGTGGGCGTCGGGTACACGGTGTACCCGGGCAGCGAGTTCGAGTCCGAGCAGATGGCCGAGGCAGCACAGGTCTGCTACGAGGCGCACCGCCGCGGCATGATCGCGGTCCTGTGGGTGTACCCGCGCGGCCGGGCCGTCCCGAACGAGCGTGACCCGCACCTCGTCGCCGGCTGCGCCGGCCTCGCGGCCGCCCTCGGCGCGGACTTCTGCAAGGTGAACTACCCGAAGACCGAGGGCGGATCCGTCGCCGAGGCGTTCCGGGAGGCCGTGCAGGCCGCCGGGCGCACCGCGCTGATCACGGCCGGCGGCGAAGGCACTGACGTCGAGTCGTTCCTCCAGACGCTGCATGACCAGATCTTCATCAGCGGCGCGGCCGGCAGCGCGACGGGGCGCAACATCCACCAGAAGCCGCTCGCCGAGGCCGTCCAGATGACGCGAGCGATTGCCTCCATCACCTACGGCGGCTGGTCCGTCGCGGACGCGCTTGCGGTGTACCGAGGCGAGCGAGACTTTTCGGCCTAACCGTCCGTCCGGCCGCTACGGCGGGGACGATCGTCGGTAGCGAGTAGTATCGATACGGGCCGCGGGAGCGGCGCGGAGAAACGCACCTATGACGGCCACCCCCGCTGCCGACCTCGCTACCGCCCTCCGAGGGCGCTTCGAGGACGATGTCTGCGCGATCCTCGTGCGGTTCGCCGAGGCGAGCGTGACGCTGCGTGACGCACTCGCGGTCGCGCCGCTCTCCGGCATGATCGGGAGCACGGGGGACGTGAACGTCCAGGGGGAGACCACCCAGAAGCTGGACGAGCACGCGAACGAGATCTTCCGCGGCGCGCTCTCGCTCCCCTCGGTCGCACGCCTGATCTCCGAGGAGGAGGACGACCCCATCGACCTCGGCGGTGGCCCCTACACCTGCTGCTTCGACCCGCTCGATGGATCCTCCAACATCGGGTTCGCCAGCGTCGGGTCGATCCTCGGGATCTACCGGGATGTGGCGACCGATGCGTTCGAGTCGACGGCGGGTGTGACGGGCCGCAGCCTCGTTGCGGCGGCGTTCACCGTCTACGGACTGCCGACGATGCTGATCGTGGCCTCGAAGACCGAGGTGACCTCGTTCGCCTTCGAGCCGGCGGGCGGCGCCTGGCGCGTGGTCGCCGAACGCCTGACCGTCCCGGCTGCCTCCTACACCAGCATCAACTGGACTTACCACGGCCGCTGGGCGTCGCACGTGCTTCAGGCCGTGGACGGCGCGTCCAACGGCCTCCGAGGGCGCTACAGCGGCTCGATGGTGGAGGACATCCTCCGCGTGCTGCTGGCCGGTGGCGTCTTCATGTACCCGGAAGACACGAGTTCGCCAGACGGCAAGCTGCGCATGTTGTACGAGGTGAACCCGATCGGCTTCATCATGGAGGCCGCGAACGGAGCGGCGTCCAATGGTGCCCGGTCGGTCCTCGATGTCGTCGTCACCCGCCCCCATCAGCGCGGGCCGTTCGTGGCAGGCGCCGCGGATGCGGTCGCGCGTTACGAGGCGGCCTATCGCCGGGGACGGGTTGACTGACGGGTGACCAGGGCATGACCTCACCGATCGCCAATGTCCTCGCCGTGAAGCCGCGGATCCTCCTCGCGACCGGGAATGCCGGGAAGGTGCGAGAGATCCGCGCGATCCTCGACGGCCGCTTCGAGGTGCTGACGCCCGTGGACCTGGGGCTCGTGATCCCCGCGATCGTCGAGACCGACCGGTCGTACACGGAGAACGCCGTGAACAAGGCCACGGCCGTGGCGCGCGCGAGCGGACTGCCGGCGCTCGCCGACGACTCAGGCATCGAGGTCGACGCGCTCGGCGGTGCGCCCGGTCCGCTCTCCGCGCGCTTCGGCGGCGTCGCCTGCCAGAGCGACGAAGACCGGTACCGCCTCCTGCTCCGCAAGCTCGAGGGCGTCCCGACGCCCCGGCGCGGTGCGCGGTTCCGCGCCGTGCTCGCCCTCGCCATCCCGGGCAACCGCCCGATCGTCCGCGAGGGTGTCGTCGAGGGGCGGATCGCCCTCGCGCCACGCGGGACGGACGGGCATGGCTACGACCCGGTGTTCGAGCCGCTGACCCCGCAGGGCGCTGGCCGGACGGCGGCGGAGATGAGCCCGGACGAGAAGAACGCGATCTCGCACCGCGGGCGGGCGCTCGCGGCGCTCAGCGATGCCCTCGACGGCCTGTTGCTCATCGAGCGGTAGCGCCCAGGCGCCCCCCGGACGTCACGACGTATACGTCGTAGCGCGCGGACTTCCCCTCGACCTCGAACGACGGCTTTCGCCCTCCGACCGGCGGGGCGTGAGGCGGACGCTTCACGACCACGCGGCGGCTCGCGTGGGCGAGCGCCGCGTCGAGGAGCGCCTCGGTGTCCTCGTCGGGGCCGAGGAGGCGCTGCAGGAGCTGCATCTCCTTCTGCGCCTTCGCGGCCTTCGTGCGCTCGGGGAACATCGGGTCCACGAGGATGACGTCCGGGCGCTCGTCGAGGGACGCGAGCACGTCGCGCGCGTCGGCCTCGCGCACGTCGATGCGGGAGGCGAGTTCACGCAGGCCGCCGCCGTCCGCCCGCACGAGGGCGTCCCGTAGCAGCAGCGCGACGACCGTCGAACGCTCGCACGCGATCACGTGGCAGCCAAGCGCCGCTGCGAGCACGGAGTCCCGACCAAGCCCCGCCGTGGCGTCGAGGACGATCATGTCGGGGTGCTGCTTCAGTCCGAGCGCGGTCGCGAGTCTCGCCTCGCCTCGGTGCGCATCGCGGATCCGGGCGGCCATGCGCCCGTCGAGGAAGTCGGCGCGCACGGTCGTGTCGCCATCGCGCAGCGACCATCCGTCCTCCCCGAGGTGGAGGAGCAGGCCGTCCCCGGTGCGCGGGGCGACCTCGAGGCTGAGCCCGATCGCGGTCAGCGTGGCGATGCCATCGAGGCCAGGGGCGGCGGACACGGTGACGGCAGCGCATGTGACCATCGCGCGATCGTATCCCGCGGCCGCCCGCGCATAGTGCGTGCTGCCGGTACGATGCCGGCTACGGGTGCTCGATTGACGATGGGGTGAGTGTGGGCGGGACGCTCCGGTCGCTTCTGCTGCTCGGTGGCCTGCTGGCGGTGACCAGCCTCGGCGCGTGCGGTTCCGAGGAGCCGACGCTGCCCGCTGCCGTCACGCGCCCCGTCACGATCCGCATCGCGGCGTTCAACGGCCCGGAGACCACCGCGCTGTTCCGGATCATCCCGGAGTGGGAGCACATCACCGGCAACACCGTCGAACTGGGGATCATCGACCCGGCGACCGGCGAGCGTGTCATCGCGGGTGACTACGTCACCTACCGGGAGTCCGTGATCTCGAATGCCGAGCAGGGCCTCGGCCAGTACGACGTGATCATCGTGGATGATCCCTGGATGCCGTTCCTCGCGACCAACCAGCATCTCGCTCCGCTGTCTCCGTTCGGCTACGAGGCGGACACGGACATCGTCGAGCGTTCGCGCTCCCTCGGGGTGTGGCCGCCGACGTTCGGCCCGCTCCCCCCGGACCAGGTGGGCGTCGAGCGCGGCGCCGAGACCTACGCGCTTCCCCTTGTCGGGAACGTGATGATGCTCTGGTATCGCGGCGACATCATCGAGAAGCCTACGACGCTGGACGAGCTGCGGACCAACCTGGACAACCCGGATCCGGCCTACGTCGGCTCGGCCGGCTTCGCGCCGTCCACGAATCCGCACGTCTTCATCTCCTGGCTCGCCTCGCGCGGGGGCGACATCTTCGACCGGTCCTGGCGCGCCTCGCCGCTGCGCTCGACGATCGCCGCGGACGCGCTCGCGGAGTACCTCGACGAGGCGACGCGGATCGGGATCCCGATCGAGGAGTATCGCGACGAGCGGTATACGCCGCAGACGCGGATGCTGGACGGCACCGCCGCGGCTGCGGTGGGCTGGGCTGCCGATGCCCAGCAGATCCTGACCTCCAGCGTCTCCGACCAGCTCCGGGTCACGCTCTTCCCGGCAGGCCGGCGCACCAGCACCATCACGGGGAACTGGCTCCTCGCGATCCCGGAGGACGCTGCCCAGCGTGACGCCGCCTACGCGTTCATCACCTGGGCGACATCGCGGGACATCATGAAGACCAGCGCGCTCCTGGGCGTCCCGCCGGCGCGTGAATCGTTGTTCACCGACCGCGAACTGGTCTCGAAGTACTCGTGGCTGCCCGAGGTAGAGATCGCACTGGAGAACGCGTACGCGCGCCCTCGCGTCCCCGCCTGGGACGTGGTGGAGGGCATCCTTGGGTGCGCACTGGACCGAGGGCTCGTGCGCGCGTCCGCGATCGACCGCAGCACGCTCGCCTCGTCGATGCTCGCGTCGGGCGCGACGACCGAGGAGGCCGCTGGCGCTGCGCTGGCGCTCGACCCCGAGTTCGTGACGATCGCGCGCGACGAGCTCCTGCGCGCCGCCGCGGAGATCGAGGGCGTCATGGAGGGCTGGGGCTTCTATGAGGACGCTGCCTACTTCGCCGACCACCCGGAGGTGCGCCTGACCGGTGACCCCCGCGACGAGTGGGACTGCGAGGCCTCCTCGTGACGTCCGTGAGCTGGATCTGGCGTGGCTGGGGCGGTCGCCTGCGTCGGTTCGGCCGATGGACCGGGTTCCACGAGAAGTCGTTGCTGGACTACATCCAGCTCATCGTCCTGCCGTTCGTGCTGATCGCCGGCGGCCAGCTGGTCTCGCAGGCGGTGAACGCGTCCGCGCAGGCACAGGCCCTGGAGGACGCCCAGGAGCGACGCCTGCAGGAGTACCTGAACCAGATGGCGTCGCTCGCCCTGGACCGCGCGCTCCTTGACACGGAGGTCACGCGACAGGGCGGGCAGCTCATCCGCGAGGTCGCGCGTGCCCAGACGCTCACGGCGCTCGCGGGGATGGACGGCCCGCGGAAGCGGTTCGTGGTGACGTTCCTCTACGAGCTGGGGCTGGTGAATGGCAATGACCCGCTGGTCCGCCTCAATACCAGCGACCTGAGCGAGGCCGACCTCTTCGGTGCGGAGCTATTCGCGGCGAACCTTTCCGGCGCGCGTCTTTCGGACGCGGACCTCCGGGAGGCCCGGCTCACCTCCGCGATCCTGAACGGCTCGCAGTTGAGTGGCGCCAACCTCCGACGCGCGCTGCTGGTGGACACGCGCCTCAACCAGGCGGACCTCCGGCTGGCGGACCTCACCGAGATCGACGCGTCGAACGCCTCGATGTTCGCGGCGGACATGCGCGGCGCGACGCTCGCGGGCGCGAACCTCGCCGGGGCGAACCTGCGGTCCGTGGACCTGCGCGGGGCGGACCTGGCCGGAGCGGACCTGCGCGGGGCGGACCTCACCGGCGCGCTGATCGGTACCGAGGCGGACCTCAACTCGGAGACCGATCTCAGGGACGTCATCTGGACGGGCGCGATCTGTCCGAACGGCACGCGCGCCGCCGAGGCGGGCTGCGAGCCCCACCTGATCTCGCTGGAGACCGTCGAGGCGGGCGCGGAGTAGCGGCGGCTGTTTAGAGGATCTGCTCCAGGAAGATGCGCGTCCGCTCTTCCTTCGGGTGGTCGAAGATCTCGGACGGTGTCCCCTCTTCGGTGACGCTGCCTTCCTCCAGGAAGAGCAGCCGGTCCGCCACCTGCCGGGCGAAGCCCATCTCGTGCGTCACGATCACCATCGTCATCCCTGTGGCCGCGAGGTCCCCCAGCAGCGTGAGGATGCCGCGGATGCTCTCCGGGTCGAGGGCGGAGGTGGGCTCGTCCAGCAGGAGGACCTTCGGCTCCATCGCCAGCGCGCGGGCGATCGCGACGCGCTGCATCTGTCCGCCCGAGAGGTCGGCCGGGTACATGTCGATGAGCTGCGGGATGCCTACACGGTCCAGCAGGTGCTCGGCGCGCGCGTTCGCCTCGGCGATCGGGACATGGCCGACGACCTGGGGGGCGAGTGTGATGTTCTTCCGCACGGTCAGGTGCGGGAACAGGTGGAAGTGCTGGAACACCATGCCCACGTCACGGCGCACCTTCGCCAGGTTGCTCACGTGATGGTCCAGGGTGACGCCGTTCACGACGATGTCGCCGGAGTCGTGCACCTCCAGCCGGTTGAGGCAGCGCAGGAACGTGGACTTCGCCGACCCGGAAGGCCCGAAGACGACGACGGTCTCGCCGGCAGCGATGCTGGTGGTGATCCCGCGCAGCGCATGGAACCGTCCGTACCACTTGTGCACGTCGCGGCAGATGATCGCCGGATCCGCGACCGCGGTGTGGTCGGTCTCCTCGATCGGGTGTTCCGTCGCCTCGGCCTCCGGGGTGGTCATGCTCGCCTCGTCCCCGCGCCCGAGAGGGCGCGCTCCAGCCGCGAGGAAAGCCGCGACAGTCCGAACGCCGTAATCCAGAACACCAGGCCGACGAAGAGGAGGACCTCCTTCTGCCGGCCGAAGAACTCCGGTTGTTCCGTGGTGGCCCGCGCCGCCTGCAGCATGTCGGTCAGTCCGACCACCGCCACCATGGTGCTCATCATGAACAGTCCGATGAACTCGCCCGCCAGTGCCGGCAGCGAGTTCCGGACCGCCTGGGGGAGGACGATCAGCGCGAGGGACTGCGGGCCGCTGAGGCCGAGGGCGCTCGCGGCCTCACGCTGGCCGCGCGGGATCGCGCTGAGGCCGCCGCGGAGCGCCTCCGCGATGAAGGCAGCCGTGAAGAGCCCGAAGGCGATCGTCACGCGGTAGACCAGGTCCACGTCCTCCAGGCCGCCCCACGCCGGCAGGAAGTGGCGCAGCGCCAGCCAGGCGAGCGTGAGCATCACCGGGAGCGGGAGCCCTCGCATCAGTTCGATGTAGATCGTGGAGCCGACCCGAAGCGCCCGGAACGACGAGGTGCGCCCCAGCGCGAGGAGGACGCCGAAGGGCAGCGCACCGATGAGGGCGGCGCTGGAGATGATGACGTTCAGGTAGAGCCCACCCCACAGCGCCGGGTCTACGCCGCCCTGCACGAACAGCAGTACGAGCGTCCCCGGGAGCACCACGAGCCAGCACGCGACCGCGCTCCACTGCACCGCGCGTCGCCCTCGCTCGCCACGCGCCCAGCGGCGAGCGCCGAGGTAGGCCAGCGCCGCAAGCGCGAGCGCCGGGGCGGTCTGCATCGAGCCGGAGCCGCCGGCCATCACGGGCATGACGAGCGCGCCGAAGATCGCGAAGGCGAGCAGGGCGGAGCGCGTGACGCGCCCCCACGCCCCCCAGGTCCACATGAGCGCGACGAGGAACCCGTAGAGCGCCGACCAGACGCGCCACTCCTCGCCCAGGGGGAACCGTCCGACGAGCAGCAGTCGCCGATTCGCGCGCACGACATCGAAGTTCGCCTCGAGCGTGAGCCACGAGAGGAAGGTCCACGCGAACCATCCGAGGATCGCGAGCAGTACGAGGCTGAGCACGGTGTTGCCGCGCGAGCTGAAGAGGCGCGAGTGGAGCCACTCGCGGGCATCGGCGGTGGTCGGGCGCTCGTGCCCGGGAGCGCCCAGCGGCAGCCCGATGGCGCTCATGCTCGGCGTCCTCGCGACCAGGCGAACCGCCACTGCGGGCCGATGAAGAGGAGGGCGATCGCGAGGTTGAGGATGAAGTAGGTCACCATCATGAGGATGAAGACCGGGATCGCCTCGCCGCTGTTGTTGATGATCGTCCCGCCGACGTTCATCAGGTCCGGGAATGCCACGACGATCGCGATCGACGACATCTTGGCGAGGTTCTGCGCCTGCGTGGCGAGTGGCGGCAGCATCACCCGCATCGCCTGGGGGAGGACGACCAGCCGCAACTGCTGCCAGGAGGACAGGCCGAGCGCCTGGGCGGCCTCGCGCTCGCCCCGCGGGACCGCGGAGATCGCACCGCGCACGATCTCGGCGATGAATGCCGCGTTGAACAGGGAGAGAGCCAGCAGGAGTCCGAAGAACTCCGGCGACAGTTGCAGGCCGCCCTCGTATCGGAAGCGCGAGACCTCAGGTACATCCCATGCCGCGGGCGCACCGGTGAGGAGGAACCCGCCCACCGTTGCGACCGCGACGACGCCGAGGGCAACCCGGAGGGGGTAGCTCGGGCGTCCCGTCTGCTCCTCCCGGGTGCGGAGGATGCGGTACGACACCCAGCCGGCGACGAGCCCGAACAGGACGATGACGCCCCAGGTGGCGGATCCGGCGCCGAAGGCGAACCACGGGAAGGCGACCGAGCGATTGGAGAAGTAGGCAAGGCCGAACAGGTCCGCGCTCTGCTCGATCCTGGGCAGTCGCAGGACTACGGCGGTGTAACAGAACACCACGAACACGGGGAGCGGCATGTTGCGGACGAACTCGACGTACCCGAACGCGAGTTTCGCCGCGAGCCAGTTCGATGAGAGGCGCGCGATGCCGATCACCAGTCCGAGGCTCAACGAGAGCGTGATCCCGAAGATCGTCACGCGCAGGGTGTTCATGAGCCCCGCGAAGTAGGCGAGCCAGCGCGAGTCGTGACCGCCCACGTCGGTCAGGAACTGGTCGCCGACTCCGAAGCCCGCGCGGTCCTGCATGAACGCGACGTCGAGGCCGCCGGCGGCCTGTGCGCGCGCCGCGATGTAGATCGCCAGCGCCATCACCGCCCCGACGGTCACGGCCTCGAGCAGCGCCCGCCGCACGCGGACGTCGCGCACCCACTCGATCGGCCTCGTCCGAGGGAGGGCGAGCGGCGCGGTCATCGGAAGGGCGGGGCGTACATCAGGCCGCCCGCCGTCCACAGTGCGTTCAGGGAGCCCTCTCGCTGGATCCCGAGGGGGGTGATGTACCTGGCGTAGACCTCGCCGTAGTTCCCGACCTGGATGATCACGTTGCGCATGAAGTCGGCGGAGACGCCGGGATGGGCCTGGAAGGCGGGGCCTTCGTTCGTCGAGCCGAGGAGACGCGCGACCTCCTGGCTGGGCGGGTCCGCGGCGAGGGCGGCGGCGTTCTCGCTGGTCACGCCGAGCTCCTCGGCGGCGATCATGCCGAGCACCACCCAGTTCACGAGGTCTGACCAGCTCGCATCCTCGGAGCGGGTTGCGGGCGCAAGCGGCTCCTTCGAGAGTGTCTCCGCGAGGATCGCGAGGGACTCCGGGCCACCCGCACGCTCGGGGAAGGCGGCGCGCCGGGCCGCGAGCTGCGAGCGGTCAGATGTCCACGCGTCGCAGCGGCCCGCGACGAAGGCCTCCTGCAGCGTCTCATTGCGGTCGAAGACGAGCGGCTGGTAAGTCACGCCGGTGCCGGCGAAGGTGTCTTCCTGGTTGAGCTGTGTCGTGGTCCCTGACAGCGCGCAGACCACCGCGCCGTCGAGGTCGGCGAGCGTCTCGATCCCGTCAGCGACGCGGACCATCACGCCCTGACCGTCGTAGAAGTTCGGCACTCCAAAGGTCATGTCCTGCACGTCGCGGCTGATGCTCCAGGTGGTGTTGCGGAAGAGCACGTCGATCTCGTGGACGCGGAGTGCCTCGAAGCGGCTGGCGGCGCTGACACCCACGAACTGGACGGCGTCACGGTCGCCGAAGACCGCGGCGGCCATCGCGTGCCCGAACTCGACGTCGAAGCCGGCGAACGTCCCGTCCGGGCGGATGAAGCCGAACCCGGGGAGTGCATTGTTCACGCCGACCAGCACGTATCCGCGCCCGCGGACCTCGCGCAGCGTGTCGCCGCCCTCGAGCGGAGCGGCCGCCGGCGTCGATCCGCCGTCGGTCGTTGTCGCGGCGTGCTCGTCTGACGACGCGCCCCCCACCGCCACGACCGCGGATCGACGCCGGCGGTCGTGGCGGTGGGGGGCGCGTCGTCAGACGAGCACGCCGCGACAACGACCGCGATCAGGATCACGAGCGCAGCGATCGCACGAGACGGCCGAAGCTCGCCTCGACGAAGAGCAGGGAGTGCTGTCACGTCCAAGAACCGGTTCCCGCTACGAGAAGACTGAACGTTTCGTACCACATACCGGTGGTGACGTCAGAGGGCGAACCCCGACATCCTGCGCTGACCGCACCTGAACCCGCCCTCAACGGCGTTGACGCAGGATGCGCGGAGTCGTGGGCGGCGGGTCGGAGCGTTCAGCATGCGAGGGAGTGAGATCCGAGGTGGATCCGGCAACACCGGGTCTGTCTCGCTGGTGCCGCGAGATCCCCGCCCTCCACAGGCAGCGCCGATCGACTCGATGACTTCGGCATACGTCGGCCAGCGCGTGCTGGTCACCGGAGCCAGCGGCTTCATCGGCGGGGCGCTGTGCCGGCGCCTGACCGGACTGGGCGCCGAGGTCTACGCGGTATCGCGGTCGACGCCCGGGTCCGGTGCGCCTGCGTCCCGCTGGCTGCACGCAGACCTCGTGCTGACCGAGGAGGCGGACCAGGTGGTGGAGACCGCCCGGCCGGAGGTCGTCTTCCACCTCGCGAGTCACGTCGCGGGTGCTCGCGACGTGGCACTCGTCCCCGTGACTCTGCGCGACAACCTGATGAGCGCGGTGAACGTGATGACCAGTCTCGTCGAGGCCGGCGTCGGGTGCCGCTGCGTGGTGCTCGCCGGGTCGATGGAGGAGCCGCTGGGCGGCTCCGAGACGCCCCGCTCGCCATACGCGGCGTCGAAGTGGGCGAGCACGGGCTACGGGCGCATGTTCTCCGCGCTCTATGACCTCCCCGTGGTGACGGCCCGGATCTTCATGACCTACGGGCCTGCGCAGCGCGATCGGACCAAGCTTGTCCCGTACGTCATCGAGTCCCTGCTGCGAGGTGAGGCGCCAGTCCTGACCAGCGGCGACCGCCTCGTCGACTGGATCTACGTCGAGGATGTCGTGGACGGACTCCTCGCCCTCGGACTTGCACCGGAGGTGGCGGGACGGACGGTGGACATCGGCTCCGGCGAGCTGACTTCGATCCGGACGGTGGTGGAGCACCTCGTGCGGATCGTCGATCCCCGGATCGAGCCGCGGTTCGGGGCGCTTCCAGTACGGGCGTTGGAGCACAGCCGCATCGCGGACATCGCACGTACACGGCAACACGTCGGGTGGGAGCCGCGCACGCCACTTGAGGACGGGCTCGCCCGTACCGTCGAGTGGTATCGCGAGCACCAGCAGGTCAGGTGAAGGCCCTACGGGGCTGCCGTACAGCGCAGCGGTCGTATGGCGCGCCGGGAGGGAATCGAACCCCCGACACCTAGTTCCGAAGACTAGTGCTCTATCCGCTGAGCTACCGGCGCGCGCAGTCCTCAGTGTAGACGCGCTCCCGCACACGATCCTGCCCTCGGAGCTCGCCCTCGACCCGCGTATCATCGAGGGATGAGTGCACCGGTACCGGACGAGGCCCGCGCGGCGCTGCGGAGCGTGATGCAGTCGCACGCCACGGGCGATGTGGACATCGCCGCGGCCCGGGCCATTGTCGCGCAGTGGCCGGAGTACGCGCAGGCGCGCTCCTACCTCGGGCAGACGCTCGTGACGAGGAAGCGCAAGTTCGCGGACGGCCTCGCGGAGCTGGACCGCGCCGTGGCGATCGGGAGCGACGACGCGTACATCCTCTACTCCGCCGGCTGGTGCCGGGAGTTCGTCGCGAACGCGATGGCGACGAGGAAGGGTGGGGGCCACCAGGCCGTCGAGGGCACCCCGGAGGCGATGTACGACTCGGCGCAGGCGCTGTTCCTCCAGGCGCTTGATGCCGACCCCGACGACCAGTTGCTCGGTGATATCCAGGACATGCTGACCGTGATATCGAAGGTGACCGGCGTCCCCTGGGACGGCGGCGAGGAGATTGAACATGCCCCACCTCGACCTCGATAGCACCGTGCTCGACTCGCCGATGCTCGAACGCCAGGTCGAGACGGGCGACGGGTTCCGCCTCTACTACGAGACCCACGGCCCGACGCCCGGGCCTGGTACCGCGACCCCGGTGCTCCTCGCTCACGGTGCGGGTGGCAACGCGATGTCCTGGTGGCAGCAGGTGCCGGCGCTCGCGGACCGCTACCCGGTGATCACGTTCGACCACCGCGCGTTCGGCCGCTCGCCGGACGTCGAGGATGGCCCCGGCCGGATCGCGTTCGGGTCGGACGTGCGCCAGCTCCTCGACCACCTCGGGGTCGAGCACGTGCATTTCGTCGGGCACTCAATGGGAGGGCGCACCGCCTTCGGGCTGCTCTCCCGGGATCCCGGCCGCGTCGTCTCGCTCACGTACTCGGGGACGAACGGCGGCTGCGTCGACGACCGGTACCGCGAGATGAAGACGGGGTTCGAGCAGGACGGCACACTCGCCGGATCGCTGCTGCAGCGAGCCCTCGGCGAGGGGTACGCGGAGGAGCGGCCGGAGATGCGTCACCTCTACATGCGTATCCGCTCGATCAATCCAGTGCGGCATCGCGACTTCCTGAAGCCGACCGGACGGCTCGTGAACTATCGAGGCTCGACGGCGCAACGCCTGGTCGACTCCGGCCTGCCGATCCTCTGGATCGTGGGCGACCGGGATCGGGTGATCCACCCGGACCTGATCCGGATCTCCCACGAACTGACGCCGGGATCGCGGTTCCACCTCGTCGAGCGAGCCGGGCACTCCGCGTACTTCGAGCGGCCCGAGGAGTGGAACCGCGTGGTCCGAGGCTTCCTCGACGATGCTGAGGAGCGCCTGCACACGCTCCCTTCGGGTGCGGGTGACATCAACTAGTTGACTCAGCCCCGGCCCCGCTCTTTCCTCGATCGTGGCGTCCGCGGCACGCCCACTCCATGATGCGCGCGCCCCGTTCGAGGGCGCGGCGACCTGCCTCGGCAGAGGGGACGCGCTATGCCTCCATCGTCAACCTACGGGGCGTCATCCGGCCAGCCGGCGATCGTCGTCGAGGGGCTCACCAAGTCCTTCGGCAAGGTCGAGGCCCTGCGCGGCATCGACCTGACGGTCGAGCCGGGGATCGTCTTCGGCCTCCTCGGCCCGAACGGTGCGGGCAAGACCACCCTGGTGAAGATCCTCGCCACCCTGCAGGCGCCCTCGGGCGGTGCGGCGCGCGTGGCGGGGTTCGACGTGGTGCGCGACGCGCACAAGGTCCGCAGCGCCATCGGCCTCGCCGGGCAGTTCGCGGCCGTGGATGACCAGCTGACCGGGTTCGAGAACATCGAGATGGTCGGCCGCCTCTACCACCTGCCGGGCGAGGTTGCGAAGCAGCGGGCGCGGACGCTCATCGAGCAGTTCGGGCTGGAGGACGCCTCGGACCGCCGGGCGAAGACCTACTCCGGCGGCATGCGCCGCCGCCTCGACCTCGCCGCTGCGATCGTGAACGCGCCCGAGGTGCTGTTCCTGGACGAACCGACCACCGGCCTCGACCCGCGGAGCCGCATCGACCTCTGGGCCGTCATCGACGAGCTGGCGAAGGGCGGCACCACCGTCCTGCTGACGACGCAGTACCTCGAGGAGGCCGACCGCCTGGCCTCGAAGATCGCCGTCGTGGACCACGGCCGCGTCATCGCGGAGGGCACCGCGAGTGAACTCAAGCAGCGGGTGGGCGGGCGTGTGCTCGCGCTCCACCTGCCAGACGCCGGCCAGATCGAGGCGGCCCGCGTCATCCTCGACGAGTACGGTGCGACCCCATACGTCGACATCGGCGCGCGCGAGATCACGGTGGCGGTCGGGACGGAGTCGGGTGTCGTGGCGGAGATCATCCGCGCGCTCGACGCCGGCAACATCACCGTGGGGGACCTCGCGTTCCGCCAGCCGAGCCTTGACGACGTATTCCTCGCGCTGACGGGACGCGCCGCCGAGGAAGTCGACGCCGAACTGGAAGGTGCGCGCTCGTGACCGACTCAAACACCGGCGCCGGCGGGATCCGCTGGACGCTCCACGACTCATTCGTCATGACGCGGCGCAACCTGCTGCGGTACCTCCGGCTGCCTGAGAACCTCGTCTCGATCACCGTGCAGCCGATCATGTTCCTGCTGCTCTTCACCTACGTACTGGGCGGCGCGATGCGCGTCACGACGCCTGACTACGTCACGTTCCTGTTGCCGGGCATCCTCGTGCAGACGGTGGTGTTCGGCGCGTTCGCGACCGCCCTCGGACTGTCGCAGGACGCGCAGTCGGGCCTCTTCGAGCGGTTCCGTTCGCTGCCGATTGCGCGCTCCGCGGTGATCGTGGGGCGGCTGACCGCAGACGTGATGGCGAACGTCTTCGTCGCCGTGCTCATGATTGGCGTGGGCTACCTCATCGGCTTCCGCTTCGGCGGGACGGTCATGCAGGCTGTCGCGTCCCCGGCGATTGCGATCCTGTTCGCGCTGCCGGTCGCGGGCCTGTTCGCCGCCATCGGGCTGACGGCACGGAGCGTCGAGTCCGTGAACGTGATCGGGTTCGTCGCGATCTTCCCGATCACGTTCATCTCGTCGGCGTTCGTGCCCGTCGAGTCGATGCCGGGGTGGCTCCAGCCGGTGGCGGACGCGAACCCGTTCACGCGCGCGGTGAACGCCTCGCGCGCACTCGCCCTCGGCCAGGACTCCGGGGGCGACGTGACCGCGACGCTGATCTGGACGGCCGTCCTGCTGGTCATCGCCATCCCCCTCGGCGTCCGCGCCTACAGCCGTCCGAGGTAGTCACGGGTCGCTAGGCGAGGAGGGCGTTGACCTCGGTGGCGAGGTCGATGTCCTTCTGCGTGATGCCACCGGCGTCGTGCGTGCTGAGCGTGAGCCGGACCTTGTTGTAGACGCCCCACGTCTCGGCGTGATGATCCGCCTTCTCCTGCAGGATCGCGACCCGTGCGAGGAACCCGAACGCCTCGATGAAGTCGCCGAACTCGAACGCGCGGACAATCTGGTCGCCGTCGCGCTCCCACCCGTCGAGGGCCTCGAGCGCGCCGGTGATGTCGGAGTCGGAGAGTCGGTCTCGTGCGGCCATGATGCCTCCAGTGCTGCGATCCCAGCGTAGGAGGTCGGGACGCTGCTGTTGCTCCGGCCGCAAGGCGATCCCACACTGTGGATCAGGGTCGCCCGTCTGCCCAGGGCCATACCGCGAAGGGGTGCCTCATGCCGTCCATCCTCGAGACCTACCGCTCGATGCACGGAAAGTCGAAGTCCCTCGCGGACAGGGCGCAGAAGGTCTTCCCCTCCGGCGTCACGCACGATGCCCGCGCCTTCTTCCCCTTCCCGATCTACGTCGACCGCGCCGAGGGTCCTCGCAAGTGGGACGTCGACGGCAACGAGTACGTGGACTACATCGGCGGGCACGGCGCGCTGCTGCTGGGCCACAACCGGCCCGAGGTGATGGAGGCGGCCGCTCGCGCGATGGAGCGCGGCACGCACTTCGGCTCCTCGCACGACCTCGAGATCGCGTGGGGCCAGCAGGTGATCGAGATGGTCCCCTGCGCCGAGCGCGTGCGCTTCACCTCGTCCGGGACGGAGGCGACGATGATGGCGCTCCGCCTGGCGCGTGCGTACACGGGACGCGACCGCGTCATCAAGCTCGAAGACCACTTCCACGGGTGGAACGACCTGCTGGTCGGTCGGACGCGTGGCGAGGATCCGACGCCGTTCTCGGTCGGCGTGCCCTCGACGTTCTATTCGAGCCTCACGGTGCTGCCGGCGGGCGACGTGAAGGCGCTGGCCGATGCGCTGGAGCCGCGAGACGTCGCCGCCGTCATCCTCGAACCGACGGGCGCACACTGGGGTACGCACCCCCTCGCACCGTCGTACCTGCAGGAGGCGCGCCGCCTGACCGAGGAGACAGGCGCGCTGTTCATCATGGACGAGGTCATCACGGGCTTCCGGATGGCGCCGGGCGGGGCGCAGGAGCGGTACGACGTCACGCCGGACCTCTCGACCCATGCGAAGATCGTGGCCGGGGGGTTCCCGGGCGGCTGCGTCGTGGGCCGCGCGGACATCATGGACTTCATCGAGCTACGCGAGAACGACAGCGACTGGAACGACCGACAGCGGATCTCCCACCAGGGCACGTTCAACGCGAACCCGGTCTCGGCCGCGGCAGGCCTTGAGGCGCTGCGCCTCATCAACGCGGGCGGCGAGTGCGAGGCCGCCGATGCGACCGCTGCGAAAATCGTGCGCGGGCTGAACGAGATGTTCCGCGAGGAGTCCGTCCCGGGCTCTGCCTGGGCCGTCTCCTCGATGTGGCATGTGAACCTCGGCTACGACGCTCCGATGCCCGTGGAGGTCGAATGGGACGCGATGGAGGAGCCTCACGGCGTCTCGGCGGACCTCATGAGGCCGCTGCGCTGGGCGCTCTACAACCACGGCGTCGATCTCATGGGCAACGGCGGGATGGTCTCGAGCACCCATGGTGACGCCGAGGTCGCCGACACGGTGGCGGCATTCCGTGCGGCCGTGCACGACCTCCGCGCGGAGGCGTACCTCGGGTAGGTGGCGCAGCTCCTCCGGAATCTGTCCACACCGGCCTCGCCGAGTCGTATCTGACGAAAGCCTGTCGTCCACGACTGTTGATAACTTCGGACATCTCCTGATACGTCGGAGGCGTGGACCGCTGCCATACTCCCTCGGTGGCGGGAACTCTCAAACGCGCCGGCGGTGAAGTCATTCGCCGGTCTACAGCAGCGGGCCTGACTGGCCTGACGATCGCCCTCCTCGTGGGGGTGATGTCGTTCGCGTTCACGACGCGCCCTGCTGGCCAGTCGCAGGAGTCCGTCGCGCGATACCTCACCGTCACCGGGCGCGCCGTGGACCTCGGGCAGATCTCGGCGGAACGCACGGCCGAGGCCGTCGCGTCGTTCGTGCCCGGCGGCGCCGACGAGCAACGCGGGTCGTCTTCGACCGGACATGCGCGCCTCACCTCGTTGAGCCGGGTGACGATCCCGGACCCCGCGCTCGCTGGTGCGCTGGCGGCGACGCGCGTGACCTCGGCGTCTGCGTCGAGCGTGGCCGTCGAGTCGCCGGCCGCGCCTGCCGTCGCGGCCGAGGTCGCTGCTTCAGCCGGAGCCGCGCTCGTCCCCGGCGACCGGGTGACGGCCACCGTCTCGTTCTACTACTGCCAGCTCGGGGTGAAGGGACGGCATCCCGGCGACGGCGGGAACTTCTGCGGCGTGATGCGGGACGGGTCCGTCGTGTACGAAGGAGCGGCCGCCTGCGCCTACGAGTACCTCGGACAGCAGTTCCGCATCCAGGGCGACCCGACCGGTCGGGTATACCGCTGCGCCGACACCGGCAGCGCGGTGCACGGCCTGCATCGGGACATCTGGTTCATGTCCAGCGACGAAGGCTGGGAGTGGCAACTCGAGGTGGGGCAGGTCGCCACGATCGAGATCCTGCCGTAACTGCCCGCGCATCGGCGCCAGCGCCTCCGTGAGACCCAAACTTAACTGCGCGGTCACACCCCGACCTTGCTTGAATCCGTTTCGAGGGGCATCATCATTGTGCGTGAATGCACAATCACAACGCGATGCGCCAGGCGGCTCGGCAGGCATCGCGTAGCGAAACTGGCGCCCGGCGGGAGCACCCGGCGACGCGCCTACTAAGGACTATCGCGATGACGATGACCCTTGAGAACGAGACCGAACAGCGAGTGACCCGCGTCGGCGTCGGGCAGCGTGTCCGCGAATGGCGGCTTCGCCGGGAGCTGTCCCAGGCCGATGTCGCCCGCGTGACCGGCATCACCCAGGCGTCGCTCTCGAACTACGAGAACGGCAAGCGAGACATGCCCCTCTCCACGCTGCTCGGCGTGTCGGCGGCGCTTAACGTCTCGCTCGGCGACCTCCTGGACCTTCCGGAGGTCATCGTGGTGCGAGACTCGATGCTCGGCCGCGCGGTGGAGCAGTTGCAGACGCGCGTCCCGGCGGCAGTCGGCGGCGCGGAGGCTGCGCTCTAGCCGCCGTCCCGGTCCCACGACCGATCACGAACCCCTCGCGCGTGTGAGGGGTTCGTCGCGCCCGGACATCCCCGGCAGTGTTACGAGGACGACACATCACGTCGCCCCGTACCCCCTTTGCGCCTGCGTATACTGAGGCCGAAGCGGAGGGGGAGAACCTTGGCGAACGAACGACCGGCCACCCTGGGACAGTTGAAGGCATCCGGCTACGAGGTGCGCCCCGTCCGCGAGGAGATGCGCCGCAACCTCATCGAGAAGATCCGGAGCGGCGAAGAGGTCTTCCCGGGGATCGTCGGCTACGAGGAGACGGTCGTCCCGCAGCTGGAGAACGCGATCCTCTCCGGTCAGGACATCATCCTGCTGGGTGAGCGCGGCCAGGCGAAGTCCCGCATCATCCGCAGCCTCACGTCGCTCCTCGACGAGTGGACCCCGACGCTCGAGGGGTGCGAGATCCCGGAGAACCCGTTCCATCCGCTCTCCGCGGAGGGCCGGCTGCTCATCGCCGAACGCGGCGACGATGCGCCCCTCCGCTGGATGCACCGCAGCGAGCGCTATGGCGAGAAGCTGGCGACGCCGGACATCACGATCGCTGACCTCATCGGCGAGATCGACCCGATCAAGGTCGCCGAGGGCCGCTACCTCTCCGACGAGATGACGATCCACTACGGCCTGATCCCGCGCACGAACCGCGGCATCTTCGCCCTGAACGAACTCCCGGACCTCCAGGAGCGCATCCAGGTGGGCCTCCTGAACGTCATGGAAGAGCGCGACGTCCAGATCCGCGGCCACAAGGTGCGGCTCGACCTCGATGTCCTCGTGGTGGCCACGGCCAACCCGGAAGACTACACGAACCGCGGCCGGATCATCACCCCGCTCAAGGACCGCTACGGCTCCCAGATCCGGACGCACTACCCGCGCTCGATCGAGCACGAGATCTCGATCATGGAGACCGAAGCGATGCCGCTTCCCTCCGACGGGTTCGAGGTCATCGTCCCGGACTACATGAAGGAGATCGTCGCGGAGATCAGCCGGCTGGCACGGCGCTCGCCCGATGTGAGCCAGCGCTCCGGCGTGTCCGTCCGTGCCTCGGTCGCGAACTACGAGGCGCTCCTCGCGAACGCCCTGCGCCGCGCCATCCGCCTCGGTGACACCGTGGTGGTGCCGCGCGTCTCGGACCTCCCGTTCGTCGTCCCCAGCCTGCAGGGCAAGGTCGAGTTCGAGACCGTCGAGGAAGGCAAGGACGAGCAGATCCTCGACCGCCTGATCCAGGGCGCCGTGGTCTCGGCCTTCAACCGCTCGCTGGGCGACGTGGACAGCGAGCAGGTGGTGGAGGCGTTCAAGAGCGGCCTCTCCGTGGAGACCGGCGAGGCGATGGCGGCCGGCGAGTACGTCTCGCTCCTCCGGACGATCGACGGCCTCGCGGAGATCGTCGGACGGGTGACGAACGACGAGCGGCCCCAGGTGCAGGCTTCCGCCGTCGAGTTCGTGCTGGAAGGTCTGCACCTGAACAAGCGACTGAACAAGGACCGGGTCGGCGGGCAGGCGCTCTACCGCGGGTAGCACTCCTCGGAGGTAGCCCTCCGACGAGGCAACACGGCAGGCACGGCTCGGACCAGCGACTCGGCCCTGGGATCGGAACCGCCCCATGGCGATGAGATACCGCTACTCAGAATGGGATGGGACGCAGTCCCTCCCGACCCTCGATGCGGACGACATCCTCGAGGCGCTGTCAGACGACCTGATGAACTTCGGCGACCTGCAGCACGCGCTGCGGAACCTGATGCAGCGCGGCATGAACTCGCCCCAGGGCGACCGCATGCAGGGCCTGCGGGACCTCCTCCAGAAGTTGCGCCAGATGCGCCGTCAGCGCCTCGATCAGTACGACATGGGCGGCGTGATGGAGGACATCCGGCGCCAGCTGGACGAGATCCTCAACCTCGAGCGCGACACCCTGCGCGACCGCCTCGGCGAGCAGTCGCCACCTCAGCAGGGCCAGCAGGATGGTCAGCCGCAGGACGGCCAGGATGGGCAGCCCTCGGGCGAGCAGTCCGGCCAGCAGCCCGGTGGCGAGTCCGGCGACGACCAGCAGGGCTC
>CAYPYF010000020.1:0-24198 GCA_964414675.1 uncultured Dehalococcoidaceae bacterium
ACTCGCGCTGCTCGCGCGAGTACCTCGGCCTCGCGGGGCGTCAGGTCCTCGACCGCGCCCGACCCGCCGAGGGGTGTCGTGACCCCCTCGACCCCCAGGAACCGCTCGATCGCGGCAACGCTCTCCTCGGGGTTCCCAACGAACGGCGACGACGCCTCGCCGGGGAGGACAGCCACCTCCGCGTTCGCCATCGCGGAAGCAACCGCGAGGCCGAGGTCCGGGCGCTGTGCCTCCGCCTCCGGCCGGTGGAGGACAAGCGTGGGCGCGGTGACGCGCGGGAGGAGCGGGGTGACGTCGTAGTCGCGGACGGTCGCGAAGGCGCGGAGGGCGGCCTCCGGCGTGACGCAACGACGGAAGAACTCCGCGATCTCGCCCGCCTCGCTGCTCCCGGCCGTCCACATCTGCGCCGCGGTCTTCACGAACATGCCCCAGTAGACCCCGGCCAGGTCCGGCGCCTCGGGCGGGAGCGCCGTCGGAATCACGTCCCTGCCACGGGCGAAGCCGCCCCACAGCACGAGCGACGTCACGCGCTCGGGTCGCTCCGCGGCGTACGCGAGCGCCACGGGCGCGCCGTTGAACAGCGCGCAGATGGCGAACGTGTCCCAGCCGAGGCGCTCGGCGACCGCGTCGATATCGCGCGTCATCGCGTCGAGGTCGAACTCGGGCCGCTGCCGGTCGGAGAGCCCCGTCCCGCGCGCGTCGTAGAGCCCGACCTGCAGGTGCGCGCCCAGGCGCTCGTACCAGGCGCGCTGCCCGACGATCTCCCACAGCGCTTCGAGGTCAGTGAACGGGAACGGCGGCACGCAGAGGAGCGGAGGCCCCTCGCCGAGCGTCGCACAGGCGATCCGCACACCATCGCTCGTCGTCGCGTACCGGATCGTCGGGGCCATCGCACCCATCGTAACGGCGCGAGGGTGACGGGACGCTGTCCGCGGCGGGCACCCCGTGGCGCAACCGGTGGTGCGATCGAGTCGTGGCGAGGGGAAAGAGTGGTCGGGGTGCGCAGATTTGAACTGCGGACCTCTTCGTCCCGAACGAAGCGCTCTGCCAAGCTGAGCTACACCCCGAGGAAGTCCCGCGCTGCGGTCCGCATCGAGGCATCACGGGGATGCGTCGTGCGAGCGGCCGGGCCACGGAGCGTAGCACCGGGCGCATTCATGATCGAGGCGGTCGGGTCGAGACGGCCCGGTGGGCGGGGTAGGGTCGCGCTCTTCGTGAGGGGTGCCTATCCTCGATACTTCGGCGGGGAGAGAGGCTTGTGGCGGTGCCGCGTATCTCGCCGCGTCTCGACGCCCCTCGACGGTGGGCCTCCCGCTGGTCGCGTCGCAGCGCCGCGGCGGCCATCGTGCTCGCGTTCGCGCTGATCACCTTCGTGCTCGACGGCGACCCGGTCGCCTCACAGGCCTCGCGGCTGGGCGACGAGAACTCGTGGATCCGGATCCAGAACGTCGGTTCCGAGCCGTCCGCGATCGACATCGACTTCTTCAACAACCAGGGCGCCCTCGTCACCACGGACACGTGTCCCACCGCCGGCTCATGCGACGCCCTCGCGCCGGGCTTCGGCCGCTCCTTCTTCCAGCAGACGCTCACGACGCTGCCGGAGGGCTACCGCGGCTCCGCCTTCATCTCCGCCGACCAGCCCTTCGTCGCCCTCCTCGCGCGCGATGTCCTGCGCACCGACGGGGAGTTCCAGATCTCCGGCGATGCGCTGCGCCTCGGGCCGGGCGCGTCGTCACACACGCTGCCCCTGGTGGTGAACTCGCTGGGCTATGTCTCGCGCGTGGTCGTCCAGAACACCAACGCAGACCAGGGCACCTGTGTCCAGATCGTCTACTACGACAACGGACAGACGCAGCCGGCGCTCGTCGACCCACAGACGCCGTCCCAGCAGTGCGCCGGCGGTGGGTTCTACCTGGCGGCAAACGCCTCCTGGGTGCGGGACGAGACCTCGCTCCCGGTGCGCATCGGCTTCGACGGCAGCGCGCTCGTCCGCACACGCCCGGTCACGGGCGGCGCCAGCAGCGGCAACGTCCAGGTCATCGTCGACACGCGCGACCGTGCCGACGCCGGCCTCGCGACGTATCGCTCGTTCGCAGAGGACGAGGCGAGCCGCGTCGTGCTGCTGCCGCTCGTGGACCGCAACCACACGGAGGGCCAGTCCTCGTACAGCACCCGGTTCCGGATCATGAGCGCCGACCCCTCGATCCCCAACGACGTCAGCCTGCTCTTCGAGGGCAGGACGGCGAGCGGCCAGGAGTTCGAGGTGGAACACACGATCACGGTCCTCGGCAATCGGACGTGCGATCAGCGTTCGACCGGCGCGGCTGCCTGCCTCCCGGATGGCGTCTCGCTTCCCGACCGGTTCTCCGGCACGGTGCGCATGCAGGCGGTCGAGCGCATCTCGGTGGTCGCACAACGCCTCTCGGCGGACGGGTCACTCGCCGACTACCGGGGCTTCACGGCCGAGGAGGCATCGACGCAGGTGGTGCTGCCGGTCCTGAACAAGAACTACGGTCCGTTCGGCGGGAACCGCGGCTGGAACTCATGGTTCCGGGTGCTGACGTTCGACGGCTCGGTCGCCCGGGTCTACGTCGTCTACTACTCACGGCAGTTCCCGGACGGGCTCTTCCCGCCGACGCCGCTGACCGTGACCGGCCAGATGACGTTCCGCCAGTGGGAGAACACGAAGCTCCCCGATGGGTGGGTCGGCAGCGCCGTGGTCGTCTCCGATCGCCCGGTCGTGGTGGTCGCGAACCTCGAGAGCGACGTCTTCGAGGGCGACCCGGTGATGCTCTACAACGGTGTCTCGCTGGAATAGCGGCGGCGGAGGGGATCCCTCCCGCCGCCCGTCGCCCGTCCGCTCGTCCTACCGGGGCGCCTCCGGCAGCGGCCGCGCGTCCTCGCTGACCGTGAAGGAGATCCTCCGGAAGTACTCCGCCGGCCCGCAGACCGGCGTCTTCACGGACGGCTCCTGTTCCGGCAACCCCGGGCCTGGCGGCTGGGGCGTCGTTTACGTCCTCGACGGCCGCATCCTCGCCTTCGAGCACGGCGAGGATCCCGCGACCACGAACAACCGCATGGAGTTCACGGCGATGATCCACGGCCTCCAGATGCTGGGGCCGGAGGAAGCGATGGACGTCTTCACGGACTCACAGCTGGTGGTGAACACGCTGACGCAGTGGGCGGCCGGCTGGAAGCGCAACGGCTGGAAACGTCGCGACGGCGAGGTGAAGAACCTCGAACTGGTGCGCGAGGCGTACGAGCTCTTCCTGGAGCGTCCGCATGCACGCATTCGCTGGATCAAGGCGCACGACGGCTCGCTCTGGAACGAGTACGCCGACGCCCTCTCGACCGCGTACCTCCGCGCCGAGGTCTGACCTCCTGTCGAGCGGGCCGCCAGCCAGAGCCGTACGATGAGCGACATGCACGCCCTGCTCGTCCTCTGGGACCTGACCGACTCACCCGCCACCTTCGAGGAACTCCGCGAGTACCTCATCGAGCGCTCGATCCCGCGGTTCGAGCAGATGGCGGGGCTGCGGCAGAAGACGTGGATCTCGAATCCAGAGTCGCGACGCTGGGGCGCCCTCTACCTGTTCGAGGAGCGCGGGCAGGCGCTCGCCGTGGTGGACCACCTGTCGGAAAGCCCGGCGGTGGAGATCACCGGAAAGCTCCCGACGTACGAGTTGTTCGAGGTGGAAGCGGTGGTCGAAGGCCAGCACTCAGGCGTCGACCTGCTGGCGGCCGGACTCGCTCGCCGCGCGATCGCGGCGGACTAGCCCGACCCGAGGCGGCCCTACGGAAGCACGGACTCGATCGCGGCGGAAAGCTCCGCGACGTCGGTGACGCCCTCCAGTTTCACCCGCACGATGCCTTCCGCGTCGACGACGAAGATGAACGGCTCCGTGCGGAGGCCCCACTGGAGGACCGCGGGGACGGGTTCCAGGACCGCGTCGGCGCGGGCCTTCGCGAGGTCGTACGGCTCGATGTGCACGAACTCGACGCGGTCACCGTACTGCTCGAAGGCGGGCTGTACGACGGCGTCCATCACCGGGCCGCAGTAGCGCGTCACGCAGAACGCCGGCGTGACGAAGGCGATGACCACGGGCTTCCCGGTGTCGAGCGCCGCCGCGACCGTCTGGTCGAGCATCGCCTCGTTGGGCTCGGCCTGACTGCTGACCGCTGCTGCATCGTCAACATCGGCCAGCGTGAGTTGCTCCGACCGCGGCGCCGGTTCGCCGATCGCGATCTCCGGCGTCTCCTCCAGCACCCAGAACTTCATCCGGGGCTGGTAAGTCTTGCCGTCGACGGTGACATCGAGGGCGACACCCCAGTACCCGGGAGCGTCGAACGTCGCACTCGTCGAGTAGACGGTGGTGAGGTCGGCGTCGTTCACCGGCGAGTCGCCACCACCGGGCACGCCACGGAGGTCGAGGGTGCGCGAGGTGACCTCGGTCGTCGCGTACTCCTCGGACACCTCCGGCTTCGCCTCGGGGTCCTCGGCCAGCCGGTAGTAGTGGGCGGTGATCGTCGCGCCCGACACCAGCGTGCCCTCGGTGCGGTCGATGAGCGCGAAGAGCATGCGGCTCGGCCCGACGGCGACGCTGGTGGGGATGATCGTGCTCGTGAACGGCGTCCCCGAGTCGGACGCCTGGATGCCACGCGCGTCCCAGGTCAGTGCGGTGGCTTCGTCGGAGTCGTCCCCTCCCCCGCAGGCGGCGAGGGCCACGGACGCCCCCAGCAGGAGGATCCCGGCGACCAGTCGTGCGATCTGACGGCGCTCTACGAAGTCGCGCATGGGGCTGGCCTCCTGCGGTGGGTGGGCTCTCAGGATCAGGCCCGCCGGGTCAGGAGACAACCGGCGCTAGTGATCCGTCTGTGAAACGACCGGCACGGGCGCCAGCGTCCGGGGACGGTGGTTGAGGAAGACCATCCCCCCGATGACCAGCGCCATGCCGGGGATGAGGACGAGCCCGGGCACCTCGGACAGCACGAGCCAGCCCCAGAACTGCGCCGCGATGGGTGCGAGGTACGTCACGAACGAGGCCTGCGTCGCCTCGACGTTGGAGATGAGCCAGTAGTACAGCGGGATCGCAACGCCCTGCGCGAGGATCGCGGAGGCGGCAGCCGCGAGCAGCGTGTCGCGCTGCAGCGAGGGCAGGTCGGGGACGTCGCCGGCGCCGACCACCAGCGGCGTGATCATCAGGAACGCGACCCAGTTCTGCGCCCCGGCGAGGAACCACGGGCTCGTGCCAAGCATGTACCGGCGGAGGTAGACCGCGCCGGCCGCGTACGACAGCGCCGCGAGGATGACCGCGAGTTGCCCCTGGGTGCTCGCTCGCCGAGCGCAGGTCGAAGCCCCCCGGTCCGATGATCATGGCGAGCCCGGCGAACCCGAGGGCTACACCGATGAGCTTGTTCCGCGTGAGGCGCTCAGCCGGGAGGAACATCGTCGCGAGGATCGCGACCCAGAACGGCATCGCACCGTTGAGGACGGCCGCGAGGTTCGAGGGGATCTGCTGCGTCCCCCACGGGATGAGCACGAACGGGATCGCCGTCCCGAGCGCAGCGACGATGGCGACATCGAGCCAGTAGCGGCGGCCGCGCGGGATCCTCACGCGCATCGCGACCATCACCCCGATGATCACGATGCCGCCGCCGCCGAGCCGCAGCCAGGCGATCGCGAGCGGCGAGACCTCGTCCACCATCACCTTGATGAACATGAACGACGCGCCCCAGATGGAGGCGATCGCGATCAAGACTGCCAGGTGAATCGGGCGCATCGCCAAACCTCGGCCCTGAGGCCTTGTCAGGGAGGAACGACGGACGATACGCCTCGCGGAGTAGCGCGCCAGCGGTGGTGGGATCCGTGTCCGGAAGTGTCTGGCGATCAATCCAGCCGGAGGTACCGCGCGGGGCAGACCCTCACGCCGTCCCTCTCCCCGCGTGGGGAGAGGGGGCCGGAATCGGCGAACGCGCAGGCAGGCGGGCCGGTTTGGGGTGGCAGGGCGCGGGGCAGAGTGGTAGGTTGGGCCTTCCGAGGGGTCACGAACGCCCGTTCGCGCAGTGGCCTACACCGATGCTCGTTTCTAGCCGCCGGCGGTCCGCCCGATGTTCGCCAACCTCCACACGCATACGGAGTACTCGCTCCTCGACGGCCTGTCGAAGATCGAGCCGCTGGTGGCGCGTGCGAAGTCGCTGGGGCAGGACGCCCTCGCGATCACCGACCACGGCGCCCTCTACGGTGCGATCGAGTTCTACCAGACCGCCAAGAAGCACGGTGTGAAGCCGATCATCGGCATGGAGGGCTACGTCGCGCCGGACTCCCGGTTCGACAAGGACCCGAAGAAGCGCTTCCCCCATCACCTCACCCTCCTCGCGGAAAACGAGACCGGCTACCGCAACCTCCTGAAGCTGTCCTCCGCCGCCCACCTCGAGGGGTTCTACTACCGCCCGAGGATGGACAAGGAGCTCCTCGCCGCGCACAGCGAGGGACTGATCGTGCTCTCGGGGTGCCCCTCCGGTGAGTTCATGTCCGCCCTCCGCGAGGACGACGAGGCGAAGGCGATGGAGGTCGCGGGCTGGTACCGCGACGTCTTCAAGGACCGCTACTACCTCGAAGTGATGGAGCACGGGATCGCGGAGTTCACCCCGCTGATGCCGCGCGTCTTCGATGTCGCCCAGAAGATGGGCCTGCCCACTGTCGTCACGAACGACTCGCACTACACGGGGCCCGAGGATGTCCGGGCGCACGAGGTGCTGCTCTGCATCGGCTCGAACAGCACCGTCCACGACGAGGGCCGCTTCAAGCTCGACGGCGACACGTTCTACCTCCGCAGCGAGCAGGAGATGCGCACCCTCTTCCCGGACCACCCGGAGGCGGCTGACAACACCTGGGAAGTCGCCGAGCGCGTCAACATCGACATCCAGTTCGGCCGCACCATGCTGCCGAACCCGGGCATCCCGGACGGCGTCACGGCGCGCGAGTTCCTGCGCCAGCAGTGCGAGGAAGGCCTGTACCGCCGCTACCCCGACCTCACCGATGAGCATCGCGACCGGCTGAACTACGAGCTGGATGTCGTCGCCCAGACCGGGTTCGACGAGTACATGCTCATCGTCCAGGACATCGCGCGCTTCGCGAAGTCACAGGGGATCCGCATGGGCGTGCGCGGCTCCGCGGCGTCCTCGATCATCCTCTACACGCTCGACGTCACGGACATCGAACCGCTGTCCTTCGGCCTGGTGTTCGAGCGGTTCCTGAACCCCGAGCGCATCTCGATGCCGGACGTGGACTTCGACTTCGCGGACGACCGCCGCGGCGAGGTCATCCAGTACACCGTCGAGAAGTACGGCCGCGACCGTGTGGCGCAGATCTGCACCTTCGGGACGCTGGGCGCGAAGGCCGCCCTCCGCGACTCCGGTCGCGCGCTCGGGATGGACTTCGGCGCGGCCGACCGCATCGCGCGCATGGTGCCGGATGCCCTGCACATCACCCTCGCCGACGCACTCAAGCAGTCGTCTGAACTCCAGGCCACGTACGAGGCAGAGCCCGCCGTCCGCGAGCTCGTCGACACCGCGCAGGCCCTCGAGGGCGTCGCGCGGCACTCGTCGACGCACGCCGCCGGTGTCGTCATCTCCTCGGAGCCGCTCACCAACGTGGTGCCGCTCCAGCGCGCGACGAACAAGGACGCCGACGACGCGACATCGGTCCCCACCACGCAGTACCCGATGGGCGACATCGAGAAGATCGGCCTGCTGAAGGTCGACTACCTCGGCCTGACAAACCTCACGATCCTCGAGAAGGCGCTCAACCTCATCGAGGACCGCCGCGGCGAACGCGTCGACCTCCTCGAGATCCCCGACAGCGACCCCGCCACCGCCGAGGTGCTCGGCAACGGCGACACGTTCGGGGTGTTCCAGATGGAGTCTGCCGGCATGCGCCGGTACGTCATGGAGCTCAAGCCGCAGAACATCCGCGAGCTCTCCGCGATGGTGGCGCTCTTCCGGCCCGGCCCGATGGAGCAGATCCCGCGGTACATCGACGTGAAGCACGGGCGCATCGAGGCGTACTACGCGCACGAGAAGTTGCGGCCGATCCTCGAAGAGACGTACGGCGTCATCACGTACCAGGAGCAGGTGCTCCACATTGCGCGCGAGTTCGCCGGCTACTCACTCGGCCAGGCCGATGTCATGCGCAAGGCGATGGGGAAGAAGATCGCCTCCGTCATGATCGAGGAGCGCGAGCGGTTCCTCGAAGGCCTGAAGCAGCAAGGGCACGACGAGCGGTTCGGCAACGACCTCTTCGACCTCATCGAACCGTTCGCGGGATACGCCTTCAACAAGGCGCACGCCGTCTGCTACGGGACGATCGCCTACCAGACCGCCTAACTGAAGGCGCACTACTCCGCCGAGTACATGACCGCCGTGCTGCAGGCCGCCAACGGCAACTCCGAGCGCATCGCCCAGGCGATCGCGGAGTGCAACCGCCTCGGCATCGCTGTCCTGCAGCCGGACGTCAACCGCAGCGGCGTGAACTTCACCATCGAGGTCGGCAACGGCGGTGCCGAGGCAATCCGCTACGGCCTCGCCCAGATCAAAAACGTCGGCATGGGTGGCGTGGAAGGCCTCATCTCGGAGCGCGAGGCCAAGGGCGACTTCGAGACGATCGAGGACTTCGCCCGCCGCATCAACCCGCACGACGTGAACAAGCGCGTCATCGAGGCGCTCGCGAAGTCCGGCGCGCTCGACGGCCTCGGCGACCGTGGCGCCATCGTGACCGGCGTCGACCGCCTCTCGTCGCTCGCCCAGCAGGAGCAGCGACTGCGCGACACCGGCCAGACCAGCATGTTCGACATGTTCGGCGACGAGGTGAACACGCCACTCCCGGCGCTGGAGTTCGACCAGGTCCTGATCCCGCAGCCGCAGTTGCTGGCGTGGGAG
Source organism: uncultured Dehalococcoidaceae bacterium (assembly GCA_964414675.1). Lineage (GTDB taxonomy): Bacteria > Chloroflexota > Dehalococcoidia > UBA2979 > UBA2979 > W-Chloroflexi-9. Next base: position 8,938 of record CAYPYF010000020.1, read on the forward strand.
AAGGAACTCCTCGGGACCTACATCTCGGAGCACCCGTTCTCGCGGGCCGCGCGGACACTCGGTCGCTACACCTCGCACCAGTGCGCGGAGATCTCCGCCGAGCTCAACGGCCAGGACGCCATCCTCGCCGGCCTGGTCGCCGGCATCCGTCCGCTCCAGACCAAGCAGGGCAAGGGCTTCGCCGCCGTCACGATCGAGGACCTCAGCGGCCAGGCCGAGATCATGGTCTGGTCCGACGCCTACGAGAAGCTCCGCGAGACCGGCATCCTCGTGGAGGGCACGATCCTGCTCGCGAAGACCAACGTCCGCCTCCGCGGCGACCGCGTCTCCGCCGGCGTGCTCGAGATCTGCGCCTACGACCAGGAGGCCGAGCGCCTCGTGAACTTCGACGCCAACAAGTTCCAGCCCCGTTCCGCCTCGCGCGGTGGGTGGCAGCAGCGCGCCGTCGCCGAGACGCCCGGGCAGTACCGCACCGCGCCGCCGCCCTCGAGCGGCCCGACCGACCGAGGCCCCGGCGGCCCGTCGGGAGGCGGTCCCAACGGCGGATCACGTCAGGACGCCCCGGCCACCCGGCCGTCGCACCTCTCCGTCGTCGCACGCGACGCCGAGGACGAAGCAGCGGCAGCGCCCACGTCGGCGCCGCGGGTCGACGAGGGCGGACTGCACCGCCTCGTCATCGAGATGGAAGAGACGACCGACGAGGCCGCCGACCTCCGCCGCTTACACAAGGTCTGCGCTGTCCTCGACCGCTTCGAGGGCGACCTCCCGGTGGAACTGCGCGTGAAGACGCGGGGCGGACAGCAGGTGTCGCTCGGCCGCGGCAGCGTGGACGGCGCCGAGCTCGAGCGGATCGTCGCCAGCCTCCGTCCGATCCTCGGCGTCCTCGGCGGCGCCCGCGAGGCTGGCTCCACCGCCGACGCCGCCCGTGGCGAGCTCGCCGCCGTCGGCGGCGAGCCCGCCACTACCCGCCCCCTCGGCTGGCTTCGTTGCGACGAGCATCACCTTGCTCCGGTACACTCCCGCGACCACCGAGGATCCGAGGTGAACGCCGATGGCTCAGCCAGCTGAGTCCCCCCAGCCGTTCGAGGCAGCGCCCCCGTCGGGGCTGCCCGCGTTGCAGCAGCACCGCGAGGTCGAGGCGATCCGCGCCGAGGTCGCGCGCGTCATCGTGGGCCAGCGCGGCCTCGTCGACCGGCTCCTGATCGCGCTGCTTACCAACAACCACGCGCTGATCGAGGGCGTCCCCGGGCTCGCGAAGACGCTCACCGTCTCGACGCTCGCGCGCGCCCTCGAGTGCACCTTCTCGCGCATCCAGTTCACGCCGGACCTGCTGCCGGCCGACGTCACCGGGACGCTGGTGTTCAACCCGCAGGAGGGCGACTTCCACGTGCGGCGCGGCCCGGTCTTCGCCAACATCGTGCTGGCGGACGAGATCAACCGCGCCCCGGCGAAGGTGCAGTCCGCACTCCTCGAGGCGATGCAGGAGCGCACCGTCTCGATCGGCGGCGAGTCGCTGCAACTGCCCAGCCCGTTCCTCGTGCTCGCGACGCAGAACCCGATCGAGCAGGAGGGCACGTACCCGCTCCCCGAGGCGCAGCTCGACCGCTTCATGATGAAGATCGTGGTGCGGTACCCGGAGCGCGAGGAGGAGCGCACGATCCTCAGCCAGGCGCTCGACGGCGACGAGGTCGTCCCGACGCCGGTCATCTCGATCGACGAGATCGGTCGCCTGCGCGACGCCGTGAAGCGCGTGGACCTGAACGAACGGCTACGCGAGTACATCGTGCGGCTGATCGAGGCCAGCCGTGACCCGGTGCGCTACCGCATGGACGACCTCGCACCCTTCATCGAGTTCGGCGGCTCGCCGCGCGCCGCGGTGTTCCTCGCGCGCGCCGCGCAGGCCTACGCGTTCATCGCCGGCCGCGACTACGTCACGCCGGAGGACGTGAAGGCGATCGCGGCCGACGTGCTGCGCCACCGCCTCGTCCTGACCTACGAGGCCGAGGCCCAGGGCGTGAGCGCCGACCAGATCGTGACGCGCCTCCTCGAAGGCGTGGGCATCCCCTAGGCCGCCGTCATGCCGCCGACGCGCTCGACGAGCGTCCCGACGACGCCCCTCCCTCCCGGGCTGATCAGCGCGAGCCTGATGGCGCGCGTCCGCGGGATCGAGATCCGCACCCGCAAGCTCGCGGCGTCCGGCGTCGCCGGGAACTACCGCTCGATCTTCCGTGGCTCAGGCATCGAGTTCGCCGAGGCGCGCGAGTACGTCCCGGGCGATGACGTGCGTCGCATCGACTGGAACGTCACCGCCCGCATGGGCACGCCCTGGGTCAAAGAGTTCGTCGAGGAACGCGACCTCTCCGTGATCTGCGCCGTGGACCGGTCGCCCTCGATGCTCGCGGCGACGCCCGCCGGCGGCCGGTTGCGCGCGGCGGCTGAGCTCGTGGCGCTGCTCGGCTTCGCCGCTGCCTACAACAACGACCGCACCGGCCTCCTCATGTTCAGCGACGGCGTCGATGCCTACGTCGAACCGCGCCGAGGTACCCGCCACGTCCTCCGGCAGGTGCGGGACGTCCTCCTCGCGGACATCGCGCCGGGCCGAGGCACGGCCATGGCGCCGGCCCTCGACCACCTCTCGCGTGTCCTCCGCCGGCGGTCCGTGATCTTCGTCATCTCGGACTTCTTCACCAGCGGCTACGCACAGTCCCTCCAGACCCTCGCACGCCGGCACGAGGTGATCGCCCTCACGCTCACCGACCCGCTCGACCTCGAGCTGCCAAACGTCGGCCTGCTCGACACCGTCGACGCCGAGACCGGGCGGCGACTCCTGATCGACACCGGCAGCCGCGCGGTGCGCGAGGCGTACCGCAACGCAGCGGCGCAGCGCGCCGCTGCGCGTGACCTCCGTCTGACCCGATCGGGCGTCGCCCGGATCGGCGTCCCCGTGGACGAGGATGTCGCCGACCCGGTCGCAGCCTTCTTCCGAAGGCGCGCACAGGTGCTCTCGTGACCCGTCGCCGTCTCCTCGCCGCCCTCCTCGGCATGACGGCGGCGCTGAGCGTCCTCGCGGGTGTCTCCGCGCAGACCGTGCCTGAGGGTGTCACCGCCACCGCCGCGTTCCGCGAGTCGAGCGTCACCATCGGCGACGCCGTCGTCCTCGTCGTGCGCGTCGAGCACTCCGACCGCGTCGTCGTCTCCGTGCCGCTGCCCGCGCTCGAGAGCGCCGAGGTCCGGAACGCCGGCGAGACCACCACGACGACCGCGGCGGACGGCACGCAGGTGACGGAGACCAGCTTCCGCTACCAGTTGTTCGCCCTCGGCCCCGTCGAGGCGGCACCCGTCTCCATCCGCTGGATCGAGGAAGACGGGACGAGCGGCGCCTTCGAGGTACCCGGGCCGCAGGTGACCGTCGTGTCCGTCCGCGCGCCCGGAGACGAAGCGTTGCGCCCGCTGAAACCCCCGCTCGACATCGAAGGCGCTCCTCCCGTCTGGCTCGTACCCGGCGGCATGGCGGCGCTGAGCGCCGCCATGCTCGCGCTCGTCGCGCTGCTCGTCCGGCGGATCCGACGCCGCACGCCCGAGGTGGAATACGAAGCGCTCGATGTCCCCGAACGCTCGGCGCGGGAACGCCTCGCGGCGGTGCAGCACGCCGGCCTGCCGGACGAGGCGGAATTCCAGCGCTTCTACGGCACGATCGCGGCGGTGGTGCGTGAGTACCTCGGCGAGCGCTTTGGCTTCAACGCCACCGCGCTCACCTCCAGCGAGCTGGAGCTGAGGATGACCGGCCACGGCGTCGACCGCTGGCAGGCGCGACTCGTCAGCGGACTGCTCGACCGGTGCGACCGCGCCGTCTACGCGCGCCACTACCCGGACCCGGAGTCCGCCGACCACGACCTCACCGTCGCCTTCGAGATCATCGAGCTGTCGCGGCCTCAGCCAGACCACCCCTCCGAGGCCGACGAACCCGAGGCGGTGGCCTCGTGACCTGGCAGACGATCGAGTTCGGCACGCCGCTCCTGCTGCTCGGCCTCGTCCCCGTGCTGGCCATGCTCGGCTCGCAACTTCTCCAGGAGCGCCCCGCCGCCGCCGTCGCCGACGCCGGCCCGCTCGCGGCTGCCTCGCGGACGACCCTGCGGATGCGCGTGCGCTGGCTGCCCGACGTCGTCCGCGCGGTCGCCATCGTCCTGCTCGTCCTCGCAGCGGCCCGCCCGCGCGAGGGCCTCGCCGTCACGACCCTGCCCGAGGAGGGCATCGACATCGTCGCAGTCATGGACGTGTCGAGCTCCATGTCGCAGGCGGCGAGTCCGCAGGAGACGCGCCTCCAGGCGGCACGACGAGTGCTCGATGAGTTCTCCCAGACGCTGGAGGGCGACCGCCTCGGACTGGTCGCCTTCCAGGCGCGCGCCCTCACGCTCTCGCCCCTCACCAGCGACATCGAGGCGATCCAGCGGCGCATCGACGACCTCGCGCCCGGACTCGTCGACGACGGCACGGCCATCGGCCTCGGCATCACGGAGGGACTGAGCCTCCTCGAAGGTTCGCAGGCGCGCAGCCGGGTGGTCGTGCTGCTGACGGACGGCGAGAACAACGCCGGCGACATCGATCCATTCGCCGCCGCGCGGGTCGCGCAGGCCCTCGGGATCCGCATGTACACGATCGGCCTCACCGGCCCGGGCGCCGTGGGCATCGACGTCGACGCGCTCGAGGAGATGGCCGAGACCACGGGCGGTGCGTTCTTCGACGCGAAGACGCCGACGGAGCTCGAAGCGGCGTACGAGGAGATCGGCGCGCTGGAACGCTCGCGGATCGGGGAGCGCGAGTTCGTCGCGTGGCGCGAGTACGGCCCGTGGCTCGCCTACCTCGCGGCCGCCCTCGTCCTCGGCGACGTGCTCCTGCGCTCCACCTGGCTGAGGCGGCAGCCATGACGACGTTCGTGGTCGCGCAGCCGTGGCTCCTCGCGGGCATCGTGATGCCGGTGCTCGCGCTGGTCGCCGTGCTCTTCGCGGCTCGACGCCGGCGCGCCGTGGCGCGCGTCCTCGGCGGCGCGTCGGCGCTCCGCGCCGGCCTCGGCGTGCGCGCGATCACCGGCGGTCTCGTCGTGGTCGCGATCCTGCTCGCCGTCCTCGCCGGTGCCCGCCCGCAATGGGGCGAGGGCGACCAGGTCCGCGCGCAGCAGGGGATCGACCTCATCATCGCCCTCGACGTCTCACGGTCGATGGAGGCGGAGGACGTCACCCCGAGCCGGGCCGAGGCCGCTGCAGCGGGGCTCTCGGAGATGCTCGTCCACATGACCGGGAACCGCGTCGGCCTCGTCGTCTTCGCCGGCGACGCCTTCGCCCGCGCTCCGCTTACGGTCGACCTCCCCGTGCTCTCGTCGATGGTCATGCGCGCGCAGCCCGAGGCGCCCCTGGTCGCCGCCGGCACGAACTACCGCGACGCGCTCGCCGAGGCGTTCCGGCTCCTCGAAGTCGACGACGCCGCCGCCACGCGCGCCGTCCTCCTGGTCTCCGACGGCGAGGACCTGACGAACGACTACCAGGAGGCCGTCGACTTCGCCTCGCGGCGTGGCATCCGCGTCTACACCGTCTTCGCGGGCACCTCGAACCCGACGCCGCTCCCCGAGGACAGCGGCGGCACCGATGTCACCGTCGCGCGCCCGGACGTACTGCAGGAGATCGCCGAGCAGACGGGCGCGACCTTCCGCACCAGCGACCGCATCCCCGGCCTCGCCGTCGAGTTCCGGCGCCTCCAGCAGACGCAGTTCGGCGAGGCGACCGAGCACGAACCGATCGAGCGCTTCGCGTGGTTCGCAGGCGCGGCCGCGGTCCTGCTCCTCGTCGTAGCCATGCTCGGCGACGGTTCCGCGCCACGGCTGCCGCACGTCCGCCGAGGCGTCATTACCGCCGTCCTCGGCGCGATCGCGGCGGTCGTCCTCGTAGGGTGCGGTACCGCGGCGTGGCAGCACGTCCGCGCCGGCACCGAGGCGTACGAGGCGGAGCGGTTCGAAGACGCGCTCGCCGAGTACCGGCGGGCGGCCGAGTCGCTGCCCGAGGACAGCGCCATCAACTACAACATCGCGAACGCCCTCCACCGTCTCGGCCGGCTGGACGAAGCCGTCGCCGCCGCCGAGCAGGCCCGCACGTCCGCCGAGGCCGAGGATGACGCGGTGACCTCCGGCCTCGCGCTCTACACGCTCGGCAACACGCGCTTCCGCCAGGGCGACCTGGAGGCGGCACGCGCCGCCTACATCGGCGCACTCCGGATCGACCCCGCGGACGCCGGCGCCAAGGCCAACCTCGAGCTCGTCCTCGGGCTTCTCGCGCCGCCGACGCCGGACGAACCCGACGAACCGGAGCCGGGCAGCGGCGAGGACGGCGAGGGCGAGCCCGGCGAGGAGCAGGGCGACGGCGGAGACGGCGCCGGGGCCGGCGAGGCGTCCGAGGGCGAAGAGGGCGACACCGGCGAGGGCGAGCCGGGCTCCTCGGGCGACCCGGCGGATGGCGACTCGGAGACGCCGTCGCCCGGATCCGGTCCGGGCACGCCACAGGGCGGCGCTTCCGGCGCCGGCTTCAGCACGCTCGAGGAGGTGCAGGCAGCCCTCCAGCAAGCGCTCGGAGAGCTGGGGCCTGAGGTCACGCTCGAGGAGGCGCTGCGGATCCTGGAACTGTCTCGCCGCGCGAACGAACTGAACCCGCTACCGCGAAGCCCCGGCAGCGGCGTCCCGCCTCGCTAGCCCGCCGCCTGGCACGCGCCCGAAGCGCGTGAGGCGTCGGAGCCCGCGCCGCACGAGGATGCTGCGCACACGGTTGTAGTGCTCGTCGAGCACGTTCGCCTCGTCGTCGGACTCCGTCGCAGCATCCGGGCCACCGTACCGCGATCGCGTGTACGCCGCCGCGAGGGCCCTGAATGCACCGAGCGTGCCAGGGGTGCCGGGCTCGCCGAGACGCGCCGCGAGGTCGTCGGCGGACTCGGTCGCGGTACGGTCCTCCGCGGGGTGGAGACCTGCCACGGCCGCCAGCAGCTGCACCTTCGCCCAGCGACGCCCCGCCGGGGTGAGGTGGCTGAACATGCGGTTCCAGAGCACGCGCAGCACGACGACGGCGATCAGCACGACCGTGGAGGCGACCAGCGCCCAGCCGACGATGCGAGCGAGCATCGCGACGAACGCGCTCTCCTCCTCCGCCTGCGTGAAGTCGGGTTGCGAGCCACCCTGACCGGTGATGATCTCGCCGAACAGCTCTTCCTCGAACGAACCGAAGTCGTCGAACTCGCTCGCCGCAGCCGCGAGGGCCGCGGAGTCGTCGCCGGGCCGCACGAGGACGTCGCGGCTCGGAGTCGGGTTGAACTCGATCCACCCGAGCCCGGGGAAGTAGACCTCCGGCCAGGTCCAGGCTTCCTCCTCGGTGACGTGGTACGCCTTCGTGGCCGGGTTGTAGTCCGCCCGGTCGAGGGCAAACCCGACCGCGACGCGGCTGGGGATGCCGATGCTCCGCAGCATCACGGCCATGGAGGAGGCGTAGAGGTCGAAGTAGCCACTCCGCGACTCGAAGAGGAAGTGCGAGACGGCGTCCTGCCCGGCGGGCGCCGTGCGGATGTCATATGTGAAGGTGTAGTTCTCGCGCAGGTGCGCCTCGATCAGGCGCGCCGCCTCGTAGGGGTTGCCGGCGTTCCCGGCCACCTCGATGGCGAGGTTGCGCACCTCGGGCGGCAGATCTCCCGGCAGCGCGAGGTACCGTTCCACGATCTGGGCGGGGTAGGCCTGGCCGGACTCGCGCAGCGTCGAGATCGCCGCCGCCGAGCGCGTCCCGACCGTCGAGTACGTGTCACCCTCCCGCATGCCGATGCTCGGGCGCAGCTGCAGCGGGCCGCCCAGCACGTCCACGATCAGGTCCGCGTCCTGGTCGCTCGCTATCGGATCGCCGGCCGCGAGCAGCACGTTCCCCGGCGCCGAGGCGTCCACGACGGTCACGTCGACCCGGACCGCCTCGCGCACCTGCACGCGGCTCGAGGGCGTCCCGAGTTGCGCCGCTTCGACGGTCGTCCCGACGAGCGGGACGGCCGAGGCGGCCGAGACACGCCAGCCGGACCCCGTGTACTCGTCGTAGACCGCGCCCCGGAGGTTCAACCCCTCGGGCGCGACCACCTCGTACAGCACGATCTGGTCGAGGCCCACGCGCCCCTGGAGCGGGAGCACGGCGTTCATCGAGTGGACCGGGATCGGCTTCTTCGAGCCGACGCCGATGAAGAGCCGCCCCATTACGTCGACACGGTCGGAGATCGGCGCGGTCGCACGGCCCCAGAGGTCGGCGACGGGGCTGAAGTTGTTCGCGGTGGGGATCAGCCACGCGACCGTGATGAGCACCGACGCGACCACCGCACCCGTGAACAGTACCTCGAGCGACATGCCCTCGCGCGGCTCGACGCCCTGGCTGCGCCACACCGCGACGGACTGCAGGAAGGTGAGCCGCGCGACGAGGACGATCGCCACGATCAGGAAGAGCACGAACGAGAACGAGGGCTGTCCCGGCAGGTAGGAGATATTGGTGAGCAGGACGAACCCGCCGGGGATCAGTGCCACCCACGGGTTCCGCCATCGGACGACCGCCCATGTCGAGATGAACCCGACGAGGAAGACCGCGGCCACCAGCATCACCACGAACGGCAGCGGGTCCGCCGAGATCCCGTCCCCGAACAGCGCACGCCCCCACTCGAGGAGGCGCAGACGCAACTCGTACCAGCGCCCGCTGAGGCCGGACGACGCCGGGCTCGCGAGCACCATCGTGTGCATCACCATGCCGCCGACGACGACCAGCCCGGCGAGGACCGCGATCCCCGCGCAGGCGAGCCCGCTGAGGCGGCTGTGCCCCAGCGTCCATGCCAGCACGAGGCCGATCAGCGCCGGGATCATGAGGTTCGGCATCTCCCGCACCCAGTCCGAGGACTGGAGCGAGCCGACCACGGGCAGCTGCACGAAGACGACGAGCCCGAACGTCAGCCACGACTCCCACGAGCGCCACGCCTGGTCGCGCGCGCCGGCATCGGACACCGCGTTCTGCGGCGTGATCACGAGGATGTCGTCGAATGTGCGCGCCGAGGTCATAGAGTCGGCCTCCCCGGCCGCGCTCCACCTCGCGCGGGCGCTTCGGGCTCCATCCCCATCGCGAGCACCCGTCCGAGGTCGTCGCGGCGCTTCACGGTGACGGTGTGGATCCCGCCCGAGGCGAGCGTGCCGTAGACGTCGAGCGGGCTCGGCGCGGCGCCGAAGGTGTTCGCCTCCACGAGGATCGCCGCCACCTTCACGCCACGCCCCGCAAGCGAGATCAGCGTGAGCGGCCAGCGCTCCTCGGTGGACGGGGTGATCGTCAGGACGGTCGTGTGGCGCCCGAAGCGCCGGGACTCCTCGAAGAGCAGGTTGGAGATCGGCGCGTCGCCCACCGCCCGCGCGAGGGCGAGCGTCTCCAGCATGCGCGTGTAGTGGTTCTGGCCGCGGTCCGGCTCGTCGACCCGGAGGCGCTCACCGAACGCCATGAGCCCCACCGAGCGGTTCTGCTGGATGAAGTAGCGGGACACCGAGGCGGCGACGGAGACCGCCATCTCCTCGGTCGACTCCTCGCCTGTTCCGACATGCACATCGCGCTGCAGGTCCAGCACGATCCAGATGTCGGAGGCGGGATCCAGCTCGAACTGCTTCACCATCGGCTGGCCCATGCGCGCCGTCGAGGGCCAGTGGATGCGGTTGTAGGAGTCGCCGGGCGCGTAGGCGCGCAGGCCGGAGACGTTCGGCGTGACGTTGTGCGTCCGGCGGCGGATGCGGCCCTCGCCGGGGAGGTTCGCCGCAGGGACGTAGAAGTTCGGGAGCTCCGGCGCGTTCGGGTACACGAGGATGGTCGCGGCGTCGCCGAACGTCCGTGACCGCCGGAAGAAGCCGAACGGATCGCGCGCCGTCACCCGCACCGGCCCCACCTGGTAGACACCTCGGAGACGCGTCCGCGTCCGGTAGGACCAGGACGCCACCCCGCGCACCGGCAGCGTCAGCACGCGCCGCGCCGCGTGCCCCGGCAGCGTCGAGGGGTCCTCGACCTCCAGCCAGACCTTCGGCAGCAGCGACTTCGAGCGGATCGTCACGTGGCCCTCGATGGGCTGGCCCTGTGTCACGCGCTGGTCGGTGCGCTGCACCTGGACCTCGAGGCCCTTCGCCATCTCGCGGGTCCACAGCCAGGCGAGCGGGATCGCGATGAGGATGACGTAGGCGAGCCGGAAGAGCAGCCAGAAGCCGGTCGCGAATCCCATCACCACGCAGAGGACGGCGACGAGCAGCGTGATCGTCACGTTGACGTGACGCCGCAGCTGCCCGAGGACGCCGGCATCCTGCCGGACCTCCTCGCGCGGCACGGGCCGGCTCGTCACGCGGTCAGGCTCCGCCACGGGCGCGCACGCCGGGTACCGCCACGCGCTGGAGGACGTCGTCGACGATCTGCTGGCTGTCGATGTCGCGCACGCGAGCGCTGGGGCTCACGATCACGCGGTGTCCGAAGACCGGGTACGCCAGCGCCTTCACGTCGTCCGGCTGCACGAACTCGCGCCCGTCCAGCATCGCGAACGCCTGCGACGCCCGCATGAGGCCCAGCGACCCGCGCGGCGACACACCGAGGTAGGCCGCGTCGTGGTCTCGCGTCGCGTTCGCCAGGCTCACGATGTACTGCTTGATCAGCGGGTCGACGTAGATGTCGCCCACGGCGTCCTGCATCTCGTTCACCTCGGCGGGCGTGATCACCTGCTGGAGGCCCTCGATCGGGTGGCGACGCTGCTGGGCGTCCATGATCAGCACCTCGTCGGTCGGCGACGGGTAGCCGAGGTGGATGCGCATCAGGAAGCGGTCCAGCTGCGCCTCCGGTAGCGGGAACGTGCCTTCGTACTCGATCGGGTTCTGGGTCGCCATCACCATGTGCGGCGAGGGCAGGCGGTGGGTGGTGCCGTCGACGGTGACCTGGTGCTCCTCCATCGCCTCCAGGAGCGCGGACTGCGTCTTCGGCGTCGCGCGGTTCACCTCGTCCGCGAGCACGATCTCCGCCATGATCGGGCCCTGGCGGAAGGAGAACTCACCGGTGCTCTGCGAGTAGATCGAGACCCCGGTCACGTCCGTGGGCAGCAGGTCGGGCGTGAACTGGATGCGCGAGAAGCGGCACCCGGTCGAGACGGCGAGTGCCCTCGCGAGCATCGTCTTGCCCACGCCGGGCACATCCTCGATGAGCAGGTGCCCTCGGCACAGCAGCGTCACGAGGGCGACTTTCGCCTCGTTGTTCTTCCCGATGATGACTCGCTCAATATTGGCGAGTACGCGCTCGGCGACGATTCGGGGGTCTTCCATGAGATCTCCGCAGACTGACAACCAGACCACCCCCGCTTGAGGGCCGTCCGTGCGTGTTTCGTGCCGAAGAGGTGGGAGACTTACCGGGGTTCCGCCGCACCCCTACTTCGCCCCGAGTATAGACAATTCGCCAAGCGATCAACCTGACGACAACCCGGGCCACACACGACGTCACGAGCATCCTCACATCACCCGCCCGCGGCCCCGCCTGTCGGAACCGTTGCGAGTCGTCCGCAACACCCTCCCGACATGAACGCACCCGGCCGCTGAGCGTTTAGACAGGCAACACACCTGTCCTGCGGCCATCCATGCCGCGCCCACCGAATCGTTCGGAGACCGCGATGATCGTCGAATCCCTGTCAGCACTCGGAGCCCTCTCCGTCGGCGCCTCGCTCGGCGTCTACCTCGTGGCGTCCGAGGCGTCCCTGCCCTCGTTTCGCCGCGCGAAGGAGCGCCCCGCCTGGTGGGCGCGAGACACGGAAGAGGCCACCGTCGTGGGAGGTGTCCCGTGGCGGACCTCGGACACCAGCGGTGACGAGGTCCGTATCGAGGCGTTCTGCGCGCTCTGCGAGGGCACGCTCGAGGGCCTCGACGCCCCCGACCATGCGGACGGCGAAGCCGCACCCTCACCCCGCTGCGGGCGCTGCGACGTCAGGTACCCCCTCACCGAGGGCATGCTCCTGAGCGAGATCATCGCGCGGGTGCGACGAGAGCTCACGACCCCACCGGACGAGGAAGACGCCCCCGCCGAACTGGTCACCGCCGGGAGATTTGCCCAGCGATAACCCGCTGTCCCGACCGGGCCGCGCGGTACGATGAGGTCTCGGCCACCCGCCAGACCCATCACCACGCCAGACAGGGCCGCATGCACGACGCCCCTCGTTCCGTTCGGATCTCGCGCCGGGCCGCGCTGCGGCGTGCGTGGCGAGCCTCCACCGCGGCGGCCCTCGCGATCCCCCTCGCCGCTTGCGGGATGATCGAGGACGACCCCACCGAGGGCGGCCTCAGCATCCTCGGCACCGCGACGCCGACTCCGTCGCCGCCCCCCGAGACGCCCGTCCCTACCGACTCGCCCGCCAGCCCCTCCGCCACTGTGCCGATCAGCGCAGAACCGCCTGAGGTCACACTCGATCCGCCGCGCGTCGGTCAGGGCGAGACCACCGTCCTCACGGTGAAGCAGGCCGGCGCCGCCTCGGCGAGCGCGCGGCTCCTCGGCCAGCGCATCCCGCTGGTCGCGGGCGGCGAGGGCATCCTGTGGTGCGTGATCGGCGCGGGACTCTTCGAGCCCCTCGGTACGAAGGACGCGGCCATCGTGACGCGCGACGCCGCCGGCAACGTACTCTCCGAGGTGAGCGTGCCGTTCGAGGTGATCGCCGTCGAACGCCCCATCGACTACCTCACCGCGAGCCCGTCCGTCACGGCCGTGCTCACGCCCGAGGCGGCCGAAATCGAAGCCGCCCTCCGCGCCTACGAGCAGTTCAACCTCTTCGGTGGACGCCCGCGATGGCAGGGGACCATCCAACTTCCGGTCGACGAGTACATCCAGACCACGACCTTCGGCGAGGGCCGCTCGATCAACGGCGGGCCGGTCAGCGGCCAGCACTCGGGCACCGATCTCGCAGCACCGCAGGGCACCGCGATCCACGCCGCCGCCGCCGGACGCATCGCCTGGACGGGGCCGATGCCGATCCGCGGCAACTCCGTCCTCGTCGACCACGGCGCCGGCGTCGTCACTGGCTACCACCACCTCCTCGAATGGAACGTCGAGGTCGGCCAGATGGTGGAGGCAGGCGAGATCATTGCGAAGATGGGCAGCACCGGGTTCTCCACCGGCCCGCACCTGCACTGGGAGATGACGATCTACGGCGTCAACGTCGACCCGATGACGTGGGTGGGCCACTCGTTCGGTCCCGCGTCCGCTGCTCCCGCGGTGACGCCGGCGCCCTCGTCGACGCCCGCGCCCTGAGGCACCATAGGCACCCCTACCGCCGCGCGACGAGGCAGCCCCAGTTGCCCTCGGTGCGGTAGTCCACCTCGGTGAGCCCGGCAGCCGCGAGGTACCCGCGGACCTCGTCCGTGTCGCGCAGGATGAACCCGCTCGCGATGAGCAGGCCGCCCTCGCGCACCGCTGCGGCGAGATGCCCCGCGAGCCGCCCGACGACGGTCGACGAGATATTCGCGAGGACCACGTCGTAGCTCTCGGCGACGCGGTCCGGCCACGGCCAGTCGTCACCGACGGAGCCCGCCGCGAAGTCGATGTCGTCCGCGACGCCATTCGTGACGGCGTTCTCCTCGGCGACGCGGATCGTGTCCGCGTCGATGTCCACCGCGTGTACCTCGGACGCGCCGAGCAGCCGCGCAGCGATCGCGAGGATGCCCGAGCCCGCGCCGACATCCAGGACGCGCGCGTCGCCGAGGGGCTGCGCCTCCAGCGCTGCGAGGCATAGGCGCGTGGTCTCGTGCTCGCCGGTGCCGAATGCGGCTCCGGGGTCGAGGAGCACCACGACCTCACCGTCGGCGGGCTGGTACTCCTCCCACGACGGGACGATCACCAGCCGCTCGCCGATCCGCTGGCGGCGGTAGAACTTCTTCCATTCCTCGGCCCAGTCGACCGGCTCGGCCTCCGCGATCACGAGCGACGCGAGCGCTCCCTGCAACGTCAGCCCCTCGATCGCCTCGCGCACCGCGGCTTGGGCGGCCTCGTCGAACGGGCCCAGGAACGTGGCACGCACGATCCAGGGCTCGTCCGTGAGTTCGTCGTACGCGAAGTCGGCGTCGTCGCTGATGTGGATCGCGGGCTCGATCGCCGTCCCGGACGCGCCGAGGAAGTCGAGCATCCCCGCGACGAGGTCGGCGTCGCGCGCGTCCACCCGCGCGACCGCCTCGTACCAGCGGTCGTCAGGGGTGGGCATGTCTGGTCATCTGGCAGGCCTCGGGCGGGACGCTACGAGAAGGCGTTGCGGATGCGGTCGAAGACGGAGGCCTCGTGCTCCGGGACGTCCGGCGTGCCGAGAGTGTCCGCGAGCTGCGCGAGGAGGTCCTTCTGAGCCTTCGTGAGCTTGGTCGGCGTCACCACGTGTGTCCGGACCAGCAGGTCGCCACGGCCGTTCCCGCGGAGGTGCGGGACGCCCTTGTTCCGGATGACGTGCACCTCGCCGGTCTGGGTGCCCGGCTTCAGCTTCAGCTCGACCTCGTCGCCGTCGATCGTGGGGATCTTGCGGTCGGCGCCGAGGGCGGCCTGCGCGATGTTCAGCGGCAGGTCGTAGACGAGCTCGGAGTCGACGCGCTTGAACACCTCGTGCGGGCGCACGTTCAGCTCGACGTACAGGTTCCCCGGCGGGCCACCGCGAGGGCCGTGGTCCCCCTCCCCGGAGAGCCGGATCTGGGAGCCCGTGTCGATGCCCGCGGGGATCTTCACGACGCGAGAGACCTTGACCCGCGTCTGGCCCTGGCCACGGCAGTTCTTGCACGGGTTGTCGACGATCGAGCCTTCGCCGCGGCAGCGCGGGCAGGTGGTGACGTTCACGAACTGTCCGAAGAGCGACTGCTGCACGCGACGAAGCTCGCCCTTGCCCTCGCACTCGGGACAGCCGGGCTTCTGCATCGCGCCTTCCTGTCCGGTCGCCCGGCAGTCGTGGCAGCGCTCGACGCGCTCGTACGAGATCTCGTGCTCGACGCCGCGGACGGCGTCCTCGAGGTCGAGCGAGATGGTAGCGTGGAGGTCGGCGCCCGGCTGCGGGCCGGCGCGGCGTCCCGCGGTGCCGCGGAAGAACGCGTCGAAGATGTCGCCAAAGCCGCCGAAGCCATCGTGCCCCTGGAAGCCCTGGGCGCCGCCCTGGCCGACGCCGGCCGCGCCGTAGCGGTCGTAGCGGGCGCGCTTCTCCGGGTCGGAG
>CAYPYF010000020.1:24208-26672 GCA_964414675.1 uncultured Dehalococcoidaceae bacterium
ATTTTTCCTCGGCCTCCGGGTTGTCCTTGTTCCGGTCCGGGTGGTAGTCCATCGCAAGGCGACGGAAGGCGCGCTTCACCTCATCCGGTGATGCGCTGCGCTCAAGCCCGAGGACGGAGTAGAGGTCGGCTGACTCAGTTGTCATGAGGCTCCATCGTACAACGCGTCCCGGTCAGAGGGCCTCCGGGGTGTCCCTGATCCGTCACGAGGCGCCCGCCTCGACGAGGTTTTGCCGGATTGCGGCGAACACGTCCGCGCCCAGGCCGAGCGATCCGAGGTACCCCTCGACACCGCCGTAGCGCTCCTCCAGCCCGTCGAGGAACGTGCCGATCGCCTCGGCGGGGACGCCAAAGCGGCGGCGCGCCTCGTCCGGGTTGTCGCCCGGGTCGTACCGGCCGTTCGCCGTGGACCAGGTGAGCCAGCGGTCGGTGTCGCGGTTCGTGAGTTCGAAGTCCGCCTGGATGACCTCCCGGCTCACCCCCGCGAGGTGCAGCGCCATGGCCGTGGTCACCCCGGTGCGGTCCTTCCCGGCGGTGCAGTGGACCACGAGGGGGTACGAGGCCGGGTCGGCGAGCACCTCGAAGATCGCGCGGATGCTCGGCCCGGCGTAGTCGAGGTAGCCCAGGTACCGCTGCCCGGAGATGCCACGCCCGAACCGCGCGTCGAGCTCGTCGCTCGCGCCGTCCGGGAGTGGCGGCAGGTGCTCGTAGCGCGCCCCGACCTCGGCGGCCGGGTGCACGCCACGGTCGCGCGTCTCCTCGGGCCGGCGGAGGTCGACGATCGTGCGGATGCCCATCCCACCGAGGCGGAGTCGGTCGCCCTCGTGCATGTCCTCGAGCGCGCCGGATCGGTAGTACCGCTGCCACGCGACGGCGCGACCGTGCGAGGTCGCGTAGCCGCCGATGTCGCGGAAGTTCCAGCACTGCTCGAAGGGGACGAGACGGCGCTCGAAGTCGTCGATGGCCTGCATGCTCTGCCCCCTCGAACAAGCCGATGCCCCGCGGACGGGGCATCGGAGTACTGGCTGCGTGGGCTAGACCTCGCGGAACTCGCCCTCGACGGTGTCCGGCTCGCCTTCGCCGGAGCCGGCACTGCCGTTCTGGCCGCCGGCCGGGCCGGACTCGCCGCCCCCACCGGGAGCGTTCGCGGCCTGCTGCGCCCCGTAGATCGCGGCGCCCACCTCCTGCATCGCGGCTGAGAGGGCTTCCGTCTTCGACTTGATCGCCGCGGTGTCGTCGCCGCTGAGCGCCTCGCGGAGCTCCTTGATGGCGGCCTCCACCTTCTCCTTGGGCTCACCCTCGACGACCTCCGCGTTGTCGCGGAGCATCTTCTCGGCGGAGTAGGCGAGGGAGTCGCCGGTGTTGCGCGCCTCCACGGACTCGCGCTTCGCGGCGTCCTCGGCGGCGTGCTCCTCGGCCTCGCGCTGCAGGCGCTGCACTTCCTCGTCGCTCAGGCCGGAGGCGGCCTGGATCGTGACGTGCTGCTGCTTGTTCGTCGCCTTGTCCGAGGCCGAGACCTTCACCATGCCGTTCGCGTCGATGTCGAACGTGACCTCCACCTGTGGGACGCCTCGCGGCGCCGGGAGGATGCCGTCGAGGATGAAGCGCGCGAGCGACTTGTTGTCGGCCGCCATCGGGCGCTCGCCCTGCAGGACGTGGATCTCCACCGACGGCTGGTTGTCCGAGGCCGTCGAGAACGTCTGGGACGCACTCGTCGGGATCGTGGTGTTGCGTTCGATCAGGGACGTCATGACGCCGCCGAGGGTCTCGATACCCAGGGTCAGCGGGGTCACGTCCAGCAGGAGGACGTCCTTCACATCGCCCTTGAGCACGCCGGCCTGGATCGCCGCGCCGATGGCGACGACCTCGTCCGGGTTGACGCCCTTGTTCGGCTCCTTGCCGAAGAACTCCTGCACCTTCTGCTGCACCAGCGGCATGCGCGTCATGCCCCCGACGAGCACGACCTCGTCGATGTCGCCCGGCTTCAGCCCGGCATCGGCGAGGGCCTTCCGCACCGGCTCCAGCGTCTGGTCGACGAGCCCGCCGACGAGCTGCTCGAGCTGCGCGCGGGTCATCGTGCGGACCAGGTGCTTCGGGCCGCTGGCGTCCGCCGTGATGAACGGGAGGTTGATCTCCGTCTGCTGGGCGGAGGAGAGCTCGATCTTCGCCTTCTCAGCCGCCTCCTTGAGGCGCTGCAGGGCCGTGCGGTCCTGCGCGAGGTCGATCCCGTTCTCCTTCTTGAAGTCGTCCACCAGGTGACGGATGAGCGTGTCGTCGAAGTCGTCACCACCGAGGAAGGTGTCGCCGTTCGTCGCCTTCACCTGGAAGGTGCCGTCGCCGAGCTCGAGGATCGAGATGTCGAACGTGCCACCGCCGAGGTCGTAGACGGCGATGACCTCTTCTTCCTTCTTGTCCAGGCCGTACGCGAGCGACGCGGCCGTCGGCTCGTTGATGATGCGGAGCAC
>CAYPYF010000020.1:26682-38246 GCA_964414675.1 uncultured Dehalococcoidaceae bacterium
GTGACCGGCTCGCCGAGGTAGGCCTCCGCGTCCGTCTTCAGCTTCTGGAGGATCATCGCGGAGACCTCAGGCGACGAGTACTCCTTGTCGCCGAGCTTCAGCCCGGCGTCGCCGTTGGCGCGCTTCACCACCTCGAAGCCCGCGACCTTCGCGAGGCGCTGGACTTCTTCCTCCTCGAACCGGCGTCCCATCAGGCGCTTCGCGGAGTAGATCGTGCCTTCCGGGTTCGTCACGGCCTGCCGCTTCGCGACGGCGCCGACGAGGCGCTCGCCGTTCTTCGCGATCGCGACCATCGAGGGCGTCGTGCGGTTGCCCTCGGCGTTCGGGATGACCCGCGGCTCGCCGCCTTCCATGACGGCGATGCAGGAGTTCGTGGTCCCCAGGTCGATACCAATGACCTTGCCCATGCTGTCTGCTCTCTTCCCGGCCGCGGGTCGCGGCTGTCAGTTCATCTGAGTTCAGTTGCGGCCCGGTTACGGGCGCGCGTGCGGTCCTCCCGCACCCGGTTGGTCTACGTCGCCGTCGCGTGCTCGCCGTTCCCCACCATCACCATCGCGGGACGGATGATGCGGTCGCGCAGCATGTAGCCGCGCTGCAGGAGGTGGACCACCTGGCCGTCCGGGCCGGGTGCGGCGCCCACCGCCTCGTGCTTCGTCGGGTCGAACGCCTGGCCCAGCGCGTGGATCTCCTCCACGCCGTGCTGTTCGAGGGCGGTCTTGAACTTTTGCGCGACCAGGCGGATGCCCTCCAGCCAGGCCGGGTCGTCCGCGCCCGACTCGGCCGCCTCGATCGCCCGCTGGAGGTCGTCCAGCACCGGGAGGAACCCCCGTACGGCGTCAATCAGCGCAGCGCGCCCCACCTCGAACCGCTGCTCCTGCGAGCGCCGTTCGAGGTTCGCGTAGTCCGCGCGGGCGCGCGCGTACTGTGCCTGCGCCTCGTCGAGCTGGGCGCGCAGGCCCTCGATGCTGTCGAGCGACGCCGCAGAGTCCCCAGGATTCTCAGCGTCCTCGGCGCCCGCGTCGGTCGCCTGGGAGCGCATCTCCTGCACCTCGTCGTCGGTGGAATTCGTCGCGTCGGTCATCCTCAACCCTGTCTGGTTCAGGCGGCGTTCCCGTAGCCGGCGAGGCCGGAGGCGGGGGGCCGCCGTGTGGTCGTAGTCAGTCGTCGCGCGTCAGCGGTCCTGGCGCACGTCGTGGAGGAGCTGGCTCATCAACGACGCGACGTACCGCACGCGCGGGATCGTCCGCTGGTAGGCCATCCGCGTCGGCCCGATCACCGCGACCGCGCCGGTGGCATCGCTCTCGCCGTAGCGGGCGACGATCATGCTCCAGTCCTGCATGCCGGACTCCGCGTTCTCGGTGCCGATCACCACCCGCATCGAACCTGCCGGGCCGGCGCTCAGGTGCGCCGCCACCGCGGGTTCGAGGAGGGCGCGCAGGCGGTACGCCTGCAACTGCCCCACCGCCTCCAGAAGGCGGTCGACGTCCGAGAACTCCGGCTGGCGGAGGGCGTTGCTCAGGCCCTCCACGAACGTCTCTTCAGCGATGCGCTGCTCCCGCAGGATCTCCGCGAGCACCTCGGCGACGGCGACGTCGTCCGGGTCGGTCATGCCAGGCAGCGCCGAGGCGATGCCGTTCGCATCCTTGCCACCCAGCGTGTCGTTCAGGCGACGCGCACGGTCGTTGAGCTGCTCCTGCGACCACGGCTCCATCGTCGGGAGGATCCGCTGGCGCACTCGCCCGTCGTCCATGACGGCGACGAGGAGGCTCGCCTCGCGGCTCAACTCGACGAGCTGGGCGTTCCGGAGGTGCGCGCTCGTCATCCGCGGACGGGTGACCACGGCCACGTTCCCCACGAGCGTGGAGAGGATCGTCGCGGTCAGGCTCAGCCAGTCGTCCAGGTCACCGGCCACCTGGTGGAGCTGGTGCTCCACGGTGCGGCGCTCGTCGATGCCGACGGGCTCCTCGGACATCAGCGCTTCGACGTAGAATCGGTAGCCGAGGTCAGACGGGACGCGTCCGGCAGACGTGTACGGATGGGTGACGTACCCCTCCGCCTCCAGGCGTGCCAGTTCGTTCCGAATGGTGGCCGTGGACACCTCAAGCCGTCGGCGGTCGACCAGCGCCTTGGAGCTCACCGGCTCCGCCGTCTGGACGTACTCGTCGATGACCATGCTCAGAATCGCGGACTGACGCTCGGTGAGCACGTCTGCAACCTCCATTAGCACTCTCGCCGGGAGACTGCTAACTACTGTTTAGATTGTACGGAGGCACCCCCGGCGGGTCAACGCTGAGCGGGTTCCGAAGGCGCGTAGAACACATAACGATCGGGCATCGGAGCGCCCCGCCGTCAGGGAAGCGGATAGATCCGCTCCCACGAGCCGAGCTCCCGCGCCGTGTCCGCCGCGGTCCAGGTCTTGCTGATGCGCTCGACGAGGGCGATCGGCCTCGTGGACGGATCGATGTGCAGTCGCGTGGGGTCCACGAGGAGCAGGAAGCCGATCGGGACGTCGTCAATGGGCTCGCCGCCCGTGTGGAAGGCGAGCGCCACCGTCGGGGTGAGTTCCGGCCAGCGCTCGCTGACCAACTGCTGGCCACCGAGACCAAGCCGCCAGACCCCGACGAGCGCGACGCCTCCCGTGTACACGGGCCTCAGGAGCTCCACGAGTTCGGCTGGCGACAGCGCGCAGGCCTCGCAGAACAGGAGGTCACTCACGATCACGCCCTGGAAGCGATCGTTCAGTCCAAGCCCCTGGTCCGCGCAGGCCGACGCCAGCGTGCCATGGAACGAGCAGGAAGAGTCCACCGTCTCCACAAGCCCGGCGAGCGCCTCCGGCCCCTCCGTCACGGGGCGTGCGAGGGCCTCGTACAGCGGCGGCCCGAGGTCGTCGTCAAAGCCCCAGTCGATCCCGCCCGTCACCCAGTCGGCGCCCAGGAGACGGTCACGCAACCCGAACGCGGCGCACGAGCCGCCCCCGCCAGCGCCGATGAGGCCCCCGGATTCGTCGAACGCGAGCCACGAGGCCCGTTCGTAGCCGTAGATCGCGAAGTACTCGGCAGGCCCATTGCGGAGGCGGACGACGCCGGTGAGGTGGCTCATCTGGTCGGCCGGGACGGCCTGTCCGGTGCCCGGATCGAGGAACTGCAACTCCCCGTCCGGGCACGTCCCAAACACGATGGCCGGCGCCGGTTCACCCGGTGTCATGCCCTCGGAGCATCGCGGGGGTTGCCGCAGTTCAGGCTTCGGTGCGACGCAGGGCGCCTCGACCGGCGCGAGGTCTGCGAGGTAGTCGCCACCGGCGAGCACGGCGTCGATCGTCTCGGCCATCGTGCCGGGGAGGTCAGTCAGGTCGATGGCAGGCGCCGTGGGGAGCGCCGGCATCGTGGATACCGTCGGCGAGGGCGTCGCGATCGAGGTGCGCGCGGGCTCCGCCGAAGTCGCGGGCGCGACGGTGGGCGAGGTGGTGCCCCCCTCGTCAGATTCCGGGGGTCCCGAGCAGCCGGACGCCGCGACGAGGACCGCAGCCACCAGCAGCACGGCGAAGCGTCTCATGACTAATACAGTAGACCAACAGGCGCTTGCCGCGCTTTGCCCGAGGACTACCATGCCGCCGAGAAACAACGCGCGCCTGGCCCACGCCGGGTGCGGACGCACGAGGGGATAACAATGGCTGGATCACTCGACGGGAAGGTGGCGCTGGTCGCCGGCGCCAGCCGCGGGATCGGCGCGGACATCGCGAAGTACCTCGCGCGGGCGGGGGCGAAGGTCGCCGTCTGCGCACGCACCGAGGAAGTGAAGGACCCGCGTCTGCCAGGGACCATCCACTCGGTCACGAAGGAGATCAACGACGAGGGCGGCGAGGCCATCGCCATCGTCCTCAACATGCGCGACCAGCAGAGCATCAAGGACGCCGTCGCGAAGGTCGTCAGCGAGTTCGGCAAGCTCGACATCCTGGTCAACAACGCCGCGATCTTCGTCCCCGGCAACCTGGAGACGGTGCGCGAGAACCACATCGACCTCACGCTCGAGGTGAACGTCCGCTCGTACATCCTCACGATGCGCGAGGTCGTCCCGCACATGAAGGCGGCGGGCGGCGGCCACATCGTCAACATCTCCTCGAGGGGTGCGATCCCCCTCGGCCCCGGCCCGTACACGGACGACCAGAAGACGCGCGGTGGCGACATCTTCTACGGCGGCGAGAAGGCGATGCTGGAGCACTTCTCGCAGCGGATGGCCGCGTCCTACCAGGACGACGGCATCTCTGTGAACGTGCTCTCGCCGGAGGGCCGCGTGGCCACCGCCGGCAACATGTACGCCGCCAACGACCGGGACAACCCGGACACGAACTTCGAGACCGCTGACGACATGGGCCAGGCCACGGTCTGGATCTGCGAGCAGCCGGCCGAGAAGTTCACGGGCCAGGTCACCTACGACAAGGACCTGCTCACGAAGGCGGGCATCCCCCACAAGGGCCCGTTCCACTAGGCGTCGTGCGACGGTCGGTGATCGAGAAGAGGCGCCCGATGGGCGCCTCTTCGCTGTGGTCGAGGGCCCTCAACCCGCGGCGCGATGCTCCGTCTTCACCCGGTACATCTCGCGGTCGGCGCGGCTGATGACGTCGTCCGGAGCATCGTCCGCGCCAAACGTCGTCACGCCGATGCTCGCCGAGACGCCGGGGTGTGCCACGGCCGCGGCGTGCACATCGGCGAGGAGCTTCTCCGCCACCTCCCGTGCGCCCGCGTCGGTCGTCGTCGGCAGCAGGACGGCGAACTCGTCGCCCCCGAGACGCGCGAGGATGTCCGTCCGCCGGACGGTCTCGCGGAAACGTCGCGCGACATCGACGAGCAGGTCGTCGCCGGCCCGGTGGCCGTGCGTGTCGTTCACCCGCTTGAACCCATCGAGGTCGATGTAGCAGACCGCGTGGCGAGCCTTGCTTCGGCGCGCCTCGTCGCGCCAGTAGGTAAGCGCCTCGTAGAACGCTCGACGGTTCGGGATGCTGGTCAGCGCGTCCGTGCGCGACATCTCCTGGAGGCGCACCTCCACCGCCTTGCGCTCCGTGACGTCACGCGTGTTGACCAGCAGCGCCGGACGTCCGCGGTACTCGATCCGCCGCGCGATGGCTTCCACCGTCCGCGGTCGGTCCGAGTCCGGGCGGAGCACCGGCCACTCCCACAGGCCCTGCTCGACCTCTCCGCTGAGGATGCGCTGCGCCTCCGCGCGCAGGCTCACGAGCGTCTCCGCGTCGAACAGCTCCTCCACCCGCTGACCGACGATCGAGGTCATCCCGCGGCTCAGCAGCGCCCCGTTGCTGAGCTGGACCACCCCGTCCTGCAGCAGCACCATGCTGTCCCGGCTCAGCTCGAAGATCCGGCGATAGAGCGACAGCCCCTCGACGGCCTCCGCGAGCTCCCGCGCCTGCTGCTCCATCGCCTGTTCCAGGTGTACCCGCTCGGTGACGTCGCGCACGAACGCGGCCACGGCGGGTGCGCCCTCGTGCGTGGTGGGGCGGAGGATCGCCTCGAGCACCCGGTGCGTGACGACGCTCTCCCACTCGACCCGCGCCTCGGGGAGTTCTCCTGCCTGCACGGCGTCGAGCGTGGCCCAGATCGCGGGCTGCTGCGCCGGCGGCGCGCGGTCGGCGAAGAGCAGGCCGATGCGGTTGTCCTCGGGCGTCTGATGGAACGCCTGGTTGTCGTACCGGAACCGCCGGTCCTGCACGATGACGATCGCATCGGGCGAGGCGGCCACGAGCTGGCGCAGCATCACCGCTTCGACGGCGTCGGGCGCAGCCGTCGCGTCAGGCGTGTCCGGCGAGGTCGAGTCGGGCATCAGCCGGCCTACTTCGTCAGCACCACGTTCCAGGTCTTGCCCTCGTCGGCCTCGTCCACGCGGACGATCCCCTGTCCCACCATCCGTGCGAGGTGGGCGCGAACCTGCCCGGCCGCGGCGCGACGGAGGCCCTTCTGGATCTCCGGGTACAGCGCCCGCCGGATCTGGCGGTCGGTCAGGTACCCCTTGTCCATCAGGTCGATGATCTGGCGGTCGCGGGTGCCTCGGTGATCGATCAGCTCCTGGATCTTCGCGTCGGTCGCCGTGACCACAGGGCCGTGGCCGGGCGCGAACAGCGAGGCCTGCAGTTCGCGCATCCGCAGCAGCGAGTCCAGGTACTGCTGCATGTCGCCGCGCGGCGGCGGTCCGATGGCGCTCGTACCGACGCCCAGGACGTTGTCCCCGGTGAACAGCGTGAGCGTCTCTTCCACGAAGTAGCAGTTGTGCCCGGCGGTGTGCCCCGGCGTGTGCACCGCGCGCACCGTCAGCCCGCCGACCTTGAACGTCTCACCATCTGAGAGCGGGATGTCGATCGGGGTGTTGAGGGCTTCCTCCGCCCAGACCTTCCCGCGCTCGGCGAGCTCCTTGTCGTCCGGGAGGTCCTCGTTGGGACGTTCGCCCGCGGCGGGCGGGGTGTGGAGGAGCGCCTCGTCGATCGGGTTGATGGCGGTGTTGGCGCGGAGGATCTCGCGGAGCTTGCGGCCGCCGGAGGTGTGGTCGGAGTGGTGGTGGGTGAACGCGATCGTGCCGACGTTGAAGTTGGCCCCCTCGCCCTCGAAGAACTTGCGTCGCTCGTCGATGCAGAGGTCGTCGCCAAACCCGGCATCGATGAGGGCGGCCTCGTTCCCGTCGTGCAGCAACCAGACGTTGGAGGTGGGGAAGGTCCGGGAGAACTGCTTCACCAGCACCACGTGCTGGAGCAGGTTGTCGTTGATAGGCCGCGCGAAGGTCTCAATCTTCGGCTGGGTGTCGTCGGTCGTGGTCTTGCCCTTCCCTCCGGCCTTGCCCTTGCCCCGGGACGCAGCGACGGCGGTGACCGCGCGCCTGGTGGCCCTGGAGACCACCTTCTCGGCCTTCTTCACGGCCTTGCGGGCGTTCGACTTCTTGGCCATGGGCCGCATCCTTCTCCGTGTTCGCGCAGTCCGGCGATGGTAGCGCGAGCGCCGATGCGTTTGGGCGGTCTGTATTGCACCCGACACGGCCAAACGCACTCCAAACACGCCCTGCCTAACGTCCGGCACAGGAGCAGACGTGCCGAAGTACCCGTTTGTCTGTAGTTCCTGCGGCGCAGAGTTCGATGTCGAACGTCCCGCCGATGACCTCGCACGCTCGGTGGCGTGCCCGGTGGACACGGCGCCCTCGCGGCGTGTCTACGGCGTGGTGCCGGCCGGTGTCGGCGAGCAGCGTCGAAGCGCCGTCCCCTTCGGCACGTACTGGCACGACCATGGCCCCGGCACCCAGCCGCATCTGCACGGCGCCAGCATCCAGACCGACCACCCCGCCTGACCGAGGAGCCCCCATGACCACCAGCACCCCCGCGACCCACGTCCCGAAGATCCTCGGCCCGGAGCCGCGCATCCACCCGGAAGCACGGATCTCGCAGTCCTCGCTCGGCGCGTACTGCGACATCGGCGCGATGACGTCGATCGTCGAGTCGACAGTCGGCGACTACACCTACCTCGTGGACCAGTGCAGCGTGATCTACTCGACGATCGGGAAGTTCTGCTCCATCGCCTCGCACACGCGCATCAACCCGGGCAACCACCCGATGTGGCGCGCCACGCAGCACCACATGACCTACCGCCGCGTCGCGTACGGGTTCGGCGAGGTGGACGACGCCGAGTTCTTCCAGTGGCGCCGGGACGCGCACGTCACCATCGGCAACGACGTCTGGATCGGGCACGGCGCGATCGTCCTGCCGGGCGTCACCATCGGCGACGGCGCGGTGGTCGCGGCCGGCGCGGTCATCTCGAAGGACATCGCCCCGTACACGATCGTCGGAGGCGTACCGGGGCACGAGATCCGCGAGCGCTTCCCGCGCGAGGTCGCGGAGGCAATGCAGCGCATTGCGTGGTGGGACTGGGACCGCGCCACCCTCGAGGAGCGCTTCGACGACATCGCCGGCGACGCCGAGGCGTTCGTCGCGAAGTACGGCTAGCCCTGCCGATGACGGCAGCCCGGCCCGGCCTGCTCCGGATCGTCACGATTAACACCGGCAAGTGCGACGGCCGCTATCGCGCCCGCCTGAACGCGCTCCTCGCCGGCCTCGCCGCGCTGGACGCGGACATCATCCTCGCGCAGGAGGCGTTCGAGGCCCTCGATACCTCCCCCGCGCAGTCGACGCCCCGCCACCTCGCGGACGGCCTCGGCATGCACCTCGCGTTCCACCCCATCCGCCACAAGCCCCGCGACGTCGAGGGCGTCTCGATGGACTCCGTCTCGGGCCTCGCGACGCTCTCGCGCTGGCCGCTCGGCGAGGTCATCCCGCTCGCCCTGTCCGACGATCCCGACGATGGTGACCGCGCGGCACTGTTCGTCGAGATACCGACGCCCGATGGCGTCGTCCGCACGGCAAACACGCACCTCACCCATCTCCGCCACCGGGACGACCTCCGCGTCCAGCAGGCGCGCGAGGTCCTCGACCACCCGTGGTGGGACGGAGTCGCCGGCCTGCGACTCCTCGGCGGCGACATGAACGCGCGCGAGGATCACGAGGTGCACGCGCTGGTCCGAGGCGGCCACGCCGCCTGGCGCGGTATCGATGCGTTCGAGGCGGCCGGAGACCCGGCGCGCAGCTCGACCATCCGCCGCGAGACGCCCGTGGGACTCATCGAAGCGCGGCTCGACTACCTCTACCTGCTCGCCCCGCCCGGGGACGCGGCGGCCGAGGTCGCCGGTGCGCGTGTCGTCCTCGAGCGTCCGCTCGGCGACGTGCTGCCCAGCGACCACTTCGGAGTGCTCGCCGATGTCCGCTTCGGCTGACGGGCCTACGAGCCGACGGCGAGGCCCGTGCCGAGTTCGACCTGCACATGCGGCCGCCCGATGATCACGTTGCCGTTGAACACCAGCCCGGCCTCCTGGCGCGCGCGACTGCGGTCCGCTGTGTGCCAGAAGTGGGTGAGCACCAGCGTCTTCACGCCGGCGTGCTCCGCGACCTGTCCTGCCTCGACGGCGGAGAGGTGCGTACGAGGGTCGTGGTGGTCGGGTGCTCCCCCGGCAAGGGTGGCCTCTGCGAGCAGGACCTGCGCGCCGCTCGCCCCCGCCTCGAGTTCCGGGCACAGCACCGTGTCCGATGAGTACACCAGGCGCGAGGCTCCGTCCGTCACCGCCATCCCGTGCGAGGGGATCCCGTGGACCACGGCGAACGGTGTGACCGTGAGCTCACCGACCGTGAGTGAGGCGCCGGGGACGTACTCGTGAAGTTCGAGGGCGCCCGCGAAGAACGGCTGCGTCTTCGAGATCGCCTCGCTCACTGCCTGCAACTGCTCGCGTCCACCCGGCGGCAGGTACACGTCCAGCGGCCCGCTGCGGCCATCGCCGTAGCGCAGGCCGTACCGCATCGCGATCAGGTCGATGTAGTGGTCCGGGTGCATGTGGCTCACGAAGATCGCCGACACCTCGGACAGCGTCGTGTGCTGGAGGAGGTTCCCGATCACGCCGCCACCGCAGTCCAGGAGCACACGG
This sequence comes from uncultured Dehalococcoidaceae bacterium, assembly GCA_964414675.1. Taxonomy (GTDB): domain Bacteria; phylum Chloroflexota; class Dehalococcoidia; order UBA2979; family UBA2979; genus W-Chloroflexi-9. The sequence continues at coordinate 36,196 of CAYPYF010000020.1, forward strand.
TCACGCCGTCCTCGTCCCCCGGTCACGAGGTAGCCCGACGACGCATCACCCGCGCCGGGCTGGGACGCGGACGATCCGAGGACCGTGAGACGCATCCCCTCGGGCATGCCCCCATGCGAGGACCGCATCGTGTCGATCAAGCCGTGAGCACCCGCTCGCGAGGCAGGCTGTTCGCGTTCGCGTAGACGGGACGCCCCTGGTAGGTGACGGCCTGTACCACCGGGCGGCCGTCGACCACCTCGACGAGCGCGAGGTCGGCGCTCAGGCCCACCTCGACGCGCCCTCGGTCGGCCATCCCGAAGGCGGCGGCCGGGTTCGCGGTCACCATCTTCGCCGCCTGTGGCAGCGTGCGGAGCCCCATCTCCACGAGGCGGAAGACGGAGAGCATCAGCGACGGCGAGTGGTAGTCCGCACAGATGATGTCCGCGAGGCCGAGCGACACGAGCTCGGCCGCATCGGAGTTCCCGCTTGTCGAGCCGCCCCGCACGATGTTCGGCGCGCCGACAGTGATCCACATCCCCAGTTCGCGGGCGCGGGTCGCGGCCTCGTTCGTGATCGGGAACTCGGCGACGGTCGCGCCCAAGCTCCTCATCGCCTCGACCTTCTCGGGCGTGTCGTCGTCGTGGGACGCCAGCACGAACGGCTGGCGCGCGTACTCGCTGGTGACCATGTTGTAGACGGCGGGGAGCGTCTCCGTGTCGTTCACGCGCTCATCGATGCGGCGCTGGATCTCGGCGGCCGCGTCGAACGAGGGGTCGTTCGCCCGGTACGCCTCCAGCGTCTTCTTGAACCCCTCGATGTCCCGGTACTGGCCCTGGCCCGGCGTGTGGTCGTTCAGCGAGACCGCCTGGATGTCGCACGCGCGCATCGACTCGAACAGCGGCGGGATGCCGTCCGGCGTCCACACGTCCAGGCGGTGGAGGACCTGGTGGTCCATCTCCGCGGCGGCGCGGCCGCCGCGGATGATCGCGGCGCGCTCGGCGGCGTGCTCGATCGTCCGCTCGCTGCGCGCCATCACCGCGAACGTGATCGCGTGGTACGAGGTGGTCACACCCGCTGCGAGGGCGCGACGCTCGTAGTTGTGCAGCGCGAACGCCGGCGGGAGGGCGGCCCGCGGCCGCGGGTTGATCTCGTTCTCCAGGCCATCGTTGTGCGTGTCGATGATGCCGGGCATCAGGTACATGCGGTGGTCGGCGTCCAGAACCGTGGCGTCGTCCGGGACCGGGGTCGACCCACACGGCCCGAAAGCCTCGATCTTCCCGTCCCGCACGATCAGGTTCGCGTCCTCCAGGACCTCGTCCTGCAGCACGATGTTCGCGTGCGTGAATGCGGTGGTGCCTGGCGTGCCGGGGTTCGTCATGCGGTCGTCATCCTTGGTCTCGTCGTGCGGGGTTGGGGTTGGGCTAGGCGAACTCGGCGGCGGCCGCCTCGATATATCCGGGAATCTCGACCTCGCCGAGCGCGCCGTACTGCGCGACGCGGCCGTCCTCGAGGACGATCACGTTGTCCGCGAGCTGCTGGAGCATCTCGATGTCGTGGAAGATGCCGATCATCGCCGTGCCGTTGGCCTGCGCCTTCCGCACGATCTCCAGCACGCGCGCGCGGTTCTCGGAGTCCAGTGCCGAGGTCGGCTCGTCGAGGAGCAGCAGCCGCGGCGGGTCCACGAGCGCCCGCGCGACGTTCACGCGCTGCTGCTCGCCACCCGAGAAGAGCGAGGGGTACGAGGACTGCAGGTCCGCCCCGATGCCCAGCATCCCGAGCGTCTCGGCGGCACGCGCTCGCGCCTCGGCCGGGTCGCCCCCGCGGTTCACGATGACGGACGCGACCACGTCGATCGCCGGGACGCGCGGCGGCGCCTTCAGGAACTGCGAGACGTAGTGGATCTCCGTGCGGCGGAGCCGGATCATCGTGCGCTCGTCGGTGTTGAGCAGGTCGACCGGGGTGCCGTCGGCGGTGCGGAACATCGCCTCGCCGCCGTCGGCGAGGTACGTGCGGTTCAGGCACTTGATCAGCGACGACTTGCCGGCGCCGGACGGCCCGACGATGCCGAG
>CAYPYF010000021.1:0-23665 GCA_964414675.1 uncultured Dehalococcoidaceae bacterium
GGTCCGCGATGGCGCGGGTGATAGCCTGCCGGATCCACCACGTGGCGTAGGTAGAGAACTTGAAGCCCTTGCGGTAGTCGAACTTCTCGACGGCGCGGATCAGGCCGATGTTGCCTTCCTGGATCAGGTCCAGGAGCGACATGCCGCGGCCGATGTACTTCTTCGCGACCGAGACGACGAGGCGGAGGTTGGCCTCCGTGAGCTGCCGCTCGCTGCGCTTCCCGTCGAAGATGATCTTCTGGAAGTAGTACTGGAAGGCCCCGCCGTGGTCAGCCTCCAGCGCCTCCGCGAGGTTCTTCGGGGGCGGGGTGATCTTGGACTCGCTGCCCGCGACCTCGGCGGCCCAGCGGATGTGCTCGGCCTTGAGGACGTGGGTGATGATCGAGTGCCGGAAGATCTGGTCGCGGGCCTTGTCCGCGTCCCACTTGAATTCCTTCATGATCGCGGCGTGCATCTCCTCGTGGAGCTCGCCGTCGATCGCCCGGCGGAACTCACGGTCGAGGATGCGCTCGGACACGGACTGCCGAGGCAGCTCGAGGAAGCGCGAGATGAACTGGTACACGGCGCGGTCGGCGTGGAACTGCTTGAGCAACTCCACGAAGACCTCCGACCACGACGGGTCGTCGCCGGTCTCCTCGCGGTAGTCTTCCACGATCGTCTCGACGTGGATCCACTCCTCGATCGCCCGGGAGAGACGCTTCTCGTCGTCGGCGGTCAGCAGCGAGACCTTGCCGATCTCGCGGAGGTACATGCGGACCGGGTCGTCGATGCCGGAGACTTCGTCCACGATCCGCTTGGCGGCCTGGACGACCTCCGAGGCCTCACGGCCGACGGGGTCGATCCGGACGGAGATGCCGTTCTCGGAGAGCTGGGCGATGACCGCGGAGAGCTTCTCCGCGTTCAGCTCCGCCTCCGGGATCGCCTCGATGACGTCGTCCGCGGTGACGTGGCCGGAGCGCCGTCCCTTGGAGAGCAGCGCATCCAGGCCGGCGTCAGCCAGCGCGGTGTCTTCGAATGCCTGGGTCATGGTTCACCTCTCTCGTCCGGGTAGCCGTCCTTTGCGGATCGAGCTCCCGTAGCGATCTGGTACGAACGGGTCAGCGAGCGCTGACGCCGCGTCGTCTCAATGAATTCGTCCGCGACTTCGCCGACCACGACGACGGGCTCGCGAGGAGCCTCGTCGGCCGGTTGGTCGAGCGAGTCCGCGGGGTGCGGCGCGTCCTCGGACGGTGCCGTGCTGCTGTTGGTGGAGGGCGAGCCCTGCCGGGCGGCCTTGATCGCCTCCGCCTGCTCGCGCGCGACCGCCAGCAGGCGTGCCTGCTGGCGGCGGGTGCGGAGCTCGCGCGCCATGGCCGTCACCATGTCCGGCACGTGGCGTGCCTCGTACTCGGGCAACGAGGCGGCACCGAGGGCTTCGTACCGTTCCCGGACGCCCTCTTCAAGGGTGTCGGCGTGTTCGTCGAGGTCGATATCGGCCACCCATGCGTCGTAGACCGCGCGGTTCAATGAATCCTCGAACAGACCGGGGTCCATCGATAGGGCCGGACCGCGCGATTCTCGGCGCTGGACGATGAGCTGCAGGAGCTGCGTCTCGCCGTCGGGCAGGGCGGCCTTCTCGCGCTTGGCCTGCGAGACCTCCTGCTTCGTCGCGACAGGACGAGGCCCGGCGGGCTGTCCTTCAGCGAACGCGCGACGCTCGGCGAGGCGGCGCAGGATGGTCGGTTCGTCCACCTGGGCGAAGCGGGCGAGCTTCTGGACATAACTCGACCGCACCACCTCGTCGCCGATGCGGCCGAGGTAGGGGACGAGCGTCTCGACGGCCTTCGAGCGGCCGCGCGCGTCCTGCGGGTCCACCGCTGCGGTGATGACCTCGAAGATGTGGTCAAGCACCGGCTTCGCGCCGGCGAGGAGGGCGCGGAAGCGCTCGGTGTCCTTGCGGACGAGCGAGTCGGGGTCTTCGCCCTCGGGCAGGGCGACCACGCGGATGTCCGCGTCCAGGACCTCCTGGTAGGAGATGAGGCCGCCGTAGCCGAGCGAGACGGTGTTGCGGCGGTCCGCGACGCCCGCGGCCACCTCGACGCCTCGGAGGGTCGCGGCGGAGCCGGCGTTGTCCGCGTCGAGGGCGAGGACCACGTTGTGGGTATAACGCTTGAGGAGGTCCATCTGCTTCTCGGTGATGGCCGTGCCGTTGGAGGCGACGACATCCGTGAAGCCGAAGGTGTGGGCCGCGATCACGTCCATGTAGCCCTCGACGACCACGGCGCGGTCACCTCGACGGATGTCGTCGTTGGCGCGGTCGAGGCCGTAGAGGTTGCCGCTCTTGTCGAAGAGCGGGGTCTGGGGCGTGTTCAGGTACTTCGGCTCGTCCTCCGGGTTGAGGGCGCGGGCGCCGAAGCCGATGAGGCGCTTGCGGGCATCCCTCGTGGGGAACATCAGCCGGTTGCGGAAGCGGTCGTAGACGCGCCCGTTGTCGGAGCGGATCGCGAGGCCGGAGTCCACGATGTCGTCCTCGGTGAAGCCGCGGGTGAGGAGGTGGTCCGTGAGCGTGCGCCAGTCGTCCGGGGCGTACCCGAGCTGCCAGGTCTCGATCGCGGTGTCGTCCATGCCTCGACGGTCGCAGTAGGCACGCGCCTGCGCGCCGGGGGCGGCCTTCAGGTTGGAGGAGAAGAACACCGCGGCTGCCTCGTTGGCCTGGAGGAGGCGCTCGAACTGCTCGCGCTGCTGGACCTCGCGCTGGGTGGGGGGACGCAACTCGACGCCAGCGCGGTCCGCGCAGAGGCGGAGCGCCTCCTTGAAGTCGAGGCCCTCGCGACGTCGGACGAACTCAAGGACGTCGCCGCCGGTGGAGCAGGCGCCGAAGCAGTGCCAGGTCTGGCGTTCGGGATCGACGACGAAGGACGGCGTCCGTTCGCTGTGGAACGGGCACGGCGCCTTGAAGGTCCGGCCGGCCTTCTTCAGTTCAGGCACGTAGCCGGACACGACATCAACGATGTCGAGTCGGGATTTCACGTCGTCAATGGTGGTCATTCACCTAGTTAGACACCGGGGGACGCGAATAGTTACGCGTGGGTGGCAGGAAATCTGTCGGATCCTGGGGTGGGCTCGTGAGGTTTTGGGGTGGGCGTGCAGGGGGAGCCCTCACCCCAGCCCTCTCCCCGTGTGGGGAGAGGGGGTCGGAACGGGGAAGGGGCGGGCAGTGGGTGCCCGGGAAGGGGGTTGGGTGCGAGTGGGGCTTCACCCTCTCCCCCACCCCTCCCTCCTCGAGGGGAAGGGGTTCGGATCTTGAGGGCGGGCCTCGGGCGGATGGGACGGCGTCGGCGGGCGGGGTGTCGACCCTCTCCCCCGCCCTCCCCCAGAGGGGGAGGGGGCCGGATCGCGGGTTCGGAAGCGTCAGGCGCGGCGGGCCTGTTCGGGGGGGATCATCGGGATTTCGGGGGTGGTGGGGGTCTCGGGGAGCGGGGGGAGCGGGGGGCGTGCGGCGATGCGGGCGGCGGCTTCGGCCTCGCGGTGCTCGGCGGCGGTGACGAGGGCGGTCGCGCGGGCCTCGGTGGCCTCGGGGCTGTCGAGGTAGCGGCGGGTGCGGTGGCGGGAGCCGGCAAGGGCGTGGACGACCTGCGGGGGCATCGGCTTCTGGACGGGGCGGGGGGTGTACTCGACGCCCGAGGCCTCGGCGACGGCGGTGCGCTCTTCGCCGGCGATCCGCGCGAGGAGCATGACGACGGTCTCGCCGCCGAGGTCGGTCGCGAAGTCGCGCTCGGTGACGCCGGCGAGCGCGGCGAGGAGCCCGGCGCGGGCGATGTCCAGGCGGGCATGGAGGGCGAGGCGGAGGGCGTCGTCGATCATCGTGGCTACCGAGGGTAGGAGTTGTTGACGATGACGGCGTCGTCGATGGCATCGGTCGAGAGGAGCACCCGGACGCGGGTGAGGTCGATCTCCGTGATGCCGGGGAAGGGGAGCCGGAGGGTGTCGCCGCTGCCGATCTCCACGGTGGCGCGCTCGCGGCCGAGGAGCGTGTTGCCCTCGCCGGTTTCGCGGACGGAGACGGTGAACGTGCCGCCGATGGGGATGAGTGCGTTGTTCCGGAGCGTGACGACGAGGTGGTCATCGGGCGCCTCGACGGCCGCTTCGAGGATCTCGACGTCGTTCGGCTGGTCCGGGGTGACGATGCCGATCCAGACGTTGTTCTCGAGGTCCTCCTCCTCGCGGCCCTCGAGGGGTGTGATGTGCACCTCCACGTTGCGGCGAAGCTGGAGGTAGGCGCCCGGGATCGCCGAGGCGACGTGCTGACCGGGCCGCAGTGGCTCGCCCGGCTTCACGCCGATGGGGATGTCCGCCGCGCCGTCCACGGAGACACGGATCTCGCCGGTGGCGTCGGCGACGCCCTGGTTCAGGACCTCCACCCACAGCACGTTGTCGCTGGAGAAGACCCGGGAGACCACGAGGTCCGGGAGGTCGGGCGTGAGCGTCGCGTCCGAGGGTGGCGGGGTGGCGCCCGGGGGCGCGATGACGGGGAGCGGCGCCGTCTCGATGCCGGTGACGGCGTCCGTGGGGATCCAGCCGGTCAGCGCGGGGCGTGCCTCGGCGGCCACGACGAGCCACCGGCCGTCCTCCGAGCGGCCGAGGACGTGGATCGAGTCGGTCACCGCGAGGCGGGTGACGATCGTGAACTCCGAGCCGGGGCCGGAGCGCACCTCGACCGGGCGGGTGATCGCGACGCCCTGGAGGACGGGGGTCGAGGAGGGCGACGGCGTGGGTGTCGCGGTGGTGGCGGTCGGTGTGGACGCGGCGTCCGAGTCGTCGACCGCCAGGACGACGACGGCGACGAATCCGACGGCGGTGGTGAGGATGACCGCGGCCATGGCGAGGCCGATGAGTTCGAACCGACGACGCTCCGCCGGAGGGTCCTCGAGCTTCACTCGCCCGCTCCGTCGCCGGCCGGCTCGGCCCCCTCGGTGGCATCGTCGCCCTCGGCCGGCTCGTCGTCGCCCGCTGGCGGGCCGCCGACGCCCACGAGGAGGATGCGCTTCGAGTTGTTGAACTCGCTGGACTCCTCGACGTCGTTCGTGGGGTCGACCTCGATCACGAACAGGCCCGTCTCCACGATGGTGAGGCCGGTGTTCACGGCGGCGCTGCGGCCGGGGCCAAGCGGCGAGGCGGCCAGGTCGGCGTCGAGGGAGGCGACGATCTCGCCCTCGGCGGTGGTGACGCGGACGGTCACCTCTCGGTCGAACGCGGCGCGCCCGAGGTTCGTGATGCGCACGGTGAGCAGCCCGTTCCCCGCGACATCCGCGCTGCTGACGGTGAGGTCCGGGAGCGCGGGTTCGTCGATGAGTCCGCCCTCACCGCTGCCGCCGACCTCCGCGATGCTCGCGACGTCCGGGACGGCGGCGAGGTCCGGGAGGCTCTCCGTGACGAAGTTCGCGGCGGTGATCCAGCCCTCCAGCGTGGAGGTGACGGGGTAGATCACGCGGAGCCACGTGGAGTCGTCCGTGCGCCCGGTGACGCGCACCGTGCGCGCCTCCGGCACCACGGCGACGAGGTCGGCGGCGCGGGACGGCGATCGGTACATGTTCGAGGTGAGGGCGAGCTGGGCCCGGGGGCCCTCGATGGTGGCGGTCGCTGTCGCCGTGTCGTCGCCCTGGGCGCCCTCACCCGCGTCGCCGCCGAGGAGCCAGACGCCGGCGATGGCGAGCGCGGCGATGCCGACGACGAGCAGGCCGGCGATGGTGGGCGGTCGCATGTGCTCAGGCTACTCCGCACCGGCCGTGCGGGCGCGGGCGTCGGCGTGGTCCTCCGCGAGACCGAGGGCGACGGCGCGGCGGAGGGCGAACCCGTCCGTCATGCCGGAGACGTAGTCGGCGGCGCGCCGCCAGGCGGGGTCGCCGGGGAGCGAGAAGCCGGTGATCTCCTCCGGGTGTGCCTCGTAGTAGCGGTAGAGCGCTTCGACGATCGCCTGTCCGCGGCGGGCCTCGACGAGCGTCGACTCGTGGAGGTAGACGCGGGTGAACATGAACTCGCGGAGGGCGTCCGTGGCCTCGAGCGCGGCGTCGCCGAGGCGGATGCGGGGCTCGTGCTCGAACGTCGCCGCCGAGGCGACGACGACATCGGTGATGAGCATGGCGATGCGCTCGCCATGCGACTGGCCGAGCACGTCGTGCACGGACTTCGGGAGGTCCGACTCGTCGATCAGGCCGGCGCGGATCGCGTCCTCGATGTCGTGGTTCAGGTAGGCGAGGGAGTCCGCGAGCTTCACGATCTGGCCCTCGAGGGTGGAAGCCACGCCCCACGCGTCGGCGGCGACCGACGCGCGCACCTTCGAGTGCTTCAGGATGCCCTCTCGCGTCTCGGCGGTGAGGTTGAGGCCGCGTCCGCCGTCCTCGAGGAGTTCGACGATGCGGAGGGACTGCTCGTTGTGCCGGAAGCCCTCCGGCAGGAGTCCGGCGAGCGTCTCCTCGCCGGCGTGGCCGAAGGGGGTGTGGCCCATGTCGTGGCCCATGGCGATCGCCTCGGTGAGGTCTTCGCTCAGGTTGAGGGCGCGGGCGATGGTGCGGGCGACCTGCTGTACCTCGATGGTGTGGGTCATGCGGGTGACGACGTGGTCCGAGTCCGGGTGGACGAAGACCTGGGTCTTGTGCTTCAGGCGCCGGAAGGCGCGTGTGTTCAGGATGCGGTCGCGGTCCACCTGGTAGGCGAGCCGGAGGGGATCGGGCGCCTCGGGCCGCTCGCGGCCGGCGGAGGTGGCCTCGCGCGCGGCGAGGCGGTCGAGCGTGGCCTCGCGAGCCTCGAGGATGGGGCGCACCGACGCGAGGGCGGGTGGGACGATGGAGGGCGGGTTGTCCATCACGGGGTGTGCGACTCCTGCCATCCGATGAGCCTCGGAGGCCGTTTCTCTGCGGTTCGGTGCTCGCGAACGTCGCAGTGAAACGATAAGAAGATGATACGGAAGGTGAGAGCAACCGCCTCGCCCTCACCTCAACCTTTGCCACACAGCCTGAGGGCCTATAATCACGGGACGGTTCGATGGGCCGACGTGCCGACGATCGACCTCCCTTACTCCCCACAGTTCGCGTGAATACCCGATGGGCGTCGACGCGGGCTGCGTCCCTGTCGCATTGGGCTGCGCGTGGCCCAGACGTGGCGCCAGATGTGCGCTGCCCCGGTGGCATCGCACGTGCGCCCTTGAAGTGGAAGGTCTGTCATGACCCTCGCCTCCCAGGAGACCGACGCTCGGCTGTCAGAGCAGCTCGTCTATCACTTCGGCAACGGCCGTGTGTCCACGATGGACCGCACCCAACTGGGTGGGAAGGGCGCCGGCCTGGCGGAGATGAGTAGCCTCGGGATCCCGGTCCCGCCCGGCTTCACGATCACGACGGAGGTCTGCTCCGCGTACTACCGCAACGACCGCCAGTTCCCGGCGGAGCTCGACGCGCAGGTGGAGGACGGCCTTCGCTTCGTGGAGGACCTGGTGGGGACGAAGTTCGGGGACGCGGACAACCCGCTGCTGGTCTCGGTGCGCTCGGGCGCCCGTGTCTCCATGCCCGGGATGATGGACACGATCCTCAACCTCGGCCTGAACGACACCACCGCGGCCGGCCTGATCCAGCGGTCCGGCAACGCCCGGTTCGTCTACGACTCCTACCGCCGCTTCGTACAGATGTACGGCGACGTCGTCCTCGGGGTCGGCAAGCTCAACGAGAACGAGCACGACCCGTTCGAGGTGCTGCTGACCGCCAAGAAGAAGGCGCGCGGCGTCGCGATCGACACCGACCTCACTGCTGACGACCTGCGCGAGCTGGTCGCCGAGTACAAGGCGCTGGTGCTGGAGCGCACCGGCAAGCCGTTCCCGGAGGACCCACAGGAGCAGCTGTGGGGCGCCATCGGCGCCGTGTTCTCCTCGTGGGAGACGCCTCGCGCGGCGGTCTACCGGCAGATGCACGGCTACCCGGACTGGTGGGGCACCGCCGTCAACGTCCAGGCGATGGTGTTCGGGAACCTCGGCGACGACTGCGCGACCGGGGTGCTGTTCACGCGGAACCCCTCGACGGGCGCGGACGTGATCTTCGGCGAGTTCCTGGTGAACGCGCAGGGTGAGGACGTGGTGGCGGGGACGCGCACGCCGAGCCCGATCTCCGAGGCGGCACGCGGGGCCAACGACCCGCCGTCGCTCGAGGTCCAGATGCCGGAGGCCTACCGCGACCTGGTGGCGGCCTGCGACACCCTGGAGCAGCACTTCCGCGATATGCAGGACATCGAGTTCACCGTCCAGCAGGGCAAGCTGTGGATCCTGCAGACGCGGAACGGGAAGCGCTCCGGCCAGGCGATGGTGAAGATCGCAGCCGACATGCACCACGCCGGCGTGCTCACGGAGCGCGAGGCGATCCTGCGGCTGGACCCGGAACAGCTGAACGAGCTGCTGCACCCGGTCTTCGAGCCGAAGGCGCAGCGCGAGGTGATCGCGACCGGCCTGGCGGCCTCGCCCGGCGCGGCTGTCGGCAAGGTGGTGTTCACGCCCGGCGACGCCGTGCAGTGGGCCGCGCGTGGCGAGGACGTCATCCTCGTCCGCGACGAGACCAGCCCCGAGGACATCGAGGGGATGAAGGACGCCCGCGGGATCCTCACCGCGCGCGGGGGAATGACCTCGCACGCGGCGGTGGTGGCGCGCGGCATGGGCAAGTGCTGCATCACCGGCTGCTCGTCGCTCGTGATCGACTACCCGCACCGCGAGTTCCACGTGAGCGTGGAGGGCCGCGGGACGGTGATCGTGCGCGAAGGCGACATGATCTCGATCGACGGGACGACCGGCGAGGTGATGCTGGGCGCGCTACCCCTCGCGGAGGCCGTGTTCCCGCCGGAGTACGACGAGCTGATGGGCTGGGTGGACCGCGAGCGGACGCTGCGCGTGCGCGCCAACGCCGACACCCCGGAGGATGCGGAGCGCGCTCGCGCGTTCGGCGCCGAGGGCATCGGCCTGTGCCGGACGGAGCACATGTTCTTCGGCGCGGACCGCATCCTGGCGATGCGCCAGATGATCCTGTCGCAGTCCGAGGAGGAGCGTCGGGTCGCCCTCGGGAAGATCCTGCCGTTCCAGCGGGACGACTTCACCGGCATCCTGCGGGCGATGTCGCCGTTCCCGGTGACGATCCGCCTGCTGGACCCGCCGCTGCACGAGTTCCTGCCGCACACCGAGAAGGAGATCGTGGAGCTGGCCGCCCTCCTGGACATGAAGGCGGCAGACGTTGAGTCGCGGGTGCACAACCTGAGCGAGTTCAACCCGATGCTGGGCCACCGCGGTGTCCGCCTGGCGATCACGTACCCGGAGATCTACGAGATCCAGGTGCGGGCGATCATGGAGGCCGCTTGCGCCCTCCAGCGCGAGGGCGTGGAGGTCCACCCGGAGATCATGATCCCGCTGGTGGGACTGGAGACCGAACTCCAGGAGTTGCGCGCGCTGACGGAGGAGACCGCGGACAAGGTCTGCGAGGAGCAGGGCACGAAGGTCGCGTACTCGGTCGGCACGATGATCGAGCTGCCTCGGGCATGTGTCGTCGCCGACCGCATCGCGGAGCACGCGGACTTCTTCTCGTTCGGTACGAACGACCTGACGCAGACGACCTTCGGGCTCTCCCGCGACGACGCGGGGCGGTTCCTGCCGTCCTACCTCAAGCACCACATCCTGGAGCGCGATCCATTCGTGGAGCTCGACCGGGACGGCGTGGGCGGCCTGGTGAAGATGGGCATCGAGCGGGGCCGGAGCGTGAAGCCGGACCTGAAGGTGGGCATCTGTGGCGAGCACGGCGGCAACCCGCCGTCCGTGCACTTCTGCCACGAGGCGGGCCTGAACTACGTCTCGTGCTCGCCGTACCGCGTACCGATCGCCCGCCTTGCGGCGGCGCAGGCTGCGCTCCAGGATGACTCGTCGGGGCTTCCCAACGCGCAGTAGCCGGATGTCAGGCAACGACGCGAAGAGGGGGCGGCCGATCGGCCGCCCCCTCTGATTACGTCCGCGAGTGGGGTTGACCGCCTCGCGACGCGCTACTCGATCTTCTCGGCGAGGTGCGGGGCGAGCTGCTCGAGCGCCCACGGGAGGCTGAGCGGACTGCTGAACGAGAGGGCGCCGACGACCTCGGACTCCCAGCTCGTAACGTAGACGCGGTCCTCCTGCACCGCCTTCAACTGTTCCCAGACCCGCGACGTCGACGGGCTTGCGACGGCGTCCTCAGTCTCGACGATCTCGATGATCAGGTCGGCCTCCAGGAGCTGGCCCTGCTCGGCGCTGATCGTCGCGTAGAAGCTGTCGTTCGCCGCAGCCGCGAGCTCGGGTGGGTAGACGAAGCCGAGCGAGGCGAGGAGGCGGCTGCGCGGATCCTCGATGCCGTAGGCCCAGAATGCGCCATCGCCGCTCGGGCCGGCGATGACGGCGGTCTTGCCCTCGAACTCCGGGTGCGCCGCGCGGATCCGCGCGAAGGCGTCCTGGGTCGCGGCGAGCAGGGCCTCAGCCTCGGCGGCACGTCCGATCGCCTGGCCCGTCGCGAGGAGCTGCTCCTGCCACGGCATGCCGTAGTCGACGTAGGTGCCGGGCTGCGTCACGGTCGGCGCGATGGCGCTCAGCAGTTCGTACTGCTCGGCGGTGATGCCGGAGTAGAGGCCGATGATGAGGTCTGGCTGGAGCGCGGCGACGGCCTCGATGTCGAGCTCACCGGCAGCGAGGACGACGGGCTCGGCATCGCCGAGGGCCTCCAGCGCCCACGTCCAGGTGGCGAAGGGGCGCTCGCCCCACCACTCGCGGACGGCGATGGGCTTCACGCCGAGGGCCAGGAGGAAGTCGTGGTCCTGGAAGCCGATCGACACGACCCGGAGCGGCTCGCTCTCGATGGTGGTGGAGCCGTACTTGTGCTCGATGGTGACGGGGAACGCCGCGGCTTCGCCCGCGGCAGTCTCGGTCGCCGTACCGGCGGCCGTCGCGGAACTCGCAGTTGTGCTGGTCGACGCCTCGGTAGCTGTCGCACCGGGCGTAGCGTCGTCCGAGCAGGCGAGGGCAAACATCGCCACGAGTCCCAGCAGGGCTGCGGTGGCGAGTCGGGGGATACGGATCATCAGGTCCTCCTCAGGTCGTCGCATCCGCAACGAGCCGAGGGAGACACTAGACGGGGCTCACTCCTATGATCAACAGACACGATGTTATAAACACAGTCCGGGCTATCTGTGTTGAGATGTTCGTACTACACCGCTCGGGGTTGGCCTCGCTCGGGGCTCGCGGAGCGTTCGAGGGATGCGAGCCGGGCGTTGATCGCCCGCAACTCCGCGGGGACCTCGTCGCTCCGGCGGGACTCGAGCTCTGCGTCGAGCTCGGCGCGGCGAAACTCCAGCCCTCGGGCGATGAGCCCGAGGGCGAACCACGCTCCGATGGCCATGAGGGCGATCGCCGGGACGATCAGGTCCAGGGGCCGGTGCTGAAGTCCATGGTCCCGGGGCCGGACCTGTGGGGTGGCAGGGCCTCGGCGAGTGGTTGGGCGGGCCGGTGTTCCGGGGGCTCGCCCTTCGACAGGCTCAGGGTGAGCGGGTGTTTGAGTTGGGGTGAGGTTGGCTCGGGCGGTCGGGCAACCTCGGAGGGGTGTTGATGTGGGTGGAGAGGTGTTGGTGTAGGCCTCTGAAGTCTGGCGGGGGCAGCGGCCAGTCGATCGGTGATCGCGTGGGGGTGAAATGAAGGAGCGGCGCCGCCCTCTGTCGGAGGCGGCGCCGCTCGGTCGTACCCCTGCCGCACGACCTGGGGAGCGTCGGCGGACCGAAATGTCTGATGTCGGCTCTCTGTTTTACTCGACTGTGACCGTCTTGGCGAGGTTCCTCGGCTGGTCGACGTCTGCGCCGCGGCTGGTGCCGATGTAATACGCGAGGAGTTGGAGGGGCACCGTCGCCACGATCGGGGCGAGGAGCGGGTCCACCTCGGGCAGTTCGATGAGTTCGCTGGCGACGTGTTCGAGCGTGCGGTCGCCGTGGGAAACCATCGCGATGACCTCGCCGCGGCGGGCGCGGACCTGCTCGATGTTCGAGCGCATCTTGTCGCTGACCTCGTCGCGGAGGGCGATGGCGACGGTGGGCATGCGCTCGTCGATGAGGGCGATGGGGCCGTGCTTCATCTCGCCGGCGGCGTAGCCCTCGGCGTGGATGTACGAGACTTCCTTGAGTTTCAGGGCGCCCTCGAGGGCGATCGGGTAGTTGAGGCCGCGGCCGAGGAACAGGAAGTCCTCGAACGTCGCGTAGTGTTGCGCCATGCGCTCCAGTTGCGGGGCGAGGGCGAGCGCCTCGCCGATGGCGGCGGGGAGGTGGAGGGCGGCCTCGACCTGGGCACGTTCCACCTCGGGGTCCAGCGTGCCGCGGAGGCGTCCGAGGTACAGCGCGAGGCCGTGGAGGAGCGCCATCGAGGCGAGCATCGTCTTGGTGCTGGCGACGGCGATCTCCGGGCCGACGCGCAGCAGGAGCGTGCCGTCCGCGACTCGGGTGGTCTGGGAGCCGGGCGTGTTGCAGAGCGTGATCTGAGGACAGCCGGCGCGCTTCGCCTCGTCCATGGCGGCGAGCGTGTCCACGGTCTCGCCGGACTGCGCGATCGAGATGACGAGCGTGTGCTCGTCGAGGACAGGCCGGCGATAGCGGAACTCCGCGGAGTTATCGAACTCGGCGGGGAGACGCGCGAAGCGCTCGAAGTAGTGGCGGCCGACCATGCCGGAGTGCATGGAGGTACCCATGCCGACGATCACGACCCGCGTGAGCGCCTTCGCCCAGTCGGCGGTGAAGCGCTCGGGCGGGAGCTCGGCGGAGAGATCGACGCGGCCCGACGCGAGGTAGCGGCCACGGATCGCGTCGAGGACGGCGTCCGGCTGCTCGTGGATCTCCTTGAGCATGAAGTGCTTGTACGGGCCCTTGGTCGCGGAGACGGGGTCGTAGGGGAGCGTCTCGACCGCCTTCGTGAGCTCGGCGCCGGCGATGTCCACGTATCGGACGGCCTCGGCGGTCATGTCGACGAACTCGCCGGGTTCGAGGAACGTGACGCGGCGGGTCTGCGCGAGCAGCGCGCCGAGGTCGGAGGCGAGGAGGTGCTCGCCCTCGCCCAGGCCGATGACGATGCCGCCGGCGTTGCCTCGGCGGGAGGCGACGATACGGTCGGTCTGGTCGGTCGCCATCGCGACCAGGGAGTAGGCGCCCTCGGCCTCTGAGACGGTCGCGCGGAGGGCGTCGAGGAGGTCGAGGCCGCGCTCGAGGTGGGTCGCGAGCATGTGCGCGAGGACCTCGGTGTCGGTGTCGGAGCGGAAGGGGCCGCGGGCGTACTTCAGGCGGAGCGCCTCGAAGTTCTCGATGATGCCGTTGTGGATGACGGCGACGCGGCCGTCCGGATCCTGCTGTGGGTGGGCGTTGCGATCCTCGGGCTGGCCGTGGGTGGCCCAGCGGGTGTGGCCGAGGCCACAGGTGGCGGGTGGGTAGTTGCCTTCGACGCGCTGGATGAGGGCATCGAGCTTGCCGGTCGCGACGGCGACGTACATGTGGTGGTCGCCGTCAGCGAGGGCGATGCCCGCCGAGTCATAGCCCCGATATTCGAGGCGACGGAGCCCATCCAGGAGGATTGGGCCGGCAGGCCGATGGCCGGTATAGGCGACGATGCCGCACATGAGACGGTGCTCCGAAACCCCCGACGTTATGCAGTGTACCGGGCGTCTCGACGGTGGCGCTACTCAGCGACCTCGGGCGGGGCCTCGGATGTGTCGCCCGTGTCTCGGACCTGGCGGGCGACGACGATCTGGCCCTCGCTCGCCGCGCCGTAGGCGCCGCGCATCTCCTCGGGGAGGAGGTCCGCGATGCGGCGCATCATGCGGTCCGTCCCGACCTCGGCGGCGCGGGTGTCCGAGGCGAGGTCGGCGAGGTCGAAGGGCTCGCCGAAGGTGACGGTGACCCTCGGGCGGTTGCGTCGGAGCCAGGCGAAGAAGGCGCCGGGGACGGGGACGTCCGTGCCAGTGATGGCGACGGGGACGATCGGCGCGCGGGCGAGGAGCGCGACCATCGCCGCGCCGGGCAGCGCGGGACGCATCGCGCCGGACTTCGAGCGGGTGCCTTCGGGGAACATGAGGACGACCTCGCCGTCGCGGAGACGGTTCTTGGCGACGCGGAGCGCGCCCATGTCGCCGGAGAAACGGCGGACGGGGAACGCGCCGTATGCCCAGAACCACCAGCCGACCAGGGGCGTCTCGAAGAGCTCGCGCTTCGCCATCGGGTGGACGCGCCTCGGCGAGGACGCGCCGACCATGGGCGGGTCCAGGAGGTGGATGTGGTTGCCGACGAGGATGACGGGGCCGGTCGCCGGGACACGGTCGGCGCCGGTGACCTCCCAGCGCCCGAAGGTGAAGAGGACGACGGCGGTGAACTTGCTGGTGAGCCAGTAGGCGAGGGCGGAGAGACGTGCCTTCGTTGCCTTCATCGAGGGTCAGGATAGCCCGGGCGGCTTACTCGACGCCGTTCGCCGCGCGGTAGTGCTCAAGGGCGCGCTCGACGACCTGGTCGATGCCGAGGGCGTCCGTGTCGATGATCAGGGTGCCCTCGGCGGCCTGTTCCGGCCGGATGGCGCGGTGGCCGGTGTTGTCGAGCTCGTCGCGGCGGCGGGTAGCGTTGAGGACCTGGTCGAACGAGGTCTGGCGTCCGGCGTCCTGCTCCTCGCCCTGGCGGCGGCGTGCGCGGACCTCGGCGGAGGCGTCGAGGAAGACCTTCGTGCGCGCCTCCACGAGGACGCGCGTGCCGATGTCGCGGCCGGCCATGACGACGGGCTCACGGCCGGCGATGCTGCGCTGGATGCGGACGAGCTCGTCGCGCACTTCGGGCACCCGGGAGACGAGCGAGACGGTCTGCTCGATCTCGGGCGTGCGGAGCTGGTTCGTGACGTCCTCGCCGGCGAGGACGATGCGCGGGACGGTTGGCTCGTCCCAGCGCATGTCGAGGTCGAGCGAGCGCACGAGGGCGGTGACGGCCTCGGCGTCCTCGGGGTCGGTCCCGGAGTTCAGGACGGCGAGGGTGCAGGCGCGGTACATGAGGCCGGTGTCGAAGAAGCCGATGCGGAGTGCCTCGGCGACGGCCCGGCCGACCACGCTCTTGCCGGAGGCGGTTGGGCCATCGATGGCGACGCTGCGGGCGAGCGAGTCAGAGATGAGGCGCTCCTCGTCGGGATCGGATGTGACACGGGGTGACACGGTGTGTCGGGCTGTTGGCGATGGTAGCGAGCGTTTGGCTTAGAGCCGAGTGCTGACGGGACGCCAGCGGGGGACACCCGGGTCTCAGGGCGGGATGCGGGAGAGGCCCTCTGCCCATCCCTCTCCCAAAACGGGAGAGGGGCCGGAGGTCGGAGGCGGAGCCTCAGTGGTTGGGCGGGCGTACGTGCGTTCCGAGGGGCTCGCCCTTCGACGGGCTCGGGGTGAACGGGTGTTGTTGGGGGGTGGGCGATCGGGATCGGGCGTGGTGCTCGGAGGTTGGAGGCGTGGGCTTGGCCGGGGCGCGGGGTCGCTTAGTCTGCGGCCGCTTCACCCCCTCCCCTCTCCGGGGGAGGGAGCCTTCCGGATCTCGTACGTCGATGCCGCAGTCTTCAGGCGGGCGTACCGAGGCCGACCGCGGCGCGGAGCGCCGATTCCTCCTCCGGGGTGAGCTCGCGCGCGTGACCCATCGGGAGGTCGCCGAGGGTGAGCGGGCCCATGCGGGTGCGCTGGAGGCGGAAGACCTCGTGGTGGACGGCCTCGAACATGCGGCGGACCTGGCGGTAGCGGCCTTCGTGGATCGTGAGGCGGACGCGGGTTGGGGGTTCCTCGCCGGGGAGTCGCTCGACGACCGCGGGGCGGGTGGTCTCGCCATCGTCGAGGCGGACGCCGCGGCGCAGCCACTCGAGGGCCTCGTCCGGGACGACGCCGGTGACGGTGGCCTCGTACTCCTTCTCGACCTCGCGGCTGGGGTGCGTGAGGCGGTGGGCGAGGTCGCCGTCGGTTGTGAGGATGAGGAGGCCGGAGGTGTCGACGTCGAGGCGTCCGACGTAACGGAGGTGCGACGGGGCATCGGGGAGCAGGTCGTAGATGGTCTTGCGTCCCTGCTCGTCGCTCGCGGTCACGACGACGCCGGTGGGCTTGTGCAGCAGCATCGTGACCTCGCGGGTCTCGACCTGGATCGGCTGGCCGTCTACCTCGATGCGCTGGGTGTCGGGATCGGCGCGCATGCCGAGGGTCGCGACGACGCCGTCCACGGTGACACGGCCGTCCGCGATCACCAGCTCCGCGGAGCGGCGGCTGCCGTGGCCCGCGCGGGCGAGGATCTTCTGCAGGCGGTCTTCGGGCATCGTGCGGTGCGAACGGCGCTAGCCGCGGCGCGTGATGCGCTCGACGACGGTGGTACGGGTGACGGTGACGCGCACGATCGGCGGCTCCGTCAGACCGATGGCGGCGGGGACGAGCGCGCTTCCTTCGCTTTGGCGGAGGCCGGTGCGCTCGACGGCGCGGAGGGCGAGCGTCGCGAGGGTGCGTTCGGCGGCGAGTGTCGCGAGCGCGACGCCGGCGGAGGCGGTGACGAGGGGCATCGCGCGCTGCATGGTGCGCTGTGCGAGGGCCAGGGCGAGCGGGCGACGCGGGACGATCGCGTTGGCTGAGATCGCCGCCGGGACGCTCATAGACTGGCTCATGGGCTGGGTGGACGCGGCCATCGGGCTCCTCGTACGGCTGGAATCACCAGCGTAACAGACGGCAGATTACGCCCGCGTGGCCGCGAGGCGTGCGGCGACGTCCCTGGTCAGGTCGAGCGCGGAGGATGCGTCGAGGGTGACGCGCCCGGTGGCGAAGGCCTGGAGGGCGGCCACCAGGAAGGGTGATTCGTGCTCGACCTGGAGGGCGCGGATTGCCTCGAAGCGTGGACTCGCCTCGATCGCCTCGTCGGATGCATCCGGCGGGACGACGCCTGCGGGGAGCGGGTAGCGGCAGTAGGCGACGACCGGGCCCATGTCGACCTCGGGGATGGCGACGTTGAGCATGACGCCGCTCTCCGTGGCGTGCGTGCGAATGAGTTCGCGGATGACCTCGACGTAGGTGCCGATGGGGCCGCCCGGGAGGGCGGGGTGGAGGTTCACCAGCGGATGCGCCTCGGTGAAGCCGGCCGTGAAGATCAGCATGTAGCCCGCGAGGACTCCGAGGTCCGCGGGGTGCTGATCGACGAGGCGGGCGACCTCGTGGTCGTAGGCCTCGCGCCAGGCGGGGAGGGGTTCGCCGGTGCGTGACCGCTCGCCGCCGTGGGCCCTGCGGTACGCGACCGAGGAGAGCGTGAGGAGCGGGATGCCCTCGGCGCGGACGAGGTCGAAGAAGGCGTCTGTGACCGGGTCTTCGCCGGGGTCGCGATTCGAGAAGACGTAGGCGACCTCGGCGTCGAGGGTGCCAGCGGCGATGGCGTCGCGGACGGCCTCGAACATTGCGCGGGAGGATCGTCCGCGGGTGGTGTACCAGCCGATGCGCAGGCTCATGGGCGGGTCAGTTGCCGTTGGCGCGCTGGCGGAGGACCTCGATGCGCTGCTCGACGTTGCCGAGGAGGCCCTGGCACTGCTCCGCGAGGGCCATGCCTTCCTCGTAGAGCTTCACGGACTCTTCGAGCGTGAGGTCGCCCTGCTCCAGGCGCTGCGCGATGGCCTCGAGGCGCTGGTAGAGCACCTCGAACGACTCGCCGTCGAGGGCGAGTCCGGGCTGTTGGGGGGGCTGCTCGGCTGGCTGTGGCTCGTTCGACGTCATTGCCCCGACTCTACACGGGGGAGTGCTCACTCGACAGCCACCGGTGTCTCGGCTGGGGTGGGGAGTTCTCGGCGAGGTGGGTGGCTCCTGGAATGGACGGCAGATGGCCCTCACCCTAGCCCTCTCCCTGTGTGGGGAGAGGGGACCGGAGTGTGGGAGAGGGGCCGGATCGGCTAGTCGAGGTGGGCGGTGCGGGTGCCGTCGCGCCAGCGGATCTGTATCGCCTCGCCGGGCCGGGCGTCTCCTGCGGATGGGAGGGGTGTGACGCCATCCTCGTGGGCGACGAGGGCGTAGCCACGGTCGAGGGTGGCGAGCGGCGAGAGCGTGCGGAGGCGCGCGGCGAGGCCGGCGGTCTGCTCGCCCTTCGCGACGACGGTGCGGTGCACGGTGTGTCGCATGCTGTCCGCGCGGGCGGTGATGCTGCGGTGGAGCGGGCGGGTGTCCGGGAGCTGCCGCTCGATACGCGTGATGGTGCGGTCGATCGTCTGGCTGGATGCGGCGAGGCGGCGGGAGACGTGTATCAGTCCGCGCGCCTGCACGGACTGGACGTGGCGGGCGACATCGACACGGTCGGGTGCCACCATCTCGGCGGCGGCGGACGGGGTGGGGGCGCGGCGGTCCGCGACGAGGTCCGCGAGGGTGGTGTCGGTCTCGTGGCCGACGGCGGAGACGACGGGGATCGGGCAGCCGAAGATCGCGCGGACGACGGGCTCTTCGTTGAAGGCCCAGAGGTCTTCGGTCGAACCACCGCCGCGTCCGACGATCAGCACGTCCGGGCACCTCGACGGGTCGTTCTTGGGCGCAATGGAGCGGATCGCCTCGGCGATGTCGACGGCTGCCTCTTCGCCCTGCACGGCGGCGTGCTGCAGCATCAGTGTCGCCATCGGCCAGCGGCGTTCGAGGACGGTCTGGATGTCGTGGAGGGCGGCGCCCTTCGCGCTGGTGACGATGCCGATGCGGCGCGGGAAGACAGGGAGCGGGCGCTTGCGTGACTCCTCGAACAGTCCTTCGGCCTCGAACTGTGCTTTCCGACGCTCGAACTCGGCCTGGAGTGCGCCGACGCCGGCGGGCTGGACGAAGTCCACCATGAACTGCAGGTTGCCTCGTTCGGCGTAGAACGTGACGGCGCCGTGGGCGACCAGGGAGACGCCGGCCTTCATGTGCTGGCGATGCGGCTGGTTCTGGTTGCGGAAGAAGACGCAGTTCAGCGCGCCGCCGTTGTCCTTCAGGGTGAAGTACATGTGGCCGGAGGAGGCGATGGTGAGGTTGGAGACCTCGCCGCCGATCCAGAGGTCGCGGAGATGCGGGTCGCCATCGACCCGCTCTCGCAGATAGCGAGCGACCTGCCAGACCGCACGGACCTCAGGAGGCACGGGCTGGCGATCCCTCCGCTAGGACTTCACGCGCTCGAGGTACTTGCCGTCCGTGGTGGAGACCTTCACCTTGTCGCCGACGTCCAGGAACAGCGGGACGTTGGTGACCAGGCCCGTCTCCAGCGTGGCCGGCTTCGTGGCGCCGGTCGCGGTGTCGCCCTTCACGCCGGGGTCGGACTCGGTGATGAAGAGCTCGACGGCCGCCGGCAGCTCCACGCCGAGGGCTTCCTCGCCGTAGGCGACCACCTGGACCTCGTCGCTTTCCTTCATGTAGGGGAGGGCGTCCGCGATGGTGGCGCGAGGGATCATGATCTGGTCAAAGGTCTCGGAGTTCATGAACGTGTACGACTCGCCGTCGCCGTAGAGGTACTGCATCTTGCGGCGCTCGACGCGGGCCACCGGCAACTTGTCGCCGGCGTTGAAGGTCCGCTCCGTGATGTGCCCGGCGCGCAGGTCGCGCAGCTTCACCCGGTAGACGGCGGACTTCTTCGTCTTGACGTGGTGCACGTCTTCCATCTTGTAGAGCGCGCCGTCGATCTCGACGGTCGCGCCCTTCTTGAAGTCCGAAGTCGAGATCATGCGTTCCTCCTACGTCCGTCCGGCCGCGGTGCGGCCGACGGATTGAATCGAGCCCACAGATTAGGGGCGGAACTTAGGCGCGGTCGAGATCGGCCGCAGGCGGCCGCCCTCCATCACGCACTGGTCCTCGATCCGGACGCCACCCCACCCGGGGATGTAGATGCCGGGCTCCACCGTGACCACGTGGCCGTCCGCGAGCGGGATCGTCCCCGAGGGGGCGAGGCGTGGATCCTCGTGGATGTCGAGGCCGACGCCGTGGCCGAGGCCGTGTCCGAAGTGGTCGGCGTGGCCGGCCTGCCGGATGACCTCGGCGGCGATCGCGTGTCCGGTCTGGCCGAGCATGCCCGCCTCGATCCGTTCTTCGGCTGTCTCCTGTGCGGTCAGGACGATGTCATAGACGCGCCTGAACTCGTCCGAGGGTCTGTCACCCAGCCAGACCGTGCGGGTGAGGTCTGAGCAGTACCCGTCCACGATCACGCCCATGTCGATGACCACGCCCGTCTCGGCCTCGAGCGGGGCGTCCGAGGCGCGCCAGTGGGGGAGCGATCCGTGCGCCCCGCCCGCGATGATCGAGGCGAACGAGAGCGCCTCTGCGCCGTGGGTGAGGGCGTACTCCTGGATCACCCAGGCGAGCTGCTTCTCCGTCATGCCGGGTTCGATGCGGTCCGCGGCGTGGTTGAAGGCGGCGTCGCCCAGAAGGACGGCGCGGGTGAGCGCGTCGAGCTCCTCGGCGTCCTTCACCATGCGCAGGTCCTCGATCGCGCCGGGCGCGGGGACGAGTTGCGGCCGGGAGTGCTCGGGCATCTCCGCGATGCTCGATGTCCAGACCTGGTAGTCCGCGTAGGACAGGTCCGCGGGCTCGAAGCCGATGCGCGTGCCTCCGAGTCCCTCGAGGATCGCGGGGGCGGTGAACGTGTTGGCACCGGCCACCCGCACGAGGGTGAACTCCGGGCACTGCTGGCCGACCTGCTCCCAGTACCGCGAGTCGGTCGCGAAGCGGGCTTCCTCGCGCGTGACGAGGGCGACGCCGGCGCTGCCGGTGAACCCGGAGATCCAGCGGCGGTTGCTGGGCGTGGTGACGAGGAGGCCATCGACGCCGAGCTCGTCGAACCTCGCGCGGAGGCGGTCGAGCCGGATGCCCACGCTGGACGTGGTCGTCACGCCCGGCCGTCCTCGACGAGGCGGCCGTAGAGCATGTCGAGAGCCGCGAGGTACCCGCGCCAGCCAAAGCCGGTCAGCTGGCCCCAGGCGACGCCCGCGACGTAGGAGTGGTGACGGAACGCCTCACGCCTGTGGATGTTCGAGAGGTGGACCTCGACGGTCACCAGGTTCGGCACGGCGGCGATGGCATCCGCGAGCGCGATCGAGGTGTGGGTGTACGCGCCCGGGTTGATGATCAGGCCGTCCCAGTCGCGATGCGCGAGGACCATGTCCACGAGCTCGCCCTCGTGGTTGGTCTGCTGGAATGCGACCTCGACGTCACCGAGCTCGTCCGCGCGCTGGCGGATGAAGCCCTCGATGTCGGAGAGCGTGAGGGTGCCGTAGGTCTCCGGCTCGCGCGTGCCGAGCATGTTCAGGGTGGGGCCGTTGAGCACCAGGATGCGCATGGGTCGCCTCGATCGGATCGCTGTCAGGGGTGCGGGGTCGTCGATGGTGTCATCGATAGTACCGAGCGCGAGGAGGGAGCGTCAGCGACGCTCGACGGTGCGGGCCTTCGCCAGCGCGTCCGTGACGAGGCCCGCCTGCCGCCGGTGGGCGACGGTCGTGTAGATCTGCGTGGTGTCCGGTGACGAGTGGCCCAGCAGGTGCTGCACGATCCGGAGGTCCGCGTTGCCCTCGATCAGGTGGGTGGCAAAGGAATGGCGCAGCATGTGGGGGTGCACCGGCTGACGGAGCGCCGCCTGCATGCCGGCCTTGCGGACGATGGTCTGCACCGAGCGGGCGGTAAGGCGGCCGCCGGCGCGGTTCACAAAGAGGGCCGCCTGCGCCCCCTTCACCAATTGGCTACGTCCATCCTCGAGGTAGCGCCGGAGCGCCTCGCGGGCCGGTTCGCCGTACAGGCAGATGCGGGTCTTGTCGCCCTTGCCGGTGACGCGCACCTGGCGGTTATCGAGGTCGAGGTGCCGGACATCGAGGTCGGCGACCTCGCTCACGCGGAGTCCCGCCCCGTAGAGCAGCTCGAGGATCGCGCGGTCCCGCTGTCCGGACGGGGTGCCCTCGTCGGGTGCGCCGACGAGGGCGGCGGCCTCGGTCGTCGACAGGAACTTCGGGAGGCGCTTGCGGGGGATGGGGAAGCGCAGCCGGAGCATGGAGTCGCCCGGCTGGTTCTTGAGCTCGACGCCCTCGTTGTCCAGCCACGCGTAGAAGCCGCGCATCTCCGTGGCGACGCGCTTCACGGACGCGTCCGCCACCGAGGCGTTCCGAAGCGCGGAGAGGTACGAGCGGCCGTCGGTGCGCCCCGCCTCGTCGTATGGGGTCTCGCGTGCGGCGAGGAAGCGCAGGAAGCCCTCGAGGTCGTGGCGATAGTTACGGATCGTGTGCTCGGAGCGGCGGCGGACGTGCTCGAGGTGACCGAGGTAGCGGTCGAGGGCCTCGCGGGAGGCGCGAGGCAGCGGTGCGGGCGCCTCGATGGGTGGTCTGGTGCTCGGCACGGTCAGTCCTCGGGTTCCCCGCCCGCTGGACGCCGTTATTCTACACGCTGGCACTCTACATAAGGCGGCGGGCGGGACTCAAGCGTCGAGGAGCCAGTTCTCGAGCGGAAGCCCACGGACACGGCGGAACTCACGCTCGTTTGCGGTCACGATCGTGCAGTCGAGTGCGAGGGCGTGCGCGGCGATCCAGAGGTCGTTCGCTCCGATGACGCTGCCGGCGCGCTCCAGGTCCGCACGGAGCGCACCATAGGACGCATCGACGGTCGACTCGAGCGGGAGTACCTCGATCAGTTCGAGGATGGCCTCGACGCGCTCGGTGATCCGGGGAGAGCCCGACTTCGCCGCGCCGTAGCGGAGCTCGCCGGCGACGATGATGCTGGTGCAGATCGATGACTCGCCGACGCGGCGGATGTGCCTGCTGGCGATGCCGTCCGGCCAGCGGGCGACATCGGACAGGATGTTCGTGTCGAGGAGGTAGCGCGTCACCGCGCTACAGGTCCACGGGCTCAGGCGGGGAGTCCGGAACCTCCGGGAACTCCTCCTCCAGCGGCTCAAGCGTGGCGAGGAAGTCCAGAAGCGATGGACGCGCTGTGGGCTCGATGATCAGACGGTCACCCTGGCGGTACATGATGGCCTCCTCTCCCGGCAATTCCATCTCCCGCGGGATACGCACGGCCTGATTCCGACCGTTCCGGAAGAGCCGAACGTGCCGGCCCACCGCATACTCTCCCGCGAGGTCATTCAACTCTGGCATATGCCAAGCCTATGCTGAGACACGGAGAGTGTCAACCCTAGGCGGAGCGCCGACGACCTCGCGTGGCGCCCGTTGACCGACCTCGGCCCGAGGGCGCGCGGCGGGTGGCGGGCTTCTTCGCGCGGGGGTCCTTGCCCTCCGAGCGGAGTTTTTCCTCGCGGGCGGCGATGAGCTCCACGGCTTCCTCCGTGGTGAGGGCGTTCGGGTCGCGGCCCTTCGGGACGCTCGCGTTCACCGTGCCGTCCGTGACGTAGGGGCCGAAGCGGCCGGAGCGGACGCTGAGGTTGAGCTTCGTGTCCGGGTGCTCGCCGAGATCCTTGAGGACGGACTGCGCCTGACGGCGGCCGAACTGCTTCGGCTGCGCGAGGATCTTGAGGGCGCCCTCCAGGTCCAGTTCCGCCATCTCCGCATGACCGCCCTCGATGCTGCGGCTCTCGGTACCGCTCTTCACGTAGGGGCCGTTGGGGCCGTCCTGGGCGGTGACGTCCTTGCCGGAGACGTCCACCATCGCGGCGTCGCCGGCGGCGG
>CAYPYF010000021.1:23675-37074 GCA_964414675.1 uncultured Dehalococcoidaceae bacterium
GCCGAGGACCTTGGGGAACTCGAGGGCCATGAGGGCATCCTCAAGCGTGACGTCCTCCATGGTCATGCCGGGCCAGAGCGAGGCGCGCCGCGGCTTGTCCTTCGACTTTGGCTCGGGATCCTCGCCGACCTGGAAGTACGGGCCGAAACGGCCGGTCTTCAGATAGACCGGCTGCTGCGTCTCGGGGTCATTGCCGAGGGAGCGGTCGCTGAGGCTCTCCTGGTGGAGCAGCCGGCCGACCTCGTCGAGTGTGATCTCGTCGGGGGCGATCTCCGGGGGGAGCGACGCACGTTCGTCGGAGTCACCGATCTGCACGTAGGGGCCATAGCGGCCGACGCGGACGGCGATCTCGCGGCCCTGGTCGTCCTCGCCGAGCGGGATCGAGGAGATCGCGCGGGCGTCGATGGCCTCCCAGCCCTCGTCGATGGTCTTGTGGAGGCCGTTCTGCGCCATCGGCTCGGTGTCGGGTGCGTCCGGGTCGCCGAAGTAGAAGGCGTGGAGCCACGGCTTCGACTGGCGCTCGCCGTCCGCGATCTCGTCCAGGCGTTCCTCCATGCGGGCCGTGAAGCCGTAGTCCACCAGGTCCGGGAAGTGGACGCGGAGAAGGTTCACGACCGCGAACGCGGTGAACGTGGGGATGAGGGCGGTGCCCTTCTTCCACACGTAGCCGCGGTCCTGCACGGTCTGGATGATCGAGGCGTACGTGGATGGGCGGCCGATGCCGCGCTCCTCCAACTCGCGGATGAGCGAGGCCTCTGTGTAGCGGGCGGGGGGCTGCGTCTCGTGGCCCTTCGCCTCGATGTTGCGCGGATCGACCTGCTGGCCGACAGCGAGCGGGGGCAGGACGCGCTCCTGGTCCTCGAGCTCGGCATCCGGGTCGTCGGAGCCTTCGACGTAGGCGCGGAGGAAGCCGGGGAAGGTGATGACCTTGCCGGAGGTCTGGAACGTCGCCTCGCCGTGCTCGGCGGCGGGGACGGTCAGGCGGACGTTGGTGCGCATGCCGTTGGCGTCCCGCATCTGGGAGGCGACGGTGCGCTTCCAGACGAGGTCATAGAGGCGTTGCGCGTCCGCATCGAGCTCGCGGGCGACCTGGTCCGGCGTGCGGAACGTCTCGCCGGCGGGGCGGATCGCCTCGTGGGCCTCCTGTGCGCCCTTGGCCTTCGAGGTGTACACGCGCGGCCGCTCCGGGAGGTACTCGGCGCCGTAGAGCGAGGTGACCTGGCGGCGGGCGGCATCGATCGCCTGGGTGGACAGCGTGGGGCTGTCCGTACGCATGTAGGTGATGTAGCCGTTCTCGTAGAGCCGCTGCGCCACCTGCATGGTGCGCTGGGCGGAGTAGCGGAGCTTGCGGGCGGCCTCCTGCTGGAGGCTGGACGTGATGAACGGGGCCGGCGGGCGCTGCGTGAACGGGCGCTCCGTGACCTCCGCGACGGCGAACGGCGACGACTCGACGGCGCTTGCGACGCCTCGGGCGGCGGACTCGTCCAGGAGGACGGCGTCCGCGTTGGCGAGCTCGCCGGTCTCGGGGTTGAAGTCGCGGCCCTGCGCGACGCGGCGTCCGGCGAGCTCGACGAGGCGGGCGGCGAAGGGCTCGTGTCCGGCCTCGCGGGTGGCGAGGGTGGCGTCCACGTCCCAGAAGCCGGCGGTCTTGAAGCGCATGCGCTGCTGCTCGCGCTCCACGACGAGGCGGACGGCGACGGACTGCACGCGGCCGGCGGAGAGCCTCGGTGCGACCTTCTTCCAGAGGACGGGCGAGACCTCGTAGCCGAAGAGGCGGTCCAGGATGCGGCGGGACTCCTGCGCGCGGACGAGGAAGTCGTCCAGGTCACGCGGGTTCGCAATTGCTTCCTCGATGGCCGAGCGGGTGATCTCGTGGAAGACCATCCGGAAGACGGGGACCCGGGGCTTGAGCACCTCCAGGAGGTGCCAGGCGATCGCCTCGCCCTCGCGGTCTTCGTCGGTGGCGAGGTAGAGCTCGTCCGCGTCCTTCAGGAGCGTCTTGAGCTTCTTGACCTGCTCGTTCTTGTTCGCGGGGACGACGTAGAGCGGCTCGAAGTCCTTCTCGATGTTCACGCCGAGGCGCGCCCATTTCTCCTTCTTGAACTTCTCCGGGATCTCGCGGGCAGACGAAGGCAGGTCGCGGATGTGTCCGATCGAGGACTCCACGACATAATCGCTCCCAAGGTACTGGGAGATGGTCCGAGCCTTCGCCGGCGACTCCACGATCACGAGCCGACGCACACGCCCGCCGCTGTTGGCAGCAGGACTGGCGCGCCGGGTGGATCGGGTGGCGCTGGCGGCGTCAGTGGTCACTGCGCACGCCGTCCTTCGGTTCCTGGACGCTGTAGGAAGCGTCGTCGTCGCGGACGCGGACGAAGTTGAGTCCGCCCACGTCTCGCGCTAGTCCCTTGAGTTCAAGGAGGGCGAGCGTACCGGACACGACGGCTGCCGCCAAACCGGCCCGCCGGGCGACCTCGTCAATGTGGCGGGGTTCTCGCGTGAGCGCGCCCATGAGCGCGCGTTCTTCGTCGGTCGCTGGCGGCGCGGCGCGACCGAAGTCGAGTTGCGCCCCGAGCCTCGCGAGGTCGAGTGCCTCGAGGATGTCCTGGGCGCTGCTGACCGGGGTGGCGCCATCCCGGATGAGGCCGAGCGGGCCGCGGGACTGCGGCGAGAAGATCGAGCCGGGGACGGCGAACACGTCGCGGTTCTGCTCCGTCGCGTACTTCGCGGTGATCATCGCGCCGGAGGTGAAGTCGCCCTCGACGACGAGGGTGCCGAGGGCGAGGCCGGAGAGGATGCGGTTCCTACGGGGGAAGAAGTCCGCCCGTGGCTTCGTGCCGAGCGGATAGTCCGAGACAAGGGCGCCCTGAGCCGCGATCTCCTCGGCGAGCCGGCGGTTCTCCGGTGGATAGATCGTGTCGAGGCCGTTCGCGAGGACGGCGATCGTGCGTCCGCCGGTGTCGATGGCGGTGCGGTGGGCGATCGTGTCGACGCCGCGCGCGAGGCCGGAGACGACGGTGACGCCGGCGGCGGCGAGGCCTCGCGTCAGCTCGGTGGTGGCCTGGCGGCCGTACGCTGTGGCGCGGCGGGTGCCGACGACGGCGACGCCCCAGTCGTCGTCCGCGGTGATGGCGCCGCGCACGTAGAGGACGGGCGGCGCGTCCTCGATCTCGCGGAGGCGCGAGGGGTACGCGGGGTCCACCTTCGCGAAGGCCTGGACACCCGCGGAGTGGAGCCGTTCGACCTCCGCGTCCGGATCGCCTTCGGCGCGTCCGCGGACGACTGCCTGCGCCGTGCGTGCGTCGAGCCCGGCGGCGGTGAGTTCGCCCTCGGAGGCGCGCCAGGCGTCGCGGAGGTCCGGGAACGACCGTTCGAGGAGGGCGAAGCGGACGCTGCCGAGGCGGTGGATGCGGTGCAGGGCGACGCGGTACGCGAGGTCGACGGGCGCGCCGTCACGGGTGCCGGTGGCGAGTTGGGTGGTCACAGCGACAGCCTACGGACTTCGTCAACGGATGCAGAGGGGGAACTGGCGTTCGTCAGGGCCTGTGTGGAGGGGAGTCCGGCCTGAGGCATCTCCGACGGCGGATACTAGACGGCCTCTGCTGCCGGCTCCGCTGCGCCTTCCTCGGAGGGCTCGTACCGCTGGACGTTCACGTTCTTGATGCGGCGACCGAGGATGGACATCACGCGTAAGCGGACGGCGACGCCGTCCTCCTCGATGTCGTCGGGGCCGGGGACGACGACCTCGTCGCCCGGGACAGCGAGGCGGCCGAGCTCGGTGACGATGAGTCCACCGATGGTGTCGAAGTCGTCGGAGTGGATCTGCGTCTCGAAGATCTCGTTGAGCTCGTCGATGGTGAGGCTGGCGTCCACGATCGCTTCCGTGTCCGAGACGCGGGTGATGTCGACGGCGGCGGTGTCGTACTCGTCCTCGATGGCGCCGACGATCTCCTCGACGAGGTCCTCGACGGTGATGACGCCGGCGGTGCCGCCGTACTCGTCGACGGCGATCGCCATGTGGACCTGGTCACGGCGCATGTCCGCGAGGAGCTCGTTCGCGCGTTTCGTCTCCGGGACGACGTACGGCGGGCGTGCGATGTCCGCGAGGCGCGGGGTGACGTTGCCGTTCTGGACGTAGGCGAGCAGGTCCTTGGCGTAGATGACGCCGACGATGCGGTCCAGGGACTCCTCGTAGAGCGGGATGCGGCTGTAGCCGGACTTCGAGACGAGGCGCATGACGTCCCGGAACGTGGCCTCGGTGGGGACAGCGGTGACGTCCGTGCGGGGGGTCATGAGTTCGCGGACGGTCTGGTCTGACATCTCCAGGACGCCGCGGATCATGCGGCGCTCCTCGATGAGGGTCGCGTCCTCGTCCGCGGCCTCGAGCGTGCCGACGAGCTCCTCGGCGGGGTCCATGGCCTCTGAGGTGCCGGCGAGGCCGAGGGCGCGCATTGGGAGGACGACGGGGGCGGTGAGGAGGAAGGAGAGGGGGCGGAGGATGAACTGGAGCACGCGCGCCGGCGCCTCGAGGCGTGCGCCGGCGCCCTCGGCGCGGCTCAGCGTGACGATGCGGGCGGCGCTGCGGAGCGACGAGGTCAGGAGGACGGCGACGCCGCCGGCGATGGCGACGCGCTGCCACTCGACGCCGTCGATGATGACGACGAGCGCTGAGGTGAGGGTCACGGTGGAGAGGGTCATGCCGGCGCGGAGGTGACGGAGTAGGCGCTGGCGTTCGCGGACGTAGGTGCGCATGAGCGGCACGAGGCCGGGCGCCGTTACCCCTCGGAGGCGGCGTCGTGCCAGGGGGATATTGGCGGCTTCAACGACGGCGCAGAGCACGAGCACGAGGCCCGCTCCTACGGCGATCAGGACAGAGGTAAGTGAGATCGTATCCAAAACCACGAGACGCAGACTCTACGGACGCCTACGTCGAGTGACCTCCTTCGACCCCGGGCCGGACTCTAGCCGGCACGCCCTGGACCAGGGCACCGTCCGGGACATCGCGCGTGACTACCGAGCCGGCAGCTGTACGCGCTCCACGACCAATGCGGATTGGTGCGACGAGCACCGTGCCGCTTCCGATTGAGGCGCCGTCACCGATCTGGGTGCGGCTCTTGACTCGGGTCGCCTCATCGTAATTGGCCGTAATCGATCCTGCAGCAAAATTTACGTCCGCGCCCAGATCGGAATCCCCGATATA
This sequence comes from uncultured Dehalococcoidaceae bacterium, assembly GCA_964414675.1. GTDB lineage: Bacteria > Chloroflexota > Dehalococcoidia > UBA2979 > UBA2979 > W-Chloroflexi-9. The sequence continues at coordinate 28,876 of CAYPYF010000021.1, forward strand.
CGAGAAGTGTCCGACCTGCGTCCGCGGCCCGATCCGCGACGCCTTCACTTCCACGTAGTTGCCGAGGTGGACCTCTGCCTCCAGCGTGGCGCCGGGGCGGAGGTGGCAGTAGGGGCCGATCGTGACGCCCCCGTGGACGGTCGCCTCCTCGATGGTGCTGCTGCCGACCTCGACGTTTGCGGCGATCGTGCTGTCGCGGATGATGGCGTTCGGGCCGATGCGGCAGCCGGTACCGATGCTGGTGCGTCCGAGGAGGTGCACGCCGGGCTCGATCGTCGTGTCGACGCCGACCTCGACGGTGGCGTCGATGAACGTGGAGGACGGGTCGACGAGCGTCACGCCTGCGAGCATCAGGCGGCGGCGAGTGCGATCCCGCAGGACGCCCTCCGCGGTGGCGAGGTCGACGCGGTCGTTGACCTGGAGGGCTTCGGCGGAGCCGGTGCGCGCGAGCGCGTCGAGGACCGCGAGGGGTTCCTCCGAGGTGGCGTGCGTCCCGGCGAGGGCGAGGAGCGTCCCGGCAGTGACGAGCGGCATGTCTGCGCGCGTCACGAGGGTGCGACCGTCCGCGTTCCCGATCGTGTCGCCCTCGACCACCTCGATGTCACCGATGGTTTCGCTGAGGGTGGCGGCGATGGCGGCTCGTGACGCGGGGGTCGCGAGCACGGTGATGCGGGTGCAGCCGGCCTCGCGGAGTGTGTCGCAGGCGATCTGGACCATGGGGACGCCGGCGACGGGGTGGAGCGCCTTCGGGGTAGCGGAGCGCATGCCGTCCTCGGAGCCGGTGGCGATGACGACGGCCGTCCAGCCCTCGAGGGACGGGAGCGGCGACGAGGCAGAGGAGGGTGCGCCGCCGGGGGTTGTCATGAGGCGGGTCTCTCTGCGGGCTGCCGTTGGTGCCGTGATCGGCGCTCGGGGTTGCCATCATGCGGCACGATGGTGTGACGGAATGGCTGTCTGGCTGCAACGCGTGCGAAATTGACCACCGATCTGGGCGATTTTACACTCGAACCTCGCCCATCCTCTACCGCCTCAATGCCTGCTCCCCGCGAGGGGCGCGGGCCTGTATCACCGGGAAGACCGAACAGTGAAGGTCGATGAACTCCGTCAGGCCTTCCTGACCTTCTTCGAGGAGCGCGGACACCGACGGATCCCGTCGTCCTCGCTGATCCCGCACGGCGACCCCACGTTGCTCTTCACGACCGCCGGCATGGTGCAGTTCAAGCCGTACTTCATGGGGCTGGAGGACGCGCCGGCCTCGCGGCTGACCTCGATCCAGCGGTGTTTCCGCACGACGGACATCGAGGAGGTGGGCGACGACAACCACCTGACGATGTTCGAGATGCTGGGGAACTTCTCTATCGGCGACTACTTCAAGGACGAAGCGGTCGACTGGGCGTGGGAGTTCCTCACCGGGGTGTTGCGGATCGACCCGGACCGCCTGCGGGCGACGGTGTACGTGGACGACGACTACGCCTTCGACCTGTGGTCGAAGAAGGGGCTGCCGCCGGAGCGCATCCATCGCTACACGGCGGAGCAGGGGAACTGGTGGGGGCCGCCGGGCGACACCGGTCCGATGGGGCCGTGCTCCGAGGTGTTCTACGACTGGGGGGTGACGCCCGGCTGTCCGGCCTGCGCGGACAGCTCGTGCCACCCGGACGTGGACTGCGGGCGGTTCCTGGAAGTCTGGAACCTGGTCTTCATGACCTACTACCGCGAGGAGGACGGCTCTCAGACCGACCTCCCCGCGGCGAACATCGACACCGGCGCCGGGCTGGAGCGGCTGACCTCTGTGCTGACGGGGAACAAGAACGTCTACGAGACGGACGAGCTCCGCCAGGTGGTCGCGGTCGCGGAGCGCATCTCCGCGCGGCCGTACGAGCCGCACGAGAGCCCCGAGGTGGCGTTCGCGCTGCGGGCGATGACCGAGCACGCCCGGGCGCTCGCGTTCCTGGTAACGGACGGGGTGCTGCCGAGCAACGAGGGGCGCGGCTACGTGCTGCGCCGGCTGCTGCGGCGCGCGGTCTACTTCGCGCACAAGATCGGCGTGCGTGACCCGTTCCTCGCGGAGCTCGCGGGCGCGGCGATCGACCACTCGCGCGCGGCGAACCCGGAGCTGGAGCAGCAGCGCGAGTTCATCAAGCGCATCGCGACGGTGGAGGAGTCCCGCTTCCGGCAGACGCTGGAGCGCGGCCTGGACCTCCTGGACGAGATCATGGTGCGCGAGCAGGAGTCCCGGCGGATCCCCGGGCGCGACGCCTTCACGCTGTATGACACGCACGGGCTGCCGCTGGAGCTCACGCTGGAGGTCGCCCTCGGCGCGGGGTACGAGGTGGACCGCGCGGGGTTCGAGGCGGAGATGGCCGCGCAGCGCGAGCGGTCGCGGGGCGAGGAGCGGTTCCAGAGCCGCGAGGACGACCGCGCGCAGCGTTACGCCGCGCTGGACCTCGACTCGGTGTTCATGGGGTACGGCGCGGTGACGCACGAGTCGACCGTGCTGCAGGTGACGCCGACCACGATCGAGGAAGGCCAGGCCGGGGAGGTCGTGCTGGCGGAGACGCCGTTCTACCCCGAGGGCGGCGGCCAGGTGGGCGACCACGGTGAGATCCGGACGGAGACCGGCGTCTTCGAGGTCACCGACACGCACCGCTACGGCGGTGCGATCGTGCACCTCGGCGTGATCCTGTCGGGGACGATCGAGGCCCGCGCGGGGCTGACCGCGCAGGCGACGGTGGACGCTGCGCGCCGCGTGGACACGGCGCGGAACCACACCGCGACGCACCTGCTGCATGCTGCGCTCCGCAGCGTCCTGGGGACGCACGTACGGCAGGCGGGTTCGTACGTGGGCCCGGACCGGCTGCGGTTCGACTACACGCACCCGGAGGCGCCGACCGACGCCGAGCGGCGGCAGTTCCAGGGGATCGTGACCCAGAAGGTGCGCGCGGACATCCGCAGCGCGACGTTCGAGCTCGAGTACCAGGAGGCGATGGACCGCGGGGCGATCGCGTTCTTCGAGGACCGCTACACCGACCGCGTCCGGATGGTGGAGTACTGCGACTCGCGCGGGCTGGACCCGGAGCACCGGCACACCTCCGAGTGCTACAGCCGCGAGCTCTGCGGTGGGACGCATTTGGACAGCACCGGGCAGGTCGGCTCGTTCGTGATCGTGTCGGACACCTCGATCGGCGCGGGGCTGCGTCGCATCGAGGCGCTGACCGGAGGCGCCGCCGAGGCGTACATCGAGGGGCGGCTCGCGGTGCTCGATGACCTCGCGCGGCACTTCCGCGTCCCGGCGGACGAGGTGCCCGAGCGGATCGAGGCGCTCGAGCAGTTGCTGGACGAAGCGCGCCGACGCGCGCAGGAAGCGGCACGGCGCGCCTCGGCGAGTGCGGCGGACGACCTCGTATCGCAGGCCACGGACGTGGGCGGCGCGAAGCTGCTGGTGGCGCGGGTGACGGCGGACGACGCCGGGGCGTTGCGCCCGATGGTCGACCGGCTGCGACAGCAGCTGGGCGCCTCGTTCATCGTGCTGGCGGCGGACATCGACGGGAAGCCGAACTTCATCGCCGGAGCGACCGACGACCTGGTGGCGCGCGGTGTCCGCGCGGACGAGGTGGTCAAGATCGCGGCCGGGATCGCGGGTGGTGGCGGCGGCGGACGGCCGCAACTGGCGCAGGCGGGTGGACGAGACGCGTCGAAAATCGACGAGGCCCTCGCTGCAGCCCGAGAGGCGGCTACGCGCCGCCTCGGGGAGACGTAACGCTTGGACGAATTCCGACGCCAGCTGCAAGCACTCGGTGAGCGCATCCGGGACCGGGTAAGTGACCTGGGTTCCCGATTCGGCGCGAAGGCGCGCGATACGCGTCAGTCGGTCTCCGAGCGGCAATCGCAGCCGCGCTCCGACGACCGACGCCGCGGACGGAGCTCATCGTCATCGTCGCGCGACCTCGGCGGTGACGCGGCGGTGGTGGTCGCCACCGGCGAGGACGACGTCGCGTCGGTCGTCGGCCGGATCGATGTCGCCGACTCGCCCGAGGTGATCCTGATCGTCCGCCGGGACGCACGCGCCCTGCGCCGTCCCAGCGCCTGGCCGCACATCGCGGCGCATGTGCGACGTCGGGGGATCGAGCTGGGGGTCGTGTCGCCTCGTGGGGACGTGCGTGCGCATGCGCGGGCGAACGGGCTGCGCGCCTCGCGGACGCCCGGCGGGCTGCGTCCGCAGGTGGAGTACGTGGACGTCTTCGGCCGCCGGATCGAGGTGCCACCGGTGCCGTGGGGGCGGGTGGTGAAGGGCGCGATGATCCTCGTGGCGTTCTCCACGATCACGTTCATGGCGTGTTACCGGGTGCCGTCCGCGACGATCACGATCATCCCCGACTCGGAGCCGATCAGCGCGACGGGTCCGGCCCGCGCGAACGCCCTCGTCGGTGAGAGCGACCTGACGACGCAGACGATCGTGGCGACGACGGTGCGCCGCCAGGTGTTCACGGCGGTGACGACGACGACGACCGGCGAGGTGGAGATCGGTGACGAGCGCGCGCTCCTGGAGGTGACGTTCGCGAACGCCTCGGGCGCGATCGTGCTGATGCCCCGTGGCACGCGGCTCATCTCCGACGAGGGCATCGTGTTCATCACGGACGAGGACCTCGACGTGCCGGCGGAGGGCGCCGCGACGGTCGGCGCGACCGCCGAGTTCCCCGGCGAGCCCGGCAACCTCGTGGCGAACACCCTCGTGACGATCGAGGGAGACGTGCCCGACGCCGTGACCATCGATGCGTCCTCGGCGGGGTCCGGGGGCACCAACGTGCTGACGGCCGGCGTGGCCGAGGCGGACGTGGCACGCGTCCGCGAGATCGCGGGCGACATCCTGGACGGCATCGCGCTGCGGACGCTCCAGGCGGTGGTCGAGGAGGAGGAGCTGGGGACGCTGCTGCCGCAGTCCGTCTCCGCGGCGATCTTCAGCGAGCGGCCGCTCCAGCGACTGGAAGAGGCCGCCGACATCTTCGTCGTCGAGTACACGATCACGGCATCCGGCCTGGTGGTGACGGGGGCGAGCGCGGCCGAGTACGGCGAGCTGCTGATCCGCGATGCACTCCCCGAAGGTGTCGCCCTCGTACCCGGCTCCGTGACCGCGACGGCGGAGCCGTCCGACGACCGAGGCTCCGTGAACGTGGTTGCGACGGGCCGTACCGCCGTCCTGTCGAGCATCGCGGTGGCGGCGAACCAGGTGACGGGCATGCGGCCGGAGGCCGCGCGCAACCTGCTCCAGGAGCAGCTCGGCCTCGACACGCCGCCGACGATCGAGATCAGTCCGAACTTCATCCCGTGGCTGTGGCTGCCTCGGCGCGCCGCGAGCATCGAGGTGGTGATCGGGAGCCCGGAATCGGGGATCGCTGACGCAGGCGACCCCGACGAAGGCGACCTAGACGAAGACGATGCTGAGGACGCCGAGGCCACCCCGACCGAAGCCGCGGCGCCGAGCGGCTAGTGCGCTGGCTGGGCATCGACGCCGGCGAAGCACGGGTGGGCATCGCGATCTCTGACCCGGACGGGCGGTACGCGATCCCGCTGGAGGTAGTGCCAGCGAACGCCGCGTTCCCGGCGATCCGTGCGATCGTCGCGCGCGAGTCGGTGGCGGGGATCGTGCTGGGGCTCGCACGGCTGCCTTCGGGTGACGAGGGCGACGCGGCGCGGATGGCGCGCCGGCTGGGCGGGCGCCTCGAACGCCTCGGACTGCCCGTAGAATACGAAGACGAGACGCTGACGACGCAGCAGGCGGACTCTGTGGCGGCGCGCGTCAGTCGGGGCGGGGGCCGAGGTGGCGGGCCGACGGACGACATCGCGGCGTCTCTGATCCTGCAACAGTTCCTGGACCGCCGGTCCGGAGACGCGGACGCAACGACACCAACGACGAGCCACGACGGGGCCGGAGAAGCGACCTAATGCCGAAGCGTGACTCGCACACCATCGCCGTGGCCGTCTTCGGGGTGGCCGTCGCCCTCGTCGCGCTGGTCGCCCTCAACCGGGTATTCAGCGCCGGGGATGCGCTCGCCAGCGGGTTCCGCGACGAGTCGAGTGTCACCGTGAGCGCCGTCTCGGCGGAGGGCACGGTGGACATCGAGATCCGCGCGGGTGCGACGCCAAACGAGATCGTGGACCGCCTCGCCGAGGTGGGCGTGGCGTCCGATGCGGAGACGCTGCGCACGCTGATCCTGTTCACCGGCGCGGGGGCCTCGCTGCAGGCTGGCTCGTACACGTTCGTGGTGAACACGCCGCCGGCGGAGGTCATCCGCCGTCTGCGGGAGGGCCCGCCGCTCATCGAGCGGATCACGTTCCGGAGCGGGCTGCGCGTGGAGCAGATCGGGCTGACGCTGGAGCAAGAGGGGTACTTCACTGCGTCCGAGTGGGAGGCGGCCGTGGCCGCCGCGCGGACGCGCGACTTCATGGGTGACGACCCGGACTTCCTCGGCTACCTCATGCCCGGCACCTACGAGATCGACGACAAGACCACGGCGGCCTCGCTGCTGGAGGCGATGCTCGACCGGTTCGAGGAACTGGTCACGCCGGACCTCATCGCGCGCGCGGCCGAGCAGGACTGGTCGCTGTACGAGGTGCTCACGCTCGCCTCGGTGGTGGAGCGCGAAGCGGTGCACCCCGAGGAGAAGCGCGAGATCGCGGCGGCGTTCCGGAACCGCGTCTCGCAGGGGATCCCGCTGCAGGCGGACCCGACCGTCCAGTTCGCGCTCACCCTCGGCGAGGGCGGGCCGGGGAGCGTCCGGGAGTCCGGGTGGTGGAAGGGCGAACTCACGATCGATGACCTCGGGCTGGACTCTCCGTACAACACCTATCTCTACCCGGGGCTGATGCCCGGCCCGATCGCGAACCCAGATATCGACTCGATCCGGGCCGTGATCGACCCGGCGGACGTGGACTACCTCTACTTCGTGGCCTCGCCGGAGTGCGACGGCCGCCACCTGTTCGGGGCCACGCTGGACGAGCACAACGCGAACGTCGAGCTCTTCCGCGAGTCCGGGTGCATCCCTGACGAGATCCCCGCCGAGGACAACTAGCCATGCCTGCGTCCGACGCACCGCGGCGGATCGCGCTGATCGGGCATCCCGTGTCGCACTCGATCTCGCCGCGCTTCCAGCAGGCGGCGCTCGACGCGCTCGGCGTCGAGGCGACGTACGAGGCGTGGGACACCGCGCCCGAGGACGTCGCAATCGTGGTGGAGCGGCTGCGGTCGGGCGACCTCCTGGGGGCGAACGTGACGGTGCCGCACAAGGTGGCGGTGATGCGCCTGGTCGACCGGCCGGACGCCCTCGCGGAACGGGTGGGGGCCGTGAACACGGTGGTGAACCGCAACGGCGTGCTGGAGGCGACGAACACGGACGTCGCCGGCATCCTGCGCACGTTCGAGGGCGCCGAGGTGCCGATCGCAGGGAAGCAGATCGCGCTGATCGGCGCCGGCGGGGCGGCCCGCGCGGTCGTCGTCGCGATGCGGCAGGCGGGGGCGGCGCGAGTGACGGTGATCAACCGGACGCAGGCCCGCGCCGAGGAGCTCGCACCGCTGGCGGGCGACGAACTGGACCTGCGGTTCGCACCCCTCGATGCGTCGGACCCGACGTTCCGTTCGACGCTGCGGAACGCGGACGTGGTGGTGCAGTCGACGTCGGTGGGGATGCGGCACGGGCCGGACGAGGGACGCTCGCCGGTGCCCTCGGGGGCGATCGGCGCGGGGCAGGTCGCGTTCGACCTCGTGTACGTGCCGGAGGAGACGCCGTTCCTGCAGGACGCGGCTGCGCACGGTGCGGTCGCCATCGGCGGGCTGGACATGCTGGTGCACCAGGGGGCGGCCTCGTTCCAGCTGTGGACGGGACGGGCAGCGCCGCTGGAGGTGATGTTCCAGGCGGCGCGGGCCGCCCTCGCGGAGCGGGCGCGCTCGACGGAGTCTGCTCACTCGACGGAGTCTGGTCGCTCGGGTGACACTGGCGCTGCGGATGGGGGAGGCGGCTAGTGGGTCTCGGACTCGCCATGGCGATCTGTGTCGCGATCTTCGTGATCGTCGGCTTCATGGTGTTCCAGGCCCGGTTCGCCGCGAAGCACTGGCGCCGCGTGATCGCCGAGTTCGTCGCCTCCCGCACCGGCGAGCCAGTCGACGGACTCACCGCACAGACGATCTCCTACGCCGCGCTCGGCGTC
>CAYPYF010000022.1:0-36810 GCA_964414675.1 uncultured Dehalococcoidaceae bacterium
CGATGACGACGATGACGACGATGACTGGGATGACGACGACGATGACGACGACGATGACGACGACTGGGAAGACGACGACGAAGAGGACTAGGGACCGATCCACGGCGGTCGTGATGTCCCGGACGTGCGCCACGCTCGGGGATCGCGCCTGAGTGATGCCGGCGGTAGCCTGAACCTCGGCCAGCCGCCGTCGTCGCGGCTAATCGATTCGATTACCACACCGAAGGCGCGTCTCTTTGCTGCGTAAGTTCCTACCCCTTGCCGGGATCATCGTGCTCACGGCAGCGGCGCTGTACGTCGTGTGGCCTTCCGAGCCGGACGAGTTCCTGCCCGCCGGTATCCCGTGGCCGGAGGGCCAGGGAATCACGATCGGCGACTTCAAGCGTGAGGACATGCGCCTCGGCCTCGACCTCCAGGGTGGTACCCGCCTGCTGCTGCGCGCTGATGTGCCCGAGGACTTCGATGGCGACCTCGACTCAGCCCTCGACGGGACGATCCGCGTGCTCCGCCGTCGCGTGGACGCTACCGGCGTCGCGGAGGCGCAGATCACCCGCCAGGGCGACCGCAACATCTCCGTCCAACTGCCCGGACTGACGCCCGATGAGGCACGCTCGCTCCTCGGCCGGACGGCGCAACTGCGGTTCTGTGAGCCGGTCCCGTTCGGGGGCGCACCCACCAGCGAAGCCTGCGACCCGCAGGGGCAGTGGCAGCTGGCGACCGGGCAGGTCAACGGCGAGGTCATGGGCCTGACCGGGGGCTACCTGCGCTCGAACTCGTACGTCGGGTTCGACCAGCTGGGCAACCCGTTCGTCGGCTTCGAGTTCCAGGGGGTGGGTGGGCAGCTCTTCGAGCAGATCACACGCCGGCAACTCGGCTCTCAGATCGCGATCTATCTCGACGAAGAGTTGCTATCCGCACCGAACGTCCAGGGCGTGATCTCGGACAGCGGCACGATCACGGGCCTCGGACTGGCGCGGGCGAACGAGCTGGTCGTCCAGCTGAACGCCGGCGCGCTGCCCCTCGAACTGTCCGTCCTGCAGGAGCAGACCGTCGATGCCACGCTCGGCAACGACTCCGTCCGGCAGTCGGTCCTCGCGGGCGAGGTCGGCCTCATGCTCGTCGCGCTGTTCATGATCCTGTACTACCGGCTCCCCGGCGTGATCTCGGCGTTCGCGCTGCTCATCTACACCATCCTCACGCTGGCCGTGTTCAAGCTGCTCCCGGTGACGCTGACGCTCGCGGGCATCGGTGCGTTCGTGCTGTCGGTGGGCATGGCCGTGGACGCGAACATCCTGATCTTCGAACGCCTGAAGGAGGAGATGCGCGCCGGCCGGTCGTACGCCGCCGCCATCGATGCCGGCTTCTCGCGGGCCTGGCCCTCCATCCGTGACTCCAACGCCACCACCCTGATCACCTGCCTCATCCTCTACGTGCTCGGCGGCGGGATCGACGTGCCATTCCTCGGTGCGTTCGATGCACCCCTCGTGCAGGGGTTTGCGGTGACGCTCGCGGCGGGCGTGTTCGTCTCGATGTTCTCCGCGATCGTCGTGACCCGGACGCTGATGCGGATGCTGATCGGCGCCCGGATCACCCGAAACCGCGAATGGTTCGTGGATGTCCCGGCGGCTGATACCGCGACGGAGGCCGCGTCATGAAGCAGGTCGACCTGGTCGGGACGCGGCACCGCTTCTTCCTCGGCTCTGCGATCGCGCTTGCCCTGTCGTTGGTCCTCCTCGCGGCGCTCGGCCTGCGCCCCGGGATCGAGTTCACGTCCGGTACCACCGCGCTCATCGCCTTCGACGGCCAGGTGGCGCAGGACGACCTGCGTGCGGTCTATGCCGACCTCGGCCACGCCGAGGCGCAGATCCAGTCCACCGGACCCAACGAGTATCTCGTCCGCACGAGCGCGCTCGAGGTCCCCGAAGGGGCGTTCACCGAGGTGGAGCCGCCGACGGCGGAGACGGACGGCGGCGGCTTCGGCCCGGCGCCGCTTCTGGAGATCGGCACGGTCGTCCTCGGCGCCGAGGACGCGACCGGCGACGTCGAGGTGTTCGAGGCGGCCGCTGGCGACCTCTGCACGTTCGGCGAGGTCGCTGACACGCTGCCCGCGGGTACCTCGCTCCCGGTCACCGAGGTGATCGAGGACTGCGAGGGCGGCGCGGTCTATCGCGTCGTGACCTCCGACTCGCTCGCGCTCATCGCGGAGGCGGACACGCACGACTTCGTCGAGGGGGGCGCCGAAGGTGGCGCTGAGACCGAGGAGCCGACCGAGAGCCCGGTGACGGACAACGCCGGCGAGCGCACGGTGATTGAGCAGCGGTTGTTCGAGGAGTTCGGCAACTTCGAGGTGCGCGAGTTCGCCTCGGTCTCCGCTGTGGTCTCCAGCGCTGCCGTGCGAAACGCTGGGGCAGCAGTCGTCGTGGCGTCGCTCTTCATCATGGGATACGTGGTGTTCGCCTTCTCGGGCATGTCCCGCCCGATCCGCTACGCCACCTGTGCGATCGCTGCCCTCGCGCACGACGTGGTCGTGGTCCTCGGCGCGTTCGCGCTGTTCGGCGCGGTGTTCGGCATCGAGATCAACCTGATGTTTGTGACCGGGCTCCTGACGGTCATCGGCTTCTCCGTCCACGACACGATCGTCGTGTTCGACCGGATCCGGGAGAACGTGCGGTCCGCGCCGTCGGCGAGCCTCGCGGAGAACGTGAACTCCGCGCTCCTCCAGACGATGGCGCGGTCCATGAACACCTCGGTGACGGTGCTCATCACCGTCGCCGCGATGCTGGCGCTCGGTGGTGTGACGATCCGGGAGTTCTTGCTGGTCATCCTCGTGGGGGTGATCGTCGGCACGTACTCCAGTGTCGCGATCGCGGCGCAATTGCTCGTGTCCTGGGAAGAGGGAGAGATCGCCCGGTTCTTCCGACGCGGACGACGTCCGGCGGCACCCACCACCTAGGGCCTCGCCTTCTCGCACTGTTACCGGTTTGTTAGATGCCTCCGCACTGTGTGAGGTGTTCGCGTCGCCGTGCTCTATATGCTGGTGCCCAGAAGTTGGGGAGGTTCGAAGCATGGTCTCTAAGACACCCGCGAAGAAGCCCGCCGCCCGGACGAAGGCTCCGGCCCGGAACGCCGTCGTCGAGACGCTGAATGCGCGCCTCGCGGACATGGTGGACCTGCACTGGCAGGTCAAGCAGGCGCACTGGAACGTGACGGGCATGGACTTCATCGCCGTGCACCGGCTGTTCGACGAGCAGGCGGCAATGGTCCGCGAGATGGCCGACACGCTGGCCGAGCGCGCCCGTGGCCTTGAGGGCGTCGCCGAGGGCACGATCCGCCTCGCCGTGCAGCGTTCGACGATCGATGAGTTCCCGCACGGCCTGCTGGACGCGAAGAATGCCATCGCCGAACTCGTCGACCGGTATGAGCAGGTCTCGGAGTCATTCAAGAATGCCTCGGACGAGGCCTCCGACGCCGACGACAAGGGCACGGAGGATGTCTACGTCGAGCTGATCCGGGCGATCGACAAGCAGGCGTACTTCCTGAGGGCGCACCTGAAGTAGCTCCACCATCGGGGAGAGACCGAGGCTCGGCGACCCCCTCCGGCGTCGAGCAACGGAACGGCGAGGCGGACGAGAGTCCGCCTCGCCTCCTCGTGTGCGGTCTGGGTCGTCGCTCAGTCCTCGATCGTGCGGTACTCGACGAGCGTGGGCTGATCGCAGGACGGGCAGCGCTCCGGTACCACCTCGCGAGGGATCGAGGTACGGCCGTCCGACAGGCCCACCCAGATGTCGTCGCGGAGGCGGTCCGCCAGCCCTCGCTGGGCTGGTGGCCCGGCGGCGTCCGGTCGCATCTCTTCCGCGATGCGACGGCGCACCTGCTCCTGGGTCAGCGGCGCGACGATCCGCACGAGCACTTCGCGGCCACAGCGGGAGCATCGGTAGACCTGGATCGCCATGCGGCGTCCCCCCGCGCCTACGCGCCGGTGTGTGGGTGCGGATCGTCCGGCAGGAGGTCGACGAAGACTTCGTTCGCCAGCAGCAGGCCGCGCTCCGTGAGGCGGACGCGGCCGTCCACCCGCTCGATGAGGCCCAGGGCCTCGTGGCGCCTCAGCGCGGGGCCGAAGGCGTCGTCCACGGAGACGCCGAAGCGCTCCCGGAACTCCTCGACGTGCACGCCCTCCATCAGCCGAAGCCCGAGGATCATCGCGTCCGCGCGGTTCGTCTCCGCGTCGGGGACCTCGCCGCCGGCCACCTGGCGCAGCTCGGCGCGCCCGCCCGCGGAGGCCTGTCGCTCCTCGTAGGACTGGTTCACCGCCTCCACGTAGCGGGCGGGTGAGTCCACGTTTGCCATGCGGCGTCCGATGAAGAACGAGTGAGCCCCGGCGCCCATGCCGAGGTAGGGCTGCGCGTGCCAGTAGACCAGGTTGTGACGGCACTCACGGTCGGGCTTGGCCCAGTTCGAGATCTCGTACTGGTGGTATCCGGCCGCGGCAAGGCGCTCGCGCGTCCAGTCGAACTGGTCGGCCGCCATGTCCGGGTCAGGTTCCTCGAGGAGGCCCTTCTGCACGCGATAGAAGAGCGCCGTGCCGGGTTCCACCGTGAGGGCGTAGCAGGAGAGGTGCTCTGGCTCGAACGCGAGGATCTGCTCGACGGTCGACTGCCAGCGCTCCAGCGAGTGGCCGATGAGCCCGAAGATCAGGTCGAGGTTGAGGTTATCGAATCCGGCGGCCCGGGCGTCCTCCACGGCCTGCGCGACGCGCTCCGGCGTGTGCTGACGTTCGAGGAGCTCAAGCTCGTCCGTGTGCATCGACTGCACGCCCATCGAGAGGCGGTTCACGCCGATGCCGCGCAGGCCTTCGAGGTGCTCGCGGGTCAGCTCGGTCGGGTTCGCCTCGAGGGTCCACTCGACATCGGGCGAGAGGTCGTATTGCGCGCGCAGGGCGTCCGCGAGGATCCGCATGTCGTCGATCGAGGTGAGGGAGGGCGTGCCACCGCCGAAGAAGATCGTGTCGACGCGGGCGTTCCGGGCCGCGGGCGCCCAGAGTTCCATCTCTCGTACGAGGGCGGGTGTGTAGTCCGGGACCACATGCTCCAGGCCCTCGTAGGAGTTGAAGTCGCAGTACCCGCACTTGCTCGTGCAGAACGGGATGTGCAGGTACAGCGCCAGCGAGGGCTTCCCGCCCGCCGCGGTATCGGTGGTGAGGGTGGTCTCAGTGGTCATTGCGGGAGGTTACACCGGGCCATCGCTACGCGGCCCTGGAATCGCCCGGAAGTACGCCTCCGCTTCGCCTCGACCCCGCCTCGACCCCGCCTCGACCTCGCTTCGACCTCGCCTCGGCCTCGCGCCGGGTTGCTACCATCGCGCTCGAGGACGCCTCGGGAGGGCAGCATGGCAGATTCCGCGCGTTCGGACGGGGCGATCGAGGTCGATGCGCTGATCGTGGGTGCCGGGTTCGCCGGCATCTACATGCTCTACCGCATGCGGGAGCTGGGGTTCAGCGCCCAGGTGGTGGAGGCAGGCTCGGACGTCGGCGGGACCTGGTACTGGAACCGCTATCCAGGCGCCCGCTGCGACATCGAGAGCCTCGCCTATCAGTACTCGTTTGCGGACGAGATCCAGCGCGAGTGGAACTGGAGCGAGCGCTACGCCGCGCAGCCGGAGCTGCTGGAGTACGCGAGGTTCGTCACCGACCGGTTCAAGTTGCGCGACGGGATGCAGTTCAACACCCGCGTCACCACGGCCCACTACGACGATGCGACGGCCCGATGGGAGATCGCCACGGACCAGGGCGACCGCTTCAGCGCGCGCTTCTGCATCATGGCCACGGGCTGCCTCTCCGTCCCGCGGATGCCGCAGTACCCGGGCCTGGGGGACTTCGAGGGCGACACGTACCACACGGGCGAGTGGCCGCACGAGGGCGTCGACTTCACCGGGAAGCGCGTCGGGGTGATCGGCACGGGATCCTCGGGGATCCAGTCGATCCCGCTGATCGCGGAGCAGGCGGCATCCGTCACGGTCTTCCAGCGCACCCCGAACTTCGCGATCCCTGCCCACAACCGCCCGCTGACGCAGTCCCAGCGCGACCGCAACAAGGAGGTCTTCCAGGACCTCCGTCGCGAGGCGGAGTACTTCGTCCCTGCCCGCTCGGGTGGGCCCTCGGCCGTCCCGAAGGCCCTCGAGGTGGACGCCGACGTGCGCGACGAGCGGTTCCAGGCGCACTGGGACATGGGTGGCCTGATGTACATGGCGGCCTTCGGGGACCTCCTCGTCAACCAGGAGGCGAACGACTCCGCCGCCGACTTCGTCCGTCGCAAGATCCACGAGATCGTCGAGGATCAGGACGTCGCGGCGCTACTCGCGGCGCAGGACTTCCCGCTGGGCACGAAGCGCCTGTGTGTGGACACGGGGTACTACGAGACGTTCAACCGCGAGACAGTGACGCTCGTCGACATCCGCACGCACCCGATCGAGGCGATCACCGCCCGCGGGCTGCGCACCTCCGACGCCGAGTACGAGTTCGACGCGCTGGTCTTCGCGACCGGGTTCGATGCGATGACCGGGGCACTCCTTGCCATCGACATCCGCGGCTCGCAGGGCGTCTCGCTCCGTGACGAGTGGGAGGGCGGGCCGCGCACCTACCTGGGCCTCCAGGTCGCGGGATTCCCGAACCTGTTCACCATCACCGGCCCCGGCAGCCCGTCCGTCCTCAGCAACATGCTGATCTCAATCGAACAGCACGTCGACTGGATCTCTGACTGCCTGGAGTACCTGCGCGAGCGTGACCTGACGACGATCGAAGCGACGCCAGAGGCGCAGGAGGCCTGGGTGGAGCACATCCGTCAGCTTGGCGAGAAGACGCTCTACCCGCTCGCGAACTCCTGGTACATGGGCGCGAACATCCCCGGGAAGCCACGCGTCTTCATGCCGTACGTGGCGGGTGTCGGCCCCTACCGCAAGCGTTGCGACGCGGTCGCGGCCGCCGGGTACGAGGGCTTCGCACTCACGACGGCCTGACGCTGACGGAAGCCGTCGCTAGTCGTCTTCGGGCGGCCGCACGAGGAGGACCGCGGCGCGCTCCGTGTTGCGTGTCACGGCGTCCGCCACGGAGCCGAGGAGCAGGCGCCCCAGTCCGCCACGGCCATGCGTGGCCATCACGACGACGTCGATGCTGAGGCGTTCGACCGCTTCGATGATGGCGTCGGCCGGCTGACCGGTGACGACCTCGACCTCGACGACCGGGACGGCGCGTGCCTGGAGCTCGCCCGCAAGCACGGAGAGTTCGGCCTCGGCGGCGGCGTACTGCTCGCTCGCTACCTGTTGCGCGACCTCGACCGTGATGCTCGGCTGGGGCGGCGCGCCGATCGGCATGCCGGCGGTCAGGATGTCCGCCTCGGCGTCCGTCACCTGGAACAGGACGAGGTCGGCGCCGAGCGACCGAGCGAGGTGCTCGGCATGCGGGATCGCAACCTGCGATACCTCGGACCCGTCGAGGGGAAGCAGGACGCGACGGATCGCGCCGGCTCCCGGCTGGGCTGCGGGGTTCACGAGGACGGCGGTCTCGCGGGCGTTGTGGACGAGGTGCTCCGCGACTGATCCGAGGACTGCGCGGCGCAGGCCGCCTTCCCCGTGCGATCCCACCACGATCAGGTCCGCCTCGAGTTCATCGGCGGCGACGACGAGTGCATCGGCGGGGTCACCGTGGATGACGAGCGACCCGGCCTGAGGGACACCACGTGCTCGCAGGTCGGCGACGACGCTGCTCATGTGCGGTTCGGCCTCGAGCGGGGCGGCCGCAGCCATCGACGCGGCAGCGTCGCTGACGTAGTCCTCCCAGTCCTCGTCGTTGAGGGTGTCGGGCGGCGTGCCGGCCGCCAGCGAGACGCGGATCACGAGGACCTCGGCGCCGGTCGCGGATGCGATTGCGGCGGTGCGGGGGACGGCCGTCCGCGCCAGTTCGGAACCGTCGTCGGCCAGAATGATGCGTTCGTACATGGAGCCTCCGGGCACTACTGCTCCACCGTACCAACGGGTGACGGAGCGCACCGCCTATCGGCATTGCAGATCACCGCTTCGCGCGTCAGGTTTCGTCGCAGAATCCGACATCTTGCGCGTCAGGACGGCCTCGCGAATGGCATGAGCCTCGCCCATCCTCCGTCCTCCGCGGGCTCCCGATGTAGCACTGCCTGAGGCGGCGCGGTTGTCCCCGGGGCGGTGCGCGACCTTGGAGGTCCTCGTCGTGCGGACCTGGGACCGGCACGGCGACCATCCGCTTCGAGAGCCACGTTTGAGGCGCATGTTGAGCCAGAGACTGCTACCGGCGTTCGACCGCTGGTTCCGAGTGCGCCTCGGACCGTGAGGTCGTATAGATGGAGGTAGCAGCGGCCTCGCGCGGCCCGTCGATGGGAGCGTCTCTTGGAGATTCTGTCGGACCCGCAGACCTGGATCGCGCTCCTGACCCTCACGAGCCTCGAGATCGTCCTCGGCATCGACAACGTCGTGTTCATCTCGATCCTCGCCGGCAAGTTGCCCGAGGAGCAGCGCGCGCGGGCGCGGAACGTCGGCCTCTCGCTGGCGATGTTCACGCGGATCGCGCTGCTGTTCTCCCTGTCGTGGGTGATCGGACTGACGGACCCCCTCTTCCACGTCTTGGACAAGGGATTCTCCGGTCGCGACCTGATCATGCTGATCGGGGGACTCTTCCTCGTCGGCAAGGCGACGCTGGAGATCCACGAGAAGCTCGAGGGCGAGGAGCACACGGCCTCGGCCACACGCGCAGCCGCCTCCTTCGGCAGCGTGATCGTGCAGATCCTCCTCCTGGACGTCGTCTTCAGCCTCGACTCCGTCATCACGGCGGCCGGCATGGCGGACGAACTCGCGGTCATGGTCGCCGCGGTCGTGATCGCGGTCGGGGTGATGCTCGTGAGCGCGGGCGCGATCAGCGAGTTCGTGAACCACCGTCCGACGGTCAAGATCCTCGCGCTGTCGTTCCTGCTGCTGATCGGCACGAGCCTGATCGCGGAGGGCTGGGGGATGCACATCCCGAAGGGCTACATCTACTTCGCGATGGGCTTCTCGGTGTTCCTCGAGGTGCTCAACACGCGGGTCCGCGAGGTGCACACGCCGCCGGTCGAGCTCCGGGACGGCGTGGCGCTCCCGCGCGCGATCAAGGAGTAGTCGTCACCGTCCGCGGATCCGTCCCCACGGTTTGAAGACCGCGAGGACGAAGGCGACCAGGAGCAGGGTCGACGAGACGACGGGCGGGAAGATGATGTTCGTCTCGATGAACGTGACATCCTCGCCGGCGGCGACCCGCCGGCCCTGATCGGCCAGTTCGTTCACCCCGGGGCGCAGCGCCACCAGGATCAGCACGGTGAGCACCAGGTTCAGCGCGAGTTTCACTGCCACCCACCAGTACCGGATGAGGCCGAACGTCGTCCCGAGCCCCAGCACGACGCCCGTCGCGAGGCAGACGATCCCGGACGCCGCGATCGGCCAGTACACGTAGCGCTCCAGCGCCTGGTAGCCGAGCGCCTTCGTCGCGAGGTCTTCCGTGCCGATCGAGGTGAAGACGATCACCGCCATCGCGATGTCGAGGCCGAACCACGCCCCCGACGACACGATGTGCAGGACGAGCGTGGCGAGTCGCCAGCGCCGCCCGAGGCGCCAGCCCTGGTCGGCCCGGTGGACGGGCGTCGTCGTGGTACTTGCTGACATGGTCACCTCCGTCAGCCTGGGACGCGGCGGGGCGTCGACGTTAGGAGTCGAGGTCTGCGCCGAAGGTATCGCAGCGCTCCATGTCGCCGGTCTGGTAGCCGGTGAGGAACCACTGCTGCCGCTGGGCGGCCGAGCCGTGTGTCCACGTCTCCGGCTCCACCTCGCCCTGGAAGCGCTCCTGGATGCGGTCGTCGCCGACGGCAGCGGCAGCGTCGAGGCCGGCGGCGATGTCCGCCTCGGTCAGCCGCTCGATGAGCGACGTGTCGGTCGCATGCGACGCCCAGACGCCGGCGAAGCAGTCGGCCTGCAGCTCCGTGCGCACGGCGTTGCTGCCGGGGCCGGTGGCGCTGCCCTCCTGCCCGAGGATGCCGAGGAGGTTCTGCACGTGATGTCCATACTCGTGCGCGACCACGTACGCCTCGGCGAACGGGCCGCCCTGCGCGCCGAACTGCGTCTGGAGGTCCTCGAAGAACGAGAGGTCGAGGTAGACGTCCTGTCCGGGCGGGCAGTAGAACGGGCCGATGGCGCTTGAGGCGACGCCGCACTGGGTGCTGGTCTGGCCGCTGAAGATCTCCGTGACCGCGAACTGGTAGCCGGCGCCGCGGCGCTCGAACTCGCCGTCCCAGAACTCCTGGACGCTGTTCACGACCGCCACGATGCGGCAGTCCTGCCGCTCGTTGGCGTCCGCCCCGGTCTGGCAGTCCTCGCCCAGGGTGCTCCCTGCCGCGTTCCCTGTCGTGTCGGTCCCGCCGACGCCGCTGGTCCCGCCGAGGTCTCCCAGGCCGCCGCTCAGCAGCAGGACGATCAGCACGATCACTCCCACGATGCCGCCGCCACCCCCGATGGCGATCGGCACTCCGCCCGCGCCGCCGATCGAGCGGGCGCCTCGGCGGTCACGTACCTGTGAGGTGTTCAGCCGAGCATTCCGTCTGAACCGCACGTGCATGCGCCTTTCGTCGGTCCGCAGGCCATGGTTGTCCGCGGGCAAGTGTCCCACCGCTGGGCTAGTCGCGTGTCGCGAATGCGCGTACGGCAGTCGATGGCCGGGCCAGGCAGTGGCGGCGTGGTGAAGGTGGAAGGAGGGGTGATCGAGAGCGATCAGGCGTGATCCAGAGACGGCGTACGAGTGGAAGTGCCTCGTACATCACGTTTGTGATGGGTTCTGAAACTGGCTAGCGTGTTCTCAGGGGAGCGAATGGGGCATCGGTAACCGCTTACTCGGAGGAAGCCATGGAACCCAACTACTGGATGGAGCGGCGTATCGGCCGACGAACAATGATGCGTGGAAGCGGGCTCGGTTTGGCCGGCATCGCCGGCGCCGCGCTCGTTGGTTGTGGGGGCGACGACGACGGAGGCGACGGCTCCCGCACGGGTGGCCTCTCGGGCGCCACACCGCCCCCGACCGTCACGCAGACCGATTCGACCCAGACCGGCCCGGTACCGGCTGACCAGGTACGCATCACCCCGGGACTTTACGAAGGCCCCATCCCGCCGACCCCGGCGGAGCGGGATCCGGCTTCGAACGCCAAGCGCGGGGGCGTCCTGCTCGGCCGGTACCTGGACCCGCCGCGCATGGACCTCGCACGGACGCTCTCGTGCACCATCTACCACACGCTCTGCTACACCTCGAACAAACTCACGAGGGCGCAGCTGGGTGCGAACGCCGACCCGTTCCGGGTCAACATCGAGGCGGACCTCGCCGAGTCGTGGGAGGTCTCGGACGACGGCCAGAAGCACACCTTCAACCTCCGTCAGGGAGTGAAGTTCCACAACAAGGCCCCGGTGGACGGGCGCGAGTTCGTCGCGAAGGACGTCGTCGACACGGTGGCGATGTATTCCGAGGGCTCGCAGGCGGACGTGTTCTCGATGGTGGAGAGCGTCGAGACGCCGGACGACTACACCGTGGTCTTCAACCTCGACCAGCCGTTGACCGACTTCCCGGTGAACATCGCGGCATGGTCCTTCATCTATCCCTCTGAACTCGTCGAGGACACCGAGCTCCGCCAGGAGGTCTCGATCGGCACTGGCCCGTTCATGCAGGACCGGTGGATCCGTGGCGAGCGTTCGTCGTTCTCGGCGAACCCGGACTACTTCGAGGAGGGGCTGCCGTACCTCGACGGCGTGGAGGCGCTGGTACAGGACGACCTGGCGGCGCAGCGCTCGGGCTTTACCACGGACAACTACTTCCACCTCGAGGGGCGTGACCAGGCCGACCTCGAAGGGGTGTTCAGGGAGACATCCGACACGATGGTGGCCGCCACGACCCCGGTGTCACGCGGCGCCAACGTGAACGGCTTCCAGTTCCAGATGCGCAACCCCACGTACCAGGACGAGCGGGTACGGCGTGCGATGTCGCTGGCGTTCGACCGCACCGAGTTCGACCTCGCACGGTACGGGGGCGACAACGCGAGCCCGGAGGGCGCCTACTCGCAGTCGCCACTCCCGTGGCCGCTGCTCTTCGACACCTACCCGACGGGAGCCGTGAACGGCCCCTGGTACCAGTTCGACCCCGCCGAGGCCTCCAGGATGATGCAGGCTGCCGGGTACAGCTCGGACAACCGGCTCACCGCGGAGTGCATCTCCTGGTACAACCGCGAGGAGTTCGCGCAGCTCGCGATCCCGGGCATCAACCAGAACCTGCCGGAGGTGAATATCAGCTTCCGCGAGGTGGACAACCCGACCCACGTCACGCTGATGTCTGACCGGAACTTCGACGAGATGATCGGGTTCCTCTGGGGGCCACCGGGGTACTCGATGGACCAGTGGCTGTTCCCGTTCTACTACTCGGCGGGGAGTCTCAACTACGGGTCCGTGGATGATGCGACGCTGGACGACCTGCTGATCGCGCAACGACGCGAGACGGACGCGACGGCTCAGAAGGACCTGTGGATGCAGATCTCTGACCACGTCCACGACATGGTCTACCAGATGTGGTGGCCGGTCGGATTCTCGCGGGCGTCATGGCACAACTACGTGCTGAACTTCCGCTACCACGGCCTTGCCGGCGCCTGGGGCTGCTACTCCAGCGACCAGGCACGCGCGATCTGGCTCGACGACGGCGCCCCGATGCGCCGCTGACAGCCCCTCCGGGCCATGACCCGCCCGAGGATCCCCGGGATCCATGTCGCGGGGTCGTGGGACAGCGATGCCCGGCCGCCATCCGCGGCCGGGCATCCTCGTGTCGTGAGCGGTCCGAGGGCCAGCGCTAGCCCGCTACGCGTCGCAGAGCTCCGACGCCGAGAACGGCGACGTGAACCGCGCGTCACCCACCCCGATGAGGCGGCCGGTCGGCTCGACCTCGACGAGGGCGAACCAGCGGTGACGGTGGGCGCTACAGCCCGAGTCGTCCGCGACGCGCGCCGAGATGGTCACGCGCAGCAGGTAGTAATCGCCGTCGATGGGATAGGCGTGGGAGACGGTCGAGATCTCGGCCGGACGGCCGTCGTACCGGTCACGGAAGTGGTCGAGGACGTCCAGCAGGGTGTCGTGCGCCCCGGACTCCGCGATCGCGTCGAGCTCGGACGCGGTCGGGTCCGACCACGACTCCGGGAACGCGCCCAGGAGCCCGCTCAGTCCGTCGAGGAACACGTCCGCTGGCCGGGTGTCGGCCTCGTCGCGGCCGGCCTGTCCGTCGTCGTTGCACGGGAGCGGTGGCAGGGCAAAGACATCGTCGCCCTGGACGGTGTCGTCGATCGCCAGCGTGTTCAGCGCGAGCGTCCCCTGCACCAGCGTGTCGTAGCTCCGGAGGTTGCAGCTGCGCGCCTCTGCCGAGGGCGAGTCCCCGACGTACGACTCGATCAGGCGGGCGATACCGGCGCCCGGCGCGAGCACGCCACACTGGTGGACGACTCGCCCCGGCGGAGCGCAGACCTCGTCGAACGTGAGTTCCCGGAGGGGGAACGGGCGGGCCGCCGGCTCGCGGACGGCGACCGTTGACGCGGGCGTCTCCGTCGGAGTCACGGAGGGCGTCGAGGCCACCGCGGGTGAGGTCGAGGATGGCGTTGGCGTCGACGGCCCCTCCGTCGGTGTCGCGCCCTCGGGGGTGGTGGTCGCAGCGGCCGAGGGCGTGCCGGTCGTCGAGCCGTCGGCGTCTGCTACCGCGCCGCTGGCGATGGCGGCCAGTGTGACGCCGAGGATCGCCGCGGACGCGATGATGGCGGTGGGGATGTCCCGCCGGAGGATCCTCAGCCACAACCACACGAGGTCCGGGCGACGAAGCGCGGCTACGCCGAGTGCCAGCGCGGCGGCCAGGACGACGACCCAGCCGGAGCGCAGTCCTCCGGGGATCCAGTCAGCGGACTCATCCGAGCCGAACACCAGGACGCCCGCCAGCGCAACGCCGAGGAGCGCGAGGCCCACCCCGAGGGCGCCGAGCAGCGTCCCGCCGGAGGATGGGATCCAGAGCGGGGCGGTCTGCAGGGCGCCACGCCAGCCGCCCGGGAGCGGAGGCGCTTCGTCTTCGGCCGGAGCCGGGTTCCGAGGGGTGAACAACCAACACCTGCGTTACTAGGGGCGGCCCAGCATAGGCAACGGACGGGGCTACGTCTCCGGGCGAGCGGACTCTCATGCCAGTCGGCATGGGAACGCCCGGGAGCCCCGGGTACTTGCGGACGGTGAGGTGCCCGGTAGGGTGGCCGTGATGGTCAGGACTGCGCCGGAGAAACGCGTGACGCTTCATATTGCCTGGGCTACGGATGGGTCCGACTCCGCGATGGAGGCGGTGGGCCTCCTCCGCGGTCGCTTCAACAACGAGTCGGTCCGCGTCTCGGTGCTGGTCGTCGGACGCGGGTCAGGCGTCCCGAACGTTGGGCTGCAGGAACGCGCGAAGGTCGACACGATCGGCGCGCCCGCGCTGCCCATCGAGTTCTACGACGCGGACGAGCCCGCCCGCGTGACGCCGCAACTCGTGCTGGACGAGGCGAAACGCGCCCTCGAGGGCGTCCGCGCGTCGGTCTCGTACACGATGCTGGTCGGCCGGCCGGTGGACGCCCTCGTCCAGTGGCTCACCGAGGAGCGGCCGACGGTCGCCCTCGTTGGCTCGAGTGGCCGAGGGCGCGCCGAACGCTGGCTCCTCGGCTCGGTGTCCACGGGGATGGCGTTCCGTGCGCCGTGCTCGGTGTTCGTGATGCGGTCGCCGTCAGGCGGGGAGGGCGCCCTGGTGGGGTATGACCATTCCGATGACGTTGAGGTCGCACTTGGCCTGCTCAATCCGTTGCTCGTCCCCACCTCGCCGCTCAAACTGCTGACCGTCGTCCCGCACCGCGCGCTGTTTCCCGAGTCCATCCGCCCGCGCTTCGTCGACTCGCTGGCCCGAGCGTCGGCCGACCGGTACATCGCTCGGCAGTCCCGCCTCCAACTGGAGGTCGCGGCACGGTCATTGCGCACGGGTGGCTTCACGCGCATCGCGACGACGGTAGTGTTCGGCGACCCCGCCGAGGAGCTCGGCCGCGAGGTGCGGACGACCCCGCCCGACCTCCTGGTCCTGGGCGCTGCGGGCCGTCGAGGTGTGCGCATGTTCCCGGGAAACGTCACGGAGCGGCTGTTGCACGAGTCTCGGTGTTCGGTGTTGATCGGCCGTGCCTAGAGTGCGGCCCGCCTCCGATGGCGCGAGCGGTGTCACCTCGCGGTCCTCGTGGCGGGGGGATCGTCGGGAATACTCCTGACGGGATTTCGGCGAGCGTTGCTCGTGCTCGCATCGAGGTGACAGAGCGCTGGAGACAGCCGCCGGCGCGTCGTGGAGGGCTCACGAATGACGTCGGCGCTGGCGCGGCGGACTAGGATCGTCGAGGAGCGTACGAGGAGTCCGGCATGTCCAGGACTGATTTCAGTTCGCTGATCGTGGGAGCGGTGGCGTGGGTCATCGTCGCCGTGCTCGCGGTGGTGATGCAGGCCCGAGTCGACGATGAGGTGGTCGGTTTTGTCGTAGTGCTCGCCGCTGTCGTCATCGCATGGGCTGCGGGTGAGTGGGCGACGCGGGCGGCCGAACGCGGGAGGCAATAGTGGTGCGACTCAGCGACCTCGCCCGCGACGTCGAGCTTCGAGATCCCGGGTGGTACCGGGTCCTCTTCGCGAACACGCTCGCCGCGCCCCTCTGGCTCCTGGTGCGCACATATCTCGGCTGGCAGTGGCTCAGCGCGGGCTGGCACAAGGTCGAGGGCGACGGGTGGATCAACCAGGACGGCGTTGCCCTCCAGGGATTCTGGACCCGGATCGTCCAGGTGCCGGACGAGGGTTCTCCAGCGATCCGCTACGACTGGTATCGCGACTTCATCCAGTTCATGTTGGACCACGAGTGGTACTCGTGGTTTGCGTGGGTGATCGCATGGGGCGAAGTCGTCGTCGGGCTTGCCCTGATCGTCGGCGCACTGACGGGCATCGCCGCGCTTGCCGGGATCACCCTGAACTTCAATTTCTTGCTCGCCGGCACGGTCAGCACGAACCCGGTGCTCTTCGTACTCGGCATCCTCCTCCTGCTGGGCTGGAAAGTGAGCGGCCACATCGGCATCGACCGCTGGCTGCTGCCCGCGCTGGGCACGCCCTGGGATCCATTCCCGTGGCGACATCGTGACTCCGTGGGAGAGCAGACACGTGGCCGGGACCAGGGACTGGACTGAGCGTCGGCGCTGACCGGCGGTCCTCAGTCCAGTCCATCTATGAGCACGGTCCGCAGTCGTGCGTTACTCGCTCACGATCATCGCGGTCACCATGCCGAACATCCCGTTCGGCCCTTCGGCGTGCGTCAGGATGTGGCAGTGGAACGCCCACGCACCCAGCTCCGTGGCGTCCACGATCACGTCGATGCGTTCACCAGGGGCCACCACGACCGTGTCCTCGTAGTGGGACTGTGGCAGCGGGTACCC
The DNA here is from genome assembly GCA_964414675.1 of uncultured Dehalococcoidaceae bacterium. Classification (GTDB taxonomy): domain Bacteria; phylum Chloroflexota; class Dehalococcoidia; order UBA2979; family UBA2979; genus W-Chloroflexi-9. Next base: position 16,572 of record CAYPYF010000022.1, read on the forward strand.
ATCCTTCGCGACGACGAGCTGCGGCATCCCGTGCAGGTGCATCGGGTGGATCTGCAGGCCCTCGTTCATGTAGCGGATGCGGATCCGCTGGCCGGGCTGGGCCACGATCGGCTGCGTCGCGGGGAAGCCCTTGCCGTTGATCGTGTAGCCGAGCGGCCCGTCGTTCAGGATCATCGTGACATCCTGATCCACCGGCGCTTCGGTCCCGTCCTCGACGATGAACGCGCCGAGCAGGCCCATCGGGATCTGCACCGAGCCGTTCATGTGCGAGTGGTACATGTGCGAGCCGGCGTTCACGATGTCGAACTCGTAGGTGTGGGACTCGCCTGGCCCGGTCAGCGGCTGCGTCAGCCCCGGTACACCGTCCTGATCGTTCGGGACGACCAGGCCGTGGTAGTGGATCGCTGACGACTCCGGCAGCTCGTTGTGGAAGATGATCCGCACGCGGTCCCCGAGCTGGACCCGGATCTCCGGGCCCGGCACCTGACCGTTGTACGCCATCGCGTCGCGGAAGACGCCCGGCTCCACCTCCCACTGGATCTCCTCAGCGGTCAGCTCGTAGACCTTGACGTCGCCGTCCATCACCGGCTCCATCGGCTGGCCGCCCAGGCCCTCCGTCTCCGCCGGGAAGGCGAGGACGCCCGCCATGTAGTCCTCGTCGCTGTGGAGCATGCGGCCGGTGTCGTGTCCATCGTGCTCCCCGGCGGGGGCGACCATCAGCGTGGCCTCCATGCCGCCCTCGCGATGTCCGGGGATTGAGCAGAACACCGTGTAGGTACCGTCCGCGAGTTCACCCAGCTCAAGGGCAGCCGTTGCACCCGGGTTGACGGTGGGTGTGCGCGGGCCGCCCTCCATGACCAGGTCATGCTGGATCGCGCCCGAGTTCGTGACGTTGAGCGTCACCGTGGTGCCGCTGTCGGCATGCAGGGAGCCCGGCTCGATGAAGATGTCTCCGAGGGTGACCTCGAGCACCGTCGCCGCCGGCGCGCTCGTCGCGACAGCGGAGCCGCCGCCGGCATCGGCAGACGGGTTGCCAGCCGCCACAATCGCGATGGTGGAGAGGAGCAGCGCGGCGAATCCGAAGATCACTCCGAAGACGGCAGCCAGTTTCATCGAACGATCCCTTCATCATGGGGCTGGACGCCTGCGTCCCGTCCCGGTTTGACTTTCGATCACCTCCTGCCTATTGTCAACTAAATCACTTAACGTTAGGCGTGAGACATGCAGATAGCCCTGGGCCGTCGTGGCGACTACGCCGTCCGCTCGATGATCGCGCTTGCCCGCGCACACGGGACGGGGCGGCGCAAGGCGCGGCAGATCGCGGAGCTGATGGATATCCCGGAGCGCTTCCTGCCCCAGGTGGTGGCCCCGCTGGTACGCGGCGGCCTGGTGATCGCTACTGCGGGACCAGACGGCGGCTACGCGCTGGCCCGGCCCCCGCAAGAGATCACGCTGCTCGACGTGGTCGAGGCATCCGAGGGGCCGGTGTCCGGGAGCCGGTGCCTGCTGCAGGGCGGGCCGTGCGACTGGGAGCAGGTCTGTCCCGCCCACTACGCGTGGTCGCGGGCGCACGCCGCGCTCAGCCGGGAGCTGCGACGCACGACCCTCAAGGAACTGGCCGACAACGACGCCCGGATCGAGGCTGGCACGTTCGAGGTACCGGAGGAACCGCTACACCCGGAATCCGTCGAGCGGCGCGGTCTGCGCGAGCCGGGCGAGCGATGAGCGATACGCCACGAGCGCGCCGGCCGGATGAAGACGTCCACGTCCCCCTCGTGGTCGCGTCGCTCTTGCTCGGCGTGTTCGGGGGGTTCAGCCTCGCGGTCTCGCTACCGCTGGAGGTGCTTGCGGGATCGGTCGACCTCTCATGGGTCGCGCACGCGCAGGTGCACGGCCACCTGCAGGTCGTCGGCTTCGCCGGGCTGTTCGTGCTCGGAATGGGACTTCGGCTCGCGCCGCGATTCGGACGAGGCAGCCTGGCGCTTCCCTCCGCCGTCCGCCCGGCGTTCTTCCTGCTGGTCGGCGGGCTGCTCCTGCGCGCCGTCGGCCAGCCTCTGGCGGACCATGATCTCTTTGCCGCGGTCATGGTCCTCGGCGCTGGCGCCGAGCTGCTCGGATGCATCGCGTTTGCGGTGATCTTCGGCGGGACGCTCGCGCCCGCGTTGCGGGCCACGCAGCCGCATGCGCTGCTGCTCTTCAGCGCCTCCGTCTGGCTGGTCGTGCAGGCGGTGTTCGGCGCATGGTGGCTGACGGAGCTGGCCGTCGACGGCGGAGTGGTCCTTGATGCGACCCGCAGCACCGCGCTCGTCACGATGCAGGTGTTCGGTGTCCTGCTCAGCGCCATCCTGGGCGTCGGGATGCGGTCGTTCCCCACGTTCTTCGGCATGCCGGCCCCGCACCGAGGATTGGGCCTCGGGGTGTGGGCGCTGCTCGCCGCAGGCGTTGCGCTCTGGGCCGCAACGCTCGTCTCTGCCGCAACCGTGGACGTCGTTACGAGCCGCCTCGCGGGGCTCGGAGCGTCTATGGTTGGTGTCGCGATCCTCGGTGCGGTCGTGACCTTCGGTCTCGGGCGGTGGCGTCACCGCATGGCGCCCTCGTCTCGCGGCTTCATCTGGGGCCTGCAGCCGGTGCTTATCTGGCTCGCGGTCGTCGGCCTCGGCCTCGCCTGGCTCGGCGGGCGGGCGGTGGTCGAGGGCATCGCGCCGGCCGGAGTTGGTCTGGATGCGCTCCGCCACATGTTCGCGCTCGGCGTGGTGACGCTCGCGATCGTGACGATGGCGCAGCTGATGCTCCCGGAGTTTGCGAGTGAGCGCATTACCCATCCTGCGGCGGCATGGCGGGGCGCTGCCTTCGGGGTCGTGCTTTCCGTCGCGGCGGTGCTACGGGGTGTTGTCGGCTGGGCAGGCATCGGAGACGGCGACGACCGAGCGTGGGCGATGGCCCTCGCGGGCATCCTCGCCCAGGTCGCGGTGGCGGTCTTCGGGCTGCTCTACTGGCGCGCGCGCCGGAGACACGCGGCGTACCTCGTGCGGATCGCGGCGATGCGCGCGAGGGGTGCCGGGATCGAGGTGCTGCATCTGCCGAGCCGGTGAGCGGGATACAGAGCGCTGACGGCCCGATCACGCACGCAACGCGACAACAAGGGATCACTTGCCGTGCATTTCACGCATGGCCATTGGAAGGACACACGAATGGACGGTCATACTTACCTGCGGACGCACGATCTGGCTGCCGAGCACCTGCTGATCGACCTCGGCGAAGCGGTGAGCGAGCTGCGGGCGCAGGGCAGCGCCGATCAGGATCGGCGCGGGATCACACTGGTCCGGCAGGGCGGGCTCAGCGTCGTCCTCACGCAGCTCCGCGCGGGCGCCGCGTTGCAGGAGCATGCCGCCCCGGGCGCCGCGACGGTGCAGGTGCTGGATGGACACGTGCGCGCGCGGGTGGGCGACGTCGACCTCGATCTCCTCGCCGGCCGCCTGATCGCCTTCGACGCGGACGTCAGGCACGCCGTCGAGGCGGTCGAGGATTCCACGCTCCTGCTGACGCTCGCGGATCCGACCACCGCCTCGTGATCGAACGCGCAGGCCCGTGAACGCCGCCCCGGCACCTCCACTGCTTTCTGGACGAGCAATGGTCTGATCTACGCTCCGGTCGTTTCGGTAGGAGCGGTAGATGCGCAGGATCGACGCGAAGCTTGATTTGATTGGAGAACAGATGTCAGTGGACGACGAACGCTCACCGAGCGGCATCGAGCCGCACCTCGCTCAGCACGGGAGGATCTCGTACATCACGATCCCTGCCCGGGATCCGATCACGTCCGCCGTGTTCTACGAAGCAGTGTTCGGTTGGACGCTGACGCCGCCGGACGACGTTCGCGTCTCGTGGGAACTCGGCCCTCGGGACAACGAGCGTGTCCCGTTTAGTGACACACCGACGGGACTTATTGGCGCGTTCGTCGCAGAACGTGGCCCGTCGGCGGACGGCGTGCTCGTGCACATCTACGTGGAAGACATCGAGCAGGTCATCCGAGAGATCGAAGAGCGTGGCTGCGAGATCGTCGATCCGGTGCACGACGACGGCGGTATGCGATGGGCCCTGTTCCGAGATCCCGGTCGAAATGTAGTCGCCATCTGGAGTGCTGGATCCTCCTCACATATGGTCTGAGAACGGACGAGGGTTCCAGTAAGACCTGTAGTGGCGCCGCGTACATCGATTCTCATTGCACGGGCCGAGGACGACTTTCGCCAACTACTCCTGGTCGGGGCGGGCCTCGAACGACACCACGAGCACCGGCTGACCGACGTCCACTCCGAGCGGGAACAACGTCGTGAACGCATGGTTCACGAAGGCCGGGGCGCCCACAATGTAGCCGGTGAACCTCCCGCCGGTGGTTACCCACACCGAGCCGCCCTGCGGCAGTGCTGCCGCCAGCAGTTCGTAACTGCCCCCGCCCCAGATGGTGAGGCTCACCCCCTCCGCCGCGGCAGGCAAGAACGTGCCGCGGTGCGGGTGGTGCTGGACCGCGAAGATCGTGAAGTGGTTCACCGCCGCCTCGATCGTGTAGGAGCCGTCCGCGTTCTGCGTGACGGTGCCTTCCACCTCCATCCACTTCGTGCCGTTCCAGAACGCCAGCACAAGGGTGTCCGAGGTCGCGCCGGTGGGGACGGACGACGCGGGCAGGGTGAACTCAAGCGCCAGCGGCTCGTCGAACTCCGTGAGTGGGTTCCCGTCCGCGTCCTCCGCCTCAAGCACGAACGCCAGCGCGACGTTCACGTTCGCGGGCGGTGGCGCCTGCGAGATGAGTTCACCGAGGTTGTCGACGGCGGCTGCCTTCAACGTGCCTCCCGTGGGGATGACGTTTGCCGGGGCGTTCACCTTCGCGGTGCTGCCGTTGGTGGCCCTGGTGGCGACCTCAGCCGGTACGTCCGCCTGCACAGGTGCCGACCGCTCCTGGTTCACCCTCGTCACTTGCGGGCCCGAGGCCGGCGCTGGCGCCAGCGGGAACCCCGGTGCCGAGCTCTCCCCCTCTGCGGCCGACGTGAAGGTCACGTCCATCGTGCCGATCGCTGTGGGGTGAGCGGCATCCGTGCCGAAGAATGCGTAGAAGGTCACTGTTCCGGTCAGGGCCTGCGTGTACGCGATGGTGAACGTGCCGTTGGTCGTCTCACCCTCGCTGTTGCCGCCGGCGAACAGCGTCCCCCCGCTCTCCGGGTCACCGAGGTAGACCACCACCTCCGTCCCGGAGTCGCTCGCGCCGAGGTGGTTCGCGAACTGGTCGCGCAGCGTGATCGTGAGCGTGACGTTGGCACTCGCGGTGACCGCGCCAGCGGGACTCGCCTGGAACAGCGTGGTCGTCGCGTCCCGGGGGCCTGGCGTGAAGGTGATCTGCGCCGTCTCCGCCAGCGTGACGCCACCGACGCTGGCGGTGTAAGTCACCGTCTCCACCTTCGTGCTCGTCACGCTGAACGCCGCCACGCCCGCACCGTCCGTGGTAACTGCGTCGCTGGCGATCTGAGAACCGCCACTGCCCTGGCCCAGGGTGACTGTGACGTCCGGGATCGGCTGCCCGTCCGTGTCGACCACGATGACCGTGACTTCCCCTGAGTCGAGGCCATCGGCGGTGGCTTCGTAGCCGGCCTGCGCGAGCGGTGAGATGTTCGAGGCAGCAGCGTCCACCACCGGCGCTACGAAGTTGACCGTGGCCTGCCCAACGTCGCCGCCGCCGGTGGTGAAGGTGTAGGTGACCTCTTCGACCGTGTCATTCGTGACGGTGAAGACGATGATCCCCGACGGAAGGGTGATGGGGTCGCCTTCCGGGGTGACGGTGGAATGTTCTGCGCCGGACACGGACACCACGACGCTGTTGATCGGGTTCCGGAATTGGTCTCGCACGGTGACGGTGACCCTGGCCCGGCCCACACCGTTGGCGTTCACTGTGGTCACGTCCACGGCCACCGTGGACTGCCCCTGAGCTGGCGGGCCGGCGACGATCTGGTCGGTCGGGCTGAACGCGTCGTCCCGCTGGACCTCGGCCCCGCTGGAACGCGTGGTGAGCGAGAAGGCCCCGGTCGGGCCGGCTTCCTCCGGGCTGGTGACACCGGCGATGAAGGTGATGGCGACATCCCCGGCCAACAGGGCGTCCCGGAGCGTGATGGTCACCACGTTGCCGGTGACAGCCACGCCGGCCGCGTGGTCCCCGACGCCATCCAGGGACACCGTGGCGTCGATCGTCCCAGCGTTGAGGCCGAAGCCGTCCGGGAACGTGATCTGGATCGAGCCGCCCGGCGAGGCGACCGGATGAGCCGAGACGTACGTGATCGCCACCTGGACGGCCTCACCGGCGCCGATCTCGTCCAGCGACACGCTGGCGACTACCGCCGCACCGGAGACCTCGATGTCGACCGCCGCGCCGATCTCGTCGCCTTGATCGTCCCGGCTGAGGTAGGCCTGCACGTGGTAGTTGCCGGAAGCCTGGGCCGTGAAGCCCACCGTGTAGGTGCCGTCTGCGTGATCCGTGAGGTCGCCGCCCGTGACCGCGTGTAGCGCACCGTCGACGTAGACCGCGACGTCATCGCCGCCCCCGCTGACGTTGCCGAATTCGTCGCGGACGGTGACGGTGATCGTCACCGTCTCACCAACGTCCACGGTATCCGCGCTCAGGGCGATGGAGGACTGGCCGGCATTCGCGGCCACGGCGGACGTGGTGAAGGCGAGCCCAACACCCCCCAGCGCCGAGGAGATGCCGCCTCCGCTCACATGGATCGTGCCTGTCTCCGCCGCGAAGAGCGTGAGGCGAAGGTCGTCCGTGGACTGGCCGTTGTCGAACGTGACCTGGACCGGGTTGCCGAAAGCCGTGCTGGCGCCACCGTTCCGGACCTCCGGGATGCCGAGCCCGGCGGTGGCGCCGCTGAACGTGAGCGCCACCTCGCTGAGGCCGTCGTACGAGGCATCGCCGCCATTCGCGCCGTCCGCCTGGTTGCCGAACTCGTCGAAGGCCGTAATGACCACCGGTATGCTGGCCTCAGCGCCCGCGGTGTACGCGCCCGGTCCGGTCATCTCGAAGTAGGCGGCCGGGCCGTGGAAGAACGTGACCACCAGCTGATCCTCGAGGGCGCCGTAGCCCAGGACCGTGGCCGTGAAGGTCGATGTCCCCACTGTCCGGTTGGAGACCAGGAAGGTCGTCTCGCCCGACGCGTTGGTACCGATCGAGTCGTCATCGATCTCAGCGTCACCCGTGGCACCCAGGGTGACCGGTGCCCCGTTGATCGGGTTCTCGTACTGGTCACGGACGGTGACGCGGATATCCTGGTTCGCGGCGTCGGACACGATGACGGACGCGCCACCGACGGCCTCGGCCGTGGAGTCCGCGAGGCTCACCTCGTCCGGCGCGATGGTCACCGCGAGGCCCGTGCCCCCGTTGGCGGCCGTGGAGACATCCTCGGTCGCAACGTGTGCGACGGAGGCGCCGGCGCGGTACACCTCGAGCGTGAACGTTGCGACGCCCTCGTTGAAGTCGACCACGGCGTCGATGGTCGCGTCGGTGCCATCGGGCGCCCTCAGGTCATCCGGGCTCACCAGCGTCAGCGGGATGTCGTCGCCCGTGTAGCCGGTCGCGAGGTTGCCCCACGCGTCCTCCGCCGTGAGCGTCACCTCGATCGCCTCGCCTGCGCCGGCTGCGGCGTCTGCGGACGTGGCGACGAGGCGCGCGGCCGTGCCGGGGCGAACCTCGAAGGCCGCGGAGGCCACGTTGCCCACGACATTCCCGAGGAGCGGGTCGACTGCCGTGATGGTCACGGCGGCCTGAGCGCGGTGCAGCGTGGTGTGGAGGGGAGACATGACCCGCCCCGCCGCGAACACCACCGCCGACGTGAACACGTCCTGGGCGCCGGCAGGGCCGTTCGCCCCCGCCGAGAGCGTGTAGGCCAGCGTCCGCGGACCCGAGTGGCCCGTGGCAACGTTGCCCCACTGGTCGAGCGCCGTGACCGACAGCAGCGTGAATGACTCCCCGGCGGTCGTCGCACCGTCCGATACCACGGTCACCAGGTGGTCCGCAACGTCCGGCGTGATGCTGAACGTGCCCGTGGTGATAGGAGACAGCGCACCCTGGCTGAACCGGATCGTGTAGTCGTCATCCACGAGGTCGATGCCGAGGTTGTTGAACGTCGCCACGCCATCGACCGCCGCTACTGTCGTCGTGGCGAGGGGGACGAATTCACCGACACCCGTCTGCAGCGTGGCGGTTACCTCCAGGTCGGGGACGTCCGCGGGGTTGCCGTATTCGTCCTGGACCTCGACCTCGACCGGAGGGAGCACCAGGCCAGCGGCGGTGCTGGTGCCTCCGATGGTGTCTGCCGCGAACGCGAGTTGCGTCGGATCGCCCGGCGTGACCGTGATGACATGCGTGTCGGAGTCACCCTCCAGCCCCGCGTCGATGCCGGAGGCCCATGTGGCGGCGACGGTCTGCGCACCCGCATGGACGTCCTGGTAGGTGAACTCCGCGGTGGCCTCACCGCTCGGCACTGTCGCCGTGGCGCCGGTGCTGAACGAGTGCACACCGACCGAATCCGAGGTGAGGTTGAACACCGTGTCCTGCCCGACGTCCGTCGGGTTGCCGTACGCGTCGACCACCGTGAGGGTGAACTCGCTGCTCTCCGCGCCCGCCTCGACATCGGCCGGCCCCGCGAGGGTGATGTGGTCCGGGGGCCCGGAGACGATCATGGCGCCCGCGGCGGTACCCTGGTCACCATGCGTCACGATGGCGTAACTAAACGTGCCGGTTGGTCCCGCAGTGACCGGGTTCCGGACGCCGGTGAGCCTCATCGTGACCGGCTGGCCAGGAGTGGAAAGGTCGAGATTCTGTGGGTTGGCGCTAGGTGAACCGTTGGTGACGAACTCGATCGTCTGCGCGTGCACGGTCAACGGCACCTCGAGCCACCCGAGGGGGAATCCAGCAGACTGGACGATCGCCACATCCGAGAGATCGAATCCAGCCGGGAACGTGATCTGGACCCGAGCACCGGCAGCCGTAATCAGCGTCGCATTCGTGTAATGGATCGTCACCACCCCCGTCTCCCCCGCGCGCGCCGTCTCCAGCGTGAACGTGAGGTCGGTGAGTTCGGCGGCTCTCGCGGACGGTAGCCACATCGTGGACGCGAGCGTCACGAGCGCGACAGCGCCCGCGAGCACCTGCCAGGAGCGCGAGCGGCGCCGGCGCGCAACCAGGGTGAAAAGCGCGTTCACGCACGAACCCTTCTGAGAGTGGCCATCCAGCCGATCGCCTGAGGGACAACGAGCGGGAATTGATGCGCGGGGTGTCCGGCCGTGCCGTCGTCGCGTACCCGGACGAAACGACGCTCGCCTCGTCGGAGACGCCTCCGCTCGTTCGCGCACTCGACACGCGCGCGACAGGTAAGAAGCCGTACGCGATCAAGGATCGAAGCAGAGCGCTCTGCCTCACGGACAGCGTCGAGGAGCGGCGCGCGAGACAGCCCAATGCGCATTCCGGGGCTTCTCTGCAGAGCTCCATGCGATGACTGAAGAATGGTAAGACCTAGCGAGTTCGAAGCACTGAGCGCCAGACGTTATCGAAACGAGAGAATGCGTGCAATCAAGAGAGGCTCGACAGGCTGGGCATCTCTTCCTGACGGTGTGATCGTCCGTGATGGCGAATGCCACCAACGGCTCGAGGTGAGCTCGCGGTTACGGTGGGAGCTGCATCTGACGTTCGGGCGTACATGCAGGCGAAGACCGAAGGCGGGCTGAGCGCGAGGACCCTGGCGAATCACCGCATCATCCTGCGTCGAGCCCCGGAGATTCCCTTCAGGTACGGCTATGTCGAGAAGAACGTCGCAAGTCTGGTGAGTGCGCCCGCGACACGCGTCAAGGCCGAGCCTCTGACCCCAGAGGAGTGAGGTGGTTTCTGGCCGCTTGTAACGAGCATCCGCTCGAATTTGTGTTCGTGGTCCTCGGGGCGACGGGGATGCGGATCGGTGAGGCGCTCGGATTGCGCTGGAAGCACGTCGACCTCGACACGAGGACGGTGCGGATTGAGCAAATCCTGTACCGAATGCCGGTCGTGGCGCGGAAGGAGGAGGGAGACACCTTCGCTCTTGGTGAGCCGAAGACCGAGAAGAGTCGCCGGACGCTGGTGCTGCCAGCGGCGGCGGTCGCGGTCCTGAAGGTGGTGCAAGAAGTCCGGGGGCATTCCCAGATGAGCATCACCTCGGACACCTACTCCCATGTCCTTCCCGAGCTCCCGCGAGAGGCCGCCGACCGCCTCGGAGACGTGCTCTTCGGCGGGTCGGCGAGGTCGTGGCCTCCTGACGCCCCTCTAGTGATCACAACGCGATCAGAATCCTCAGTGTTTCCAACGGATTCCTAGCTACAGCCGCTCGTCGCGCCGCAGTTCATGCATCACTAGAGGGGCGTCTACGGGCGTCCACGGACGCCTCGTTCAGATTCAGTTCGGGGGTTAAGCCTCCGCGATCGTCAAGCGTTGTTCGTCGACGTGTCCCCCTAGTGTCCCCCTGAGTTTGCGCCCCCGACCCATTCGAAGTGACGCTGAGGAGTTGACTGCCGCAGTTTATCGTTCACGACGAGGCCACCCTCTATCCACTAGGGTTCGCTGCTGATTGCAGGCGTGTCCGACCGTCCACCATCAGTCAGTGACATACAGTTTCTGTCGAATCTCGACTGAGGCTTTCTCCCGAGCAGACTAGGTGAGCAGGCGGCGGTACGCCCGAGATGTCGACCAGCGCGGGCTCACTCCTGCCGCGCGACATTATCGCAGCAAGCTAAATCGTGAGGCCGAAGAGCTTCGCGGCGGCGAGGAGATCGGGATCGTCCGGCACGATGGGCTGCGCGACACCGACCGCCTCAAACCGCGCCCCCTCGAAGATCGCCCACAGGCTTGCCGCCGAGCCGAAGCGGCTTGCGTACACCAGGCCCTGATATCCGGCCGCGTATGCCCAGCGGCCGACGGCCTGCGTAACGCGACGATCCCGGCTGAGGATGTCTCCCAGATCGAGGTCCTTCATGCCCCACGTCGCCAGTTGCGGTGCCAGTTCGGCACGGAGCGCTTCGTGCGTTGCCGTCGCTCGGACGTCGAGCCACTGCTGCCCCTGCAGCAGCCGCAGCCGCGAGACGGCACGCTTCTGGTACCAGTCGGCCGGGACGATCGGTGCGGGCAGAGGCTCATCGGTACCGCCGATCGCCTGCAACGCGGCAAGCGCTTCCACTGACGGACGAAACGGGGCGAGCGTTTCCAAAAAGCACGTACGCCGCTGGCCCGCGTACAGCACACGGAACTCGCCCAATGGATCATCGAAGCGCCCGGCTCCCCCGACCGCCTTGGGCGGCCACGCGAGCGGGTCAGGGAGGTGCCCAATGCGATAGAGCTCGACCCGCGGTGCGGTAGCGCTGCGAACCGGGCTCACCCGTGGGCGACGAACGCCCGCGCGGCCTGGAGCACTCGCTCGGGACGGTCGCCGAGCGCGAGCGCGGGAGCCTGATCGTCCAGGTGAGGATTCATGCCCAGGAACCAGGCACGCACCGTCTCCGCCGACTCATGTTGGAGGAGCAACTGGACGATCTGGAACGTGTGGCGGAGTCGCTGTTCCACGTCGCGATGCGGAGTCCGTTCCCCCCGTGCCCACTTGCCGACGGCCTTCGCGTCGCTGACGCCGGCCACGACTGCCGTCAGCCTCTGGCCGAGGACGTCCAGCAGCGACCGCACGAGGTCCGGGACTTCCATGCGTGTCGCCAGCCCGTGGACGGCCTCCTCGGTTGTGGCGTTCACCATGGTTGCCCTCCATATCTCTACACCACCATGAACACTACCAGAAACACCACCTCGGTTGTAGTGAACTCTGGGCTTCCATCCTGAGAGTTGCAGGATCCGGTCCGGCTGCACGCGCCCCGTCGAGATCATCCTGCTCCATTGTGGCCGCTACCTCGAGGACTGGCACGTGTACACACGGGCCGCGCCGCGCCATTCGCGGTCGATCGCGAGTACTCGTCCCAACTTCGGTTCTTTTCCGGTGAGGCATCAGGACGAATTGTGTCGGGCATCCTTCTGACGGGACAGGCGGTATCGGTTGGAGTAGATTCGCTTTGTTTGGCTCATCGGTGGGTAGCAGGGGCGGCGAAAGATGACATGGCCGATCGGCTCTACTTGGGGCAAATGGGATCTCCATGTCCACACCCCTGCCTCCATTGTCCACCGTTATCCGGGCGACGAGGACGCCGTATGGGAGGCGTTCTTGGCGGATCTCGAATCACTGCCGCCAGAGTTCCGCGTTCTGGGGATCAATGACTACATCTTCCTCGATGGCTACCGGCGGATACTGGACGCGAGAGCCGCGGGTCGGCTTCAGAACATCGAAACCGTTTTCCCCGTCGTTGAACTCCGGCTTGACAAGTTTGGCGGATCCGACGGGCAACTGAGCCGAGTGAATCTACACGTAATCTTCTCGGACGAGCTGGATCCTGATGTTATCCAGGCACAGTTCCATGGTGCCCTCGCGAGCAAGTATGAGTTGTCGCCTACTTATGCGGACCGAGTCCAGTGGCGCAGCGTGATCACCCGGGATGCTCTCGCAGATCTAGGACACCAGATCAAAGCGACTGTCCCCGCGGAGCGCCTCGTGGACTTCGACTCTGATCTGCAGGAGGGGTTTAACCACCTGAACGTCACCCTCGACAATGTCCTCACCGCGCTTGATAAACCGGTCTTCGCGCGTCGTCATCTCTTGGCTGTTGGCAAGGCCGAATGGTCGCGGACAAGAAGACGATCATCAATCGAGCGGACATCGTGTTTACGGCAGCTGAGTCGCCGACGGCATTCCACGCCAGCCAGACAAAGCTCGTGACGGAACAGGTGAATGCTCGCCTCCTCGATTGCAGCGATGCTCATTCGTTCTCCACATCGCCGGACAAAGATCGCATAGGCAACTGCTTCACCTGGGTGAACGCTGCTCCGACCATCGAAGGGCTTCGTCATGCAATTCAGGAGTACGACGCCCGCGTCTTTGTCGGCGACCAGCCACCGTTGCGGGCGCGCCTTTCGCAACACCCCACGAAGTTCATCCGGTCGGTCGAGGTGGTCAAGAAGAGCGGATCTCACGCGCCTGACACATGGTTTGATGCTCGGTTAGACCTCAATCCAGGATTCATCGTGATCTATGGCGGGAAGGGACAAGGCAAGAGCGCTCTCGCCGACATCATTGCTCTCGCCGGAGCTTCTTCTCGGAATGAATACTTCTCGTTCCTGAACGGCAATCGCTTTCGGGATCCGCGAACGAACCCTTCCCGTGAGTATGAGGTTGCCCTCACTTGGTGTTCGAGCGACGTGACCAGGCTTGGCCTGGATGAGGGCGTACTCGAGGGCACGTCCGAGCAGGTGCAGTACATCCCTCAAAACTTCCTTGAAGTCATCTGCAACGAGGTTCCTGATGCTGACGGAGGACTGTTTACTCGGGAACTGAATCGCGTGGTATTCCTCCATGTCCCCGACGAGGAGCGCCTTGGTGAGGAGAGTCTCGAAGGACTCATCGGCGCGCGTTCCCGCCCGCTGCTAGAGCATGTGGCCCAATTGCGCTCGCGCGTCGGGGGGCTGAACAAGCGAATCTCGAGCCATGAAGAGGAACTTCGACCCGAGAATCGCCGACGCCTCGAATCGAACCTTGCTGATCGACAGCGAGAGTTGGCAGCACTCGACGGCCAGCGTCCTTCCGACCCAGTGCCGCTGGCAGGACAGCCGGAAGGGATGGCCAGGAAGGCGGAGATCGTCGATGAACTGAACAGGCATAGGGCGCGTATTGCGGAGCTTGAAGCTGCAATCGATGAGACGCGAGCCCAGGTGGGCAGACTGCACGAACAGGACGCGGCTGTCGCGCGGGTGAACCAACGGATCTCGAACCTCGAGGAAGCTATCGCGCAGTTCCGGCGGGATAGCGCAACAGATCTGGGGCTGCTCGGGCTCAATGACGCCGAGTTGCTCGCCGTTGAAATCAACCGAGACCGACTGGTGGTGCGAGGTCGAGAGGTGGTCGAGGAACGTACTGCAGCCCTTGGGCGCATCGATGTCCAACGGCCAGAATCGTTCGCGTTCCTTCTCGAGGCCGAGAAGACGGCAGTCGAGCAATTGACCCATCAGCTGGACGAGCCCGAGCGTCACTATCAGGCAGCCGTCCAGGCGCTTCAGCGATGGACCGAGTCTCGTACGGCCCTTGTTGGCTCTGCTGAACAGTTGAATTCGCTTGAGGGCGCACGAGCATCGCTAGGTGCCTTGGAACGAATCCCCGAGCAGCTCACAGCGTTGCGCGCAGAGAGAATTGAGATCAGCCGCGCGATCTACCGTGACCTTCGGCAACTAGCAGATGTGTTTCGCACCGTGTACCAGCCCGTAGAGCGGTTTGTTGCCGAGAGCAGCGATATCCGTGATGCGATGGGCTTGAACTTCGAGGTGTCACTCGCGGCACCGTCGTTTCACGACGAGTTCCTTGAGTACCTCAACCTCGCCGTCTCGGGGAGCTTCATGGGGCGGGATGAAGGACGCCGTGTCAGCGAACGCCTGATGGAGCAGACTGATCTAGACTCTGAACAAGCCGTGCTCGCGTTCGTTGGCTCGGTCGATGACCACCTGCGCCACGACCGTCGTTCGGCAGAGGGGCGGTCGGTGTTCATTGCGGACCAACTGCGTGCGCGGCACGAGCCAGCCGTCTTGTACGACTTCGTATTCGGCCTTAGCTACCTCACTCCCCGGTTCATTCTTCAATCGCAAGGTCGTTCGCTCGACCAACTGTCGCCAGGCGAGAAGGGTACGCTGCTCCTCGCGTTCTACCTCTTGGTCGACCAGCGCGACGTGCCACTCATTATCGACCAGCCAGAGGAGAACCTGGGACAACGAAACTGTGTTTCAGCTGTTGGTTAACGCGCTGAAGTCAGCGAAGTCACGACGACAACTGATAGTCGTCACCCACAATCCCAATCTCGCGGTGGTAGGCGACGCCGATCAATTCATCAACGCGAGCAAGGTGGATAATCAATTTCAGTACGAGTCCGGCCCCTTGGAGACCCTCGCGATCAATCAGAGGGTAGTCCAGGTTCTGGAGGGAACACATCCCGCATTTCGCAACCGTCGAGAGAAGTACGTAGGCGACACCTGATCCCACCCTGGCTTGGCGACCTGTCGGCATCTCAAGCCAGATTGATGACAGGTATAGTCCCGCCAGGGAGGGCTCTCTATGGCGATGCGATTTCGGCGATCGGTCAAGCTCGCGCCGGGAATCCGGCTCAACGTTGGTAAGAAGAGCGCGAGTGTGCGGCTTGGCGGTCGAGGTTACGGGTATACGGTCTCGACATCAGGACGTCGCACGAAGTCCGTGGGTATACCCGGAAGTGGCCTTCACTGGACGAGCAGCTCTGGCGGGGGTCGTTCGACCGGCGGCAGTCGTCGTGGCCAAGGTGGTAGTGGCTCTCAGGCAGCAGTTGCCGCCATACCGCAGACCATCGAGCAGGCGATCCCCGGATCGGGGCTGTTCGCTTCGAAAGCTGAGAAGTCGTTTCGAAAGGGACTGATCGCCTACGTCCGACGAGAACTGCCCGACGCCTTGACGCACTTCACCACCGCTCGGGAAGCGGCGCCCGATAACAGTGCGGCTGCGCTCTTTCGAGGATTCACGCTTGCTTCCGTGGACCGTGACGCCGAGGCCATCTCAGACCTTGAGCAGGTCCTAGCCAGTACGACTGGCCTCCCGGATCGCTTCATGCAGAAATTCTGTGGTCGGCTCGACATGCGAGTCGAGGTGATCGTGGTGCCCGGTCTGCGCGTTCCGGTTGAACACGATGAGTTTGGTGCCGCAATGGTCCTCGCCGAGGCATACCAGGTGGCAGGACGAACCGATGATGCGATCGACCTCCTGGAGGGACTTGGCGATGCGGGCGCAGACGAGGCGGTCGTGGCGTGCTCCCTCGCGGAGCTCTATCTGGACGCAGGTGCCTTTGAGGACGTCATCCGGGTCACGGATGGACTCGGGAATGAGGATGATGTCTCCTTGGCAGCGCTCGTCTTTCGAGGC
Organism: uncultured Dehalococcoidaceae bacterium; assembly: GCA_964414675.1. Classification (GTDB taxonomy): domain Bacteria; phylum Chloroflexota; class Dehalococcoidia; order UBA2979; family UBA2979; genus W-Chloroflexi-9. The sequence goes on from CAYPYF010000022.1 coordinate 32,651, forward strand.
GCTGCATTGCGACGCCTTGGGCTACTTGATGCGGCACAGGAGACCCACAAGGCGACTCTGCGCTCCAGCAAGCGAGACGCCGGTTTGCTCCAACGAGCCCGGTATGAGCGAGCGTTGACATACGAGCTACAGGGCAACCAGCGGATGTACCGCAAGGATATTGAGACCGTCTTTGCAACTGCTCCTGACTTCGGCGACGTTCGAGAGCGCCTGGGAATCTGATGGCTCCGTCAGAGGTAGCGAGGTCATGTCAGCCGATCTTGAAGTGATCGGTTGAGACGTATACTTCAACCACTTTGCAGGTTGGCGAGGACGAATCGCGATGTCCGAGGAATCATCGTCAGCAGAACTGACTGTTGAAACGCGACTCGACATCCGTCCTCACATCGAACGCTGGAAACGGCAGTTCCTCGACTTGAGCGGGCGCAACCGCGCCCTGCACTACCGCCCGACACGACAGACGCTGGAACTCCAGATGGGTGAGCCCGAGGCTTGGGCTGCACTCATCGAGGGCGATGGGATCCGTGTCGACGAACGGGTGCTCGTCGGGCAGCAGGTTACCACTGAGCGTGCTCGCGAGGAGGCTGGCGACGCCGGTCTACGTCGTTTGAAGCAGCTTGGCGATATGAACCGCACCTTCATGGAAGAGCAGGGCGTCCATGTGCTCCATGCCTGCTTTGGCTGGCTGACGTGGGCGGACGACACCCGGGCGCCCGGCCCGTCCGACGAGGCGGTGGAGTTGCCGAATGGTCGGCGCGCGCGGGTCGTGCGGTCGCCGCTACTCTTCGTCCCGGTACGCGTGGAGCGCAACGGCCGCGAGCAACGGCTGGTGCGAGAGCCGAACGCACCGATCGAGCCGAACATCACGCTGATCCACCTCATGGAGCACCAGTATTCGTTGAAGGTGTCGGTCGACGAGGACGAAGACCTCACGCCCGAGTCCGTCACGCAGGCGTGGGGTCGCGCCATCGAGGGTCGCCGGCACTGGTCAACGTCCGCCGGCGAGATCACCCGCATCGACACCTTCTCGTTCAAGAAGATCGCCCTCCTCCGCGAGATGGAGCGGCTCGTCGACGAGATCGCGGAGCAGCAGGTCCTCCGTGCCCTGTGCGGGGACGCCGAGCCGTTGATAGCCGCCACATCGATCCGCGAGATCAGCTCGCTCGACCGGGAGGTTTCCCCGGCGGACGTTGCGCTGGTCGTGCCGGCGGACTCGTCGCAGCTCCGGGCGGTACTGGCCGTGAAGGATGGCGCTAGTCTCGTCATCCAGGGGCCGCCCGGCACCGGCAAGAGCCAGACCATCACCAACCTGATCGCGGACACCGTGGCCTCCGGCAAGCGGGTGCTGTTCGTGGCGGAGAAGCGGGCGGCGCGGGATGTGGTCGTGGGGAACCTTGAGGATGCCGGACTCGGGGAGGTGGTCCTGCACATCACGGAAGAGATCTCGGGCTCGCGGGGAGGCGCGGGGGCGAAGCGCGACATCGCCGATCAGATCGCCGCGATCCTTGAGCACGGCCCGGGACAGTACGCGACGAATGCCGCTGCGCCGGAACGGGTCACCTCATTCCGTGCAGAGTTGAACGAGTATGTCGAGCAGTTGCACACACGGCTTGGTTCGGCGGCATGGTCCTCGCCGTATCGGCTCCTCGGGCGTTGGGCCGCCTTCGATGACGCGCATCTGGTCCCCGATCCCCCACCAGTGCCCTCAATCCGTGAGGTCGACGAGACCTGGTTGGAGCGCGTGCTCGAAACAGCTGCTTCGCTCGACGATCTGGGCGAGGAGGTATTGAGCCGCGTCGCGCCGGCTTGGCTTAAGACCGGGAGGAGCGAATGGGATCCGGAGGCTGGCTCCAAGGCGCTGTCCGCCGCGGAGAAGTTGGCCGCTGCTGAGGAGCGGCGTGCCGAACTGCTCGCTGGTCGTGCGATTCCCTCGCGATACATCTCGGAGAACCTCGACGGCCTACGAGACCTCGCAGGAGCCTGTCGAGAGCTCGCTGAGTTCGGTCGGATTCGCACCGCCTGGAGCCGATGGTTGTCGCCGCGGTACTGGAGCCTCCGCGGCTTCGAGGCCCACTGGCGGGCTGACGGCGGCGAGACACTTCGAGGGGACGAGGGCTCGTTCGCGGATCAGATCGAGCAGTACGTCGGCGAGATCGAGTCCGCCCAGAACACCTTGCGCGGCTGGATCCCGTCATACTCCGAGAGTCGGGTGATCGGCGAGCTTTCCGCGGTGGCGGCTCCACTCGTCTGCGAGTCGGCAGTGCTCGAGGCGACGGTCCGGGCACGAGGGCGAGCGGCGCGAGGCGCCCCCGATCACATCGAAGCGGCGCTAGTGTCGATCCTCGCGCAGCGGCCTGCGGAGACCTCGATCCGTGACCAGCTGGACCTCACGCTCCGCTATCGCTGGGCGATCGAAGCCGCTAACTCCCATCCTGCGCTCAAGGTCGAAACCCCAACACGGGAACGCCTGCGGCATCGCTTCGCCGAGGCGGACGAGGCGCTCCAGCGGCACGCCGTGGCGACAACGCTTAACGCGGTGGCCCCGAATCGACCTGGCATGGACGGTATCGCTCCGCGCGAGAGCGAGCTCGGCGTCCTCCGTCAGCAAGTGCAGGCAAAGCGTCGCAAGCCATTGCGCTGGCTCTTCTCGCACGCCGCGACGCCGATCCTGCAGCTCAAGCCGTGCATCGTGACCTCGCCGCTTGGCGTCGCGCAGTTCCTCCATCACCCGGCGTATCGGTTCGACGTTGTCATCTTCGATGAGGCTTCGCAGATCCCGACTGCTGATGCGGTCGTCCCGATGGCGCATGGCCGTCAGATCGTGGTCGTCGGCGACAGCCAGCAGATGCCGCCAACCAGCTTCTTCGATCGCAGCATCGACACGTCGAGTACGGAGGATGACGAAGACGCTCCGGGCACCAGCTTCGAAAGCGTGCTCCAGGAGTGCGAAACACTTCTCCCGATGCGGCGCCTCCTCTGGCACTACCGGTCGCGCGACGAACGCCTGATCGCGTTCTCGAACCATCTCTTCTATGACGGCTCGCTACTGACGTTCCCTGCGTCCTGGTCGGTTCATCCCGCTCGCGGCGTCCACTTCGAGTACCTCCCCAACGCTGTCTACGGTCGCGGAGGTTCGCGGACGAATCCGCAGGAAGCCGAGCGCGTGATTGATCTCCTCGTGGATGAGTTGGAGCGAGACCCGTCGCAAGAGGTCGCGATCACGGCGATGTCGATCGCGCAGGGACGGGAGATCCAGGAACGCATCGAGGCCCGCTCAGGAGAGGCCATGTTGCTCCAGAACTGGCTCGACGCCGGCGGACGAGTGAAGAACCTCGAGACCATCCAGGGCGACGAGTGCGACACGATGATCCTCAGCTTCGGGTACGGCAAGGACGCTGGCGGCACGCCGGTGCTGAACTTCGGCCCGTTGTCGCGCGACGACGGCTATCGGAGGCTGAATGTCGCGGTGACCCGCGCGCGGCAGAAGACGATCTTGGTCAGTAGTCTGCGCGCGAGCGATATCCCGCCGACCGTGGGCTCGGGAGGTCAACTCGTCCGGCGCTACCTCGACTACGCAGATCGAGGTCCTGTCGCGCTGGTCGAAAACCTGCGCGCGACTGATGTTGACGAGTTTGGTTCCTCGTTCGAGGAGGAGGTGGCGCGGCAGCTCCGCGTGCGCGGCTGGCAGGTGGATACACAAGTGGGGGTGAGTCGCTTCCGGATCGACCTCGGCGTCCGCGATCCGAATGAACCCGGGCGGTATCTTGCTGGCATCGAGTGCGACGGGGCGACGTATCACGGCTCCGAGACGGCTCGCGATCGGGACATCGCCCGCCAGGCCGTGCTCGAACGGCTGGGCTGGACGGTCTATCGGATCTGGTCGCCTGACTGGTTCGCGGGCCGCCAGAAGGTGATCTCAGACCTCGACGATTTCCTTCGCCTGCTCGCTGAGGAGCGTCGAGTCGATCCTCCCTCATCCCCGGCTACGCCTCCAACGACCGATGACAGTGCGCTCGAGTTCATACGTACCGACCCGGCGCTGCCGCCTGGAACGGTGGCGTACGCGCCGCACGTCGCACAACGGCCGACGGGGAGCTTGTCCTCCTGGGTGATGCGACTTGTCGACGAGCTCCTGCTCGTCGGCGCTGAGCGCGCGCTGC